>NZ_JABVBA010000004.1:0-204983 GCF_013371425.1 Anaerococcus faecalis
AACCCAGCAAGCACATAAAACAATCCCATTTCATCCCTAATATCTATAATTTTATCATAGATGATTAGGTTCATTTTTAAGAACTATGCTTAAAGCTGTTCTTATACTATTAGTATATGAGCAAGCACAGTAAGTGTACGGACACTTACGAAAAAATTAATGGAGCAGACCTTTATGGCATGCTCCATTTTTTTACGCACCTAACCACACGAAAGTTTACTTAAGTGTTTGGTAGGTGCTATGCAAGGACTTCCCAAGAGCTAATATAGTTAGCGATTGGTTGAAGTCTACTGCTAATTTTTACCTTGTTAGGGAGAACCCTAAGACCCCAATAATTTATGATAAGGAGATATACTATGGATAACAGAAAAAGAAATAATCAACTAAAAATATATTTAACAGATGAAGAAAAGGAAGTTTTTGAAAAGAAAATGAAACTTGCAAACTGCAAAACTATGTCCCACTTTCTTAGAAAGTGTGTATTGGAAAAAGAAATTTATGTTGTAGATTTAGAACCATTTAGAGATCTTCAATGGCTACTTTCAAATGCAACAAATAATATAAACCAGATTGCAAAGGCTACTAATACAACTGGTGTTATTTACAAAAATGAAATTGAATCAATGAATAAACAGATAGAAAAATTATCACGAGAGATATGGCAGATCCATTCCCTACTTCTTAATAAATCAAAAGAAAGTTCTGGTGATTAGTATGGCAATTACAAAAATACATCCTATAAAATCAACTTTAAATTTGGCAATAGATTATATAACTAAGAGTGAAAAAACTGATGAAAAAGTCTTAGTATCTTCATTCAAATGTCACCCAGCTACTGCCCATATTCAATTTTTGAAAACTCGAGAAGATAATGATACTAAGGGTACAGTTTTGGCTAGACATTTAATTCAATCTTTTCTACCAGGAGAGGTTGATCCTATAAAAGCTCACGAAATAGGAATGGAATTATGTAAGAAAATTTTAAAAGAAGATTATGAATTTGTTCTTGCAACTCATATAGATAGAGGACATATCCACAACCATATAATCTTTAATAATGTTAATTACAAGACTGGTAAATGCTACCAATCTAACAAAAAATCTTACCATAAAATCAGATATCAAAGTGATGAGTTATGTAAAGAAAATAAGCTTTCAGTCATTGATGAATATTATGAAGCTTACAAGAGAAAATATAAAACTGCTGGTAAATCTTGGTACGAGTATGACCAAAACAAGAAAGGAAACTCTTGGAAATCTAAACTGCAATTTGATATAGATAGAATGATTAATAAATCTAACTCGTGGGAAGAATTTTTAGAAAATATGAAATCTCTTGATTATGAAATTAAGTTTGGTAAACACATTGCTTTTCGTCATAAAGATAAGCAAAGATTTACAAGAGCGAAGACTATCGGTGAAGATTATACCGAAGAGAAAATCAAAGAAAGAATAGATTTAGCTATCAAAAACAGAGCTAATCCTATTAAAAAAAGAGTAGGAAATGTTATTGATATATCTACTAATAAAAAAGCTCAATCCTCTAAAGGTTACGAAGTCTGGGCAAGAAAACATAATATCAAAACAATGGCTGATTCAATAATTAAACTTAGAGAGCAAGGAATTAATTCAATTACTCAACTCGACGACTTGATCAAAAAATCTGCTGATGATAGACAAGGTTTATTAGATAAAATAAAGAAAATTGAAACTGAAATGAAGAGTTTATCCCAAGATATGGAAAATATAAATACTATAAATAAGTATCGTGAAATCTACAAATACCACAAGAAAAATCCTGAAGATAAGCAATTTGCAGAAGAATACTATAGTGAACTTTCCGTCTATAAAATAGCCGCTAAAGAAATTTTAGAAAACTATAAAAAACTACCAAAGACAAAAGAAATATTAACCAAACTTGATAAATTGCAAGAAAAAAAGAACACCCTTATGCAAGAGTATTCTTTAAATAAAGAACAATTTTCTGACCTTGTTAAGTATAGGAAAAACTATGAAAATTATTATGGAAAAGAAGTGGAGAGATAGGTATCTCTCCACCATTAAATTTATATTAGTGTTATAATCAACAAACACTTACTATCTTTCTTCATAATAACAATTTTTAATTAATCTTTAACAATCTCTTATTTTCAAACATACAATTCAAGACACGCTTTAAATTTATATAGTGCTCAATAATTTTTACACCATCTAAGTCTGTTCTATCTATATGTGTTTTTATATAATATTCTTTGCTAGTCGGCAATAGTAATCCATTAACTATATTTATTTTTTCAAATTCTTTCTTTAAATAATAATGATAAAAAACTTGTTTATAGTTCAACTCATTAATATCTCCAGAAAAATATTTAGAATCAAATAGATATATATTATCATCATCTCTGGAATAGTGATCAAATCTTATTTTATAATGTTTTTCATTTAAGTATTTATTTCTTATATATTCACTTTCTACATACATCTCTGGTGGCTTTTGAAATTTTAAATTCACGTTTTCACCCCATATGATTCTATTCGAGTCATTATCATACTTTTGAAATTTGATATTTAAATAAATATTAATCATATTTTCCCAATAATTTTCGAAGTTAAGAGTTAATAGCTTAACTGTATTGTTCGCAATACTTTTCCAATTTATATAATCAATTATGCCTTGGATCAAGTTCTTTTCTTGATCTTTGAAATAACTTGTTTTTATTCTATTTAACTCTTTTAAAACTAAATCTAAATTTTCAAATATTCTGTTCTTTGTTTTTATTTTATAATTTAAAATGTTGGGAATATAATTTTTGTAATTATCAGCATCATCCAGTATATACTCCATACAATCACTTAAAAACACATTTATATCATAACTTTTCTTAATTTTAAAAGGGAAAAATATTATCCCTTCTTTTGTTATTACTTTGTTTGATCTATTTAGAGTCCTTTTCCAATCAATCTTTCCTCCATAGCCATCTACTAATTTACTTGTTTTTGACACAAATAGTCCATATCTTCTATAGTAACTAGCTATACTAAGATACGCTTTTATCGGGAATTCCTCATTGGTCCCTTTATCAAAACTTCCAATACTTGTTCTACTTAACTCTATTAGATTAAGAATTTTTTCCATAGTTCCTAGATCATCAAAACTAGCCTCATAATGTTTAGGAAAAGAGTACAACACTTTATTCTTTTTTACAACTAGTCCTACAAATGAAGCTAGGTTTGATTGATTATATATTTCACAATATTCTTCGATTTCCCAATATTGAATAAACTTTTTTGTTAACTTATCTCCGTCATTAATTAATGTTATTTCACTTACACTCATGAATTGTGCCAACCTTATTTATAAGTATTCATAAAATCTTGACTAAAAATTTGCTGTTCTTGTGAAAATTTTTTATATAATTCTGAAAATGTTATTATATCTTCATCAAATATACTAAAGCTATCATTCATAGAGATGTTTTGAACGTCATTCCACAAATAGTGAAGTACTTTATTTTTTATAGCATCAAATTTTTCTTGATAACTATTATAATTGTCAAATTTAACAAAGAATTGTCCTAATTGCTTATCTTCATTTAGTCCAAGTTTTTCAACAATAAATCTATTTAAAGTCATATAAAGTTTGTTCCAAGTGAAATCTATAGGATTGTTATTATCATATAGCTTAAACTCAAACTCATTAATGAATCCACCTGTTTTAATATTTTTTACAGGATCTACGCTAACATAAATAAAATCAAACCTTCTTTTAAAAGCTGTATCCATAACGTTAACATTCTGATCGGAAGTATTTAATGTTCCAACAATAGATAAATTAGAAGGAATATATAATTTAGAATTTACAATTCCTTTAGTTCTAAGATAATTTATAACTACATCGTTATTTATAAAATATTCACTGTCTCCATAATAGTTTCTGTCTAATATTTGAAAAACATCTCCAAATATACTAGCTACATTGCCTCTACTCATTTCCTCTATAACTAAAAAAGTTCCTACTGATGGATTTAAATAGGCGTACTCTAGTGCTCTTGTAAATATTCCAGGCATAAATTTATATATTATATTTGTATTTGAACCATTTTTTTCTACGGTAGGCATAATTGTACCTATAAAATCATTGTAGTCATAGTCTGGATATACTGTTACTCTGAAAACATTACTCAAAGTATCTACATCAATTTTATTCTTCATGCCTAAATTTGATCTTATAATTTTAGATACATTATAGCTCTTTCCTGTACCAGGTGCACCAAACATCAAAATTTGTTTGAAATTTGGAATCAAATTATTAAGTTTTTGTACATAATTCTTAAAAGTATCTATGGTTTTATTAGGTATAACATTGTTGCTTATATCGCTTATATCTAATGTATATTTTTCTTTATATCCTAGCTGAGCCGCTAAGAAGGCTTTCATAACAAACCAATATGGTTCATTTGTAAGACTGCTTTTTCCATCCATCTTATCACTTAAAAAACGTACTATTTTTCTATTTTCATCTACTGAAAAATATTCATTTGAGCCACTAATAATTTCATTGTACATTTCTTCATATTCTTTCAAAGTACTAAAACCATATTTAAATTTTGTATCTTTAAAATGATTAAAAAGAATTTTTCTATAATCATTATATAGACCTTGATAGTAAGCTCCTAACTTTTCCATTATATATGCATTAAATGCTGATGATAGAGCTAAACTATCTCTGCAAATATCTAAAATGTATAAAGGCTTTCCATATAGATTTACATAATCACTATCTAAAAGCTCATTAATAATTAAATTAGATCCTGCAAAAACTTGCTGAGAAATATACGCATTTCTAGAACCTACTACTGGTGGAATTATAGATACATAGCCTATGATTGAGTTATCCTCTCTCATAACTCCAAGATAGGTCTTCATTTCTAAATAATCATATTCATTAGTGAAAAATATATCTTGAAATCCAATTTCCAATTCTGGATTTATTAAACTCAAACAATTGACAATATCATCTATAAAATCATTAGCATTATTTACACCAGGGATTTGATTCTTTGTTACAATGTCTGTAAACCTACTTAATAATTTATCTGAAAAAACAAGTTCCATTTTACCTCCTAAAGTTTTTCACTAATATCTCTTCTTTCTTATATCTCCAACCAGTTTTCCCCATACATACTAACTCGAACTTATTATTCTTAATCCACTCTTTTAGTATATGATGTTCCTTTCCTCTATGTTCTAAAACATTACTAAGCATAAACTTATAACCAGCTTTATCCAAATTACTTAGTAAAGCTAATAGCTTAGATTCTTCATTAGCATTCCAACCTCTAAAACCTCTTTTACCATCATTATATGCGGCTTGAGTTATGAAATAAGGTGGATCAAAATAAAACACTGAATCTTTATCAAAAGACATATAGTCAATCTCTTTATAGTCACAATTCATTAATTTTACTGTTTCAGTCTTTGGTATAAATTCTATTATTCTATTTCTCATCTCTTCACTATATCCCGCAACACCAACAGGTACATTAAAATCTAATCTTCTATTAAATCTGATCATGTTTTGGAATGAGTACATATGCAATACATATAGCATAATTGGGGTTCGTAATTCATTATAATCGTTTCTTAATCTCAAATAAGATTCTTTTTCTCCTTTTTTAAGATTATAATATTTTATAATATTCTCAATCTCTTTTATAATTTTATCTGGATGATTTTCATTGAAATACTTTATTATTTCATATATTTTGTCGTTGTAATCATTATATATAACTTCTTTAGTTGCATATATATTCGCACCAACATTGAAAGCTCCGCCCATAACATCAACAAAAGTAGAAACATTTTTAGGTAATTCTTTTATTATTTTATTCATTAATACATCTTTACTTCCTGAATAATTTAAGTATGACTTTCGAATTTCCCAATCTTTTTCAAAGTACAATATACATTCTTTTAATTTTTTTCCATTGCCTTTATTGCTTGATCTATGATTTTGATATTCTTGATATTCCACATATTCAACAATAACTTTATTGTTTTTTGCAAATTTTTTTGCTAAGTTTACTAATTCTTCCAGTGGTACTAACCCCTGATTACTATAACTGACTAATATATGCTTAAATTTAATTTGTCTAAATAAATCTTCAAACTGACTTAAAGCTTCATTTTTTCTAGCGTATAACGAATTTTTGTCACCTCTACCTCTTTTCCCACCAACTCCAGTTATCTCTGGATAATCGTACCTGGCTATAGTTTCTAGCATATGATATGCAGAAATATATTGGGAAACTGTATATGGAGGATCTATATAAGCTATATCCCCTTCAATCTCTCTTATCAATGTATTTGTGTCCTCACAATAAATCTTTCTTTCCGTAACTTCTTCAGTCCTATTTAATTCTATAGGTTCTATTATAAAATCTTTTTTAGACCTACTTTCCCAAAACTTAAAAAAAGCCTCAAATGTTCCTGATGTATTTGCTATGCTAGAAACTGAAGATAACAATGATGCTATTAAAAATGAATATTCATTTTCGTCAATTAAATCATTTTTATAAATTTCCTCTATCTCTATTCTAATTGCATCAATCTTTGCTCCATTTTTTTCATTAAAAAACATTCGATCTCCTCTTGGAGTGTAATTGTTGTATATAAAGTAATTACCGTTTGGAGTTGGTTCTATGCAATTCAAATATGAAAATATATTTTCTTTTTTCTCTCTTTGAAATTTTTCAAATTTAGGAATATCGTTATTTAATACTTTTGCTTTTGTCAATAAATATGAATAGTACAAAAAGTCATTAGCAATGATGGAATAGCTACCTTTCATTGAATCTGCTACAGATCCTGTTCCGGAAAATAAATCTGCAAAAACCTCTCCCTTTATTTCATATTTATCTATTACTTTTTTTATAAAAGGAATTAGCCTTGTTTTATTGCCTAAATACCTCATCTAACTCCTACCTCTGTATTCAATAATATCTCCAATATCACATTGGAAATACTCACAAATCTTTCCTAATGTTTCCAAACTTACATTTTCATCTCTGCCCATTTTTGCTATTGTCTTGGGGGTTGTTGCTATTGCACATTGTAAGTCTGTTTTTTTCATATTTTTATCTATTAATAACTTCCATAATTTGTTATATGAAAATCCCATATCATTCTCCAATTCTATATTTTACCTTTCTAAAGGTATAGATTAACTACCTAATTATAGCATATTACACAGATTACTTTCAATTATATGATTTACTGCGTTAAACTGAGCAAAAAAATAAAGGCAGTCCGAAGACTGCCGATATTTATCTCTCTGCGCCTTTGCTATGTTCCTTCTTATTAGATTTAGTTTTATCGTCTGTCTTAAAGCTTTTTATTTGCCCTAATATGGACTTTTTATCTTTATCTTGACTCTTTACTTGTTCTTTTGCTTTTAAGAGCTTAGAAGATAAAATACGAACATTTTTATGCTCCTTTCCGTTGTTATCAATACTTGTTTTTACTTGTCCAAATATTTTAACAAAATCTCCTTGTTTTAAGTTCTCTAAATCTTTTGTCTTCTCTCCATAGGCTGAACAATTGGTATAAATTTTATTCCCATCGTCATCTTTTGAAACAATTGAAAAGTTGCTTAGAGTCACCTAGAATTCGTTTAAAAGCATCTTTTACGTTCAGATAGATACTGCCGATTTCCTTTTTGAGTGATTTTACCGTATCTTTTAATGTTTTATTTTCTTTTTCAAGACTTCTTTTTTGTTCTAAAAGGTCGTTATAGTCGTCCACATTCACGTTAAAACGGTGTCTTAAATCGTTATAATCATCGATTAGCTCTTTATTTTCTTTTGGAAGATCTGTTTCAACGTAGCGTTTCAATCGCTGGTTCGCCTTATATAAGTCATCGTGGTCTTGTAAGAATTTATCTAATTTCTGCTTTGGTATAACAACGTTTCCTGTCTTTTGTTCTTCATTTTTCTTAAATTCATATTTAAGTTTCCCTTTTCCAATAAATTCACCACTTGGCACCTTTACTGTCTTTGTTTCGTATTTAGCACCTAATTTGCTTATGTCTGCCTTTTTCGACGTGTCGCCTGCTAATGCAACGACTTCACTTTTTGTACGCTCTAACTCGTTTTTTTTGTCTTCTAACTCTCCTTTAATTTTTTTATATTCTGGCATAGACTGAATGCTATTCGTTCCAACCTTTACACGCTCGATTTCACGCTTGTTCATCAACGTTTCAATCTCGGACAACTCACTATTACGCCAATCTCTAAACACTTGACGAGAATCGCCAGTTCGTTCAAACCCTTGTTCTTCAATGGCTTTATTAAATGCTGGACGCTTCCTCATGCCTTGTTTGTAGCCTTCAGCAACTGGAATAACGTTCAAATGCAAGTGTGGGCTTGCTTCATCGTTGTGAATCACAGCGTTATAAATTTTCAAGTGGGGGTTTCGATCTTCAAAATTTTCTGTGTATTCTTCTAAAATTTCGTTCGCAATTTTATAATTTGAATACAAATCAAAATCATCTTTCGTTCCCACCTGTACAATGAATTCATACTGCGTATTTAGCGTTTTGTCATTTTTTACTTTGTCGAAATAATCATCAATTTTTCTATCTTTTCTTTTTTGAGTGGCATTATATCGTTCCACTTCTTCGCCAAAAAGCTCGTCATATTTCTCTCGAATGGGAGTCGATTGCAAATATTTATTATCCTTTTCTCGTTCTCGATTGATGTGATTATGGTATTTTGTTTCCCAGTCTTTTTCTTTAAAATCTCGGTTATTATGTTTGATTGATGTTGCCGTTCCTTTGACAAAACTAGCTGACATTTTAACCATTTATAGAACCCCCTTTTTAAGTCTTTGTTGCTTGCACTATACCGGTTTTGCTTACCTTTTGTCAAAAGGTAATGTTTTAGAGGTTTTGACGTTCGCTTCGCTACCATCAAAACACTCTAAACGCTCTTCGAGGAGACTTGCAGTCGGCTAAGGTCAAGATCAAGAGCGTTTGTCTGCTTTGCAGCCAAGAAAAATTTCGCTTGGACTTCGTCCGTTTTCGCTTCATTTTTAAGTGCTGTTTTGTGCCAAATTTTCTAATTTGATTTGCCACAAAATAAAATAAAAAAACCCCCTTAGACTTTCGTCAGGGGGTGAGTTTTTTATTTTTTATAATAGTAATAGAAACTTCTCTTAATTAGGCTGATCTTATTGCAATAACGGATGCCTACTTTTAAAACAACCGATTTATTAATAAATATTGAAAATTTTTAGGAAGAATAAAGCGTTCTCTTGTGAAATTAGAGAACGCTTTATTACTTTAATTTACTGAAACAATTTGTAACTATTAAAAATTGAGATAAATTGTTCAATGGAATAATCAGTCAAATTTGTAAGCTTAGCATATTGCTTTGCTCTTCTGAATTGATTATTCGTAAATAAAGATTTGTATTCTTTATTTACCCATTTATACACAAATTTTTTATAGAGCGGATAATCTTTTTTAGCAATTAAAGGGTGATGACGTTTCAAAACAATTAACACAGAATCGACCTTTGGCTTAGGATGAAAGTAGCTTCGTGGTAGATTTTTAATGATCTTAATATCCAATTCAACAGCCAGTAATAATCCTAAAGCACGTTGTAAATTTTTCAGTCGCTTGGCGAACCCTTTTTCAACGATTAAATAACTATATTTTGCATTACTTTCAAAAGCAATCTTCCATACAATATCTGTACTGATATTGTATGGTATATTTCCAAATATTTTATAGTCAGTGTTTTTCGGAAAATCGAACTGCAAGAAATCCATCGTCAATACTTTAGAATTATTTGATGTTTCAATCTTTTGTTGAGAAATCCTTGCTAACTTTTCATCAATTTCAATCGCTAAAACAGATTGACTGATTAAGTCCAATTCTCTAGTGAAATGACCTTTACCTGCTCCAATCTCAATGATTTTGTCCTGTCCTGTAATGTTCGTATTTTTTAGTATATTTTTGACATGATTTTTAGATGTAATAAAATTTTGAGTGTCCTTTGGGTTTTTCTGGTTCATTATAACCTTCTCCTTGCCATTTTTTTCATTATGAATGAGATAAAGTAATATCTACTACTGCGATACTAGTGCACATACTTGAAACCTCCTTACGTAACTGATTATATCATTTCTGTTTACTTTTTAGAATAAAGCTCTATATGTAATTTTTGCACTTTACATTTCAGTTGGACGTTTTCTTCAAAGTAATATGTTTTTCTTGTCTTCTGTCCAGTCAATCATTGGTACTGGCTCAATGGTTTCATCATGAGATTTAGGTTTTCGTGGGTAAAAACGGTTATAGATTTCGAGATGAACGACCTTTCTACCACGAGTTCCTTTATGCATATCCAAGTCCATATCGTCGATTTTCAGATTGATTTCGTCCATTGCAGGCTGTAAAACATTTTGATTGAACTGTCCAAAGGAATAGCTTTTAGGTGCTCCCATCATTTTTATCAATTCTTTAGGACTAGCCTGTAAAGTAGGACAGGTTTTACCTTTGTCTTTATTTGCTTCACGCATCAATTTATACAAGCGTATCGAGTATTTAGAGTCGAGTTGAACTGTATCAAACAAACGATATTGCGTATAATCGCTCTTTAATTGCAGAAGATAGGGAGCCAGATCGCTAGACAATCGAATCTCAACTTGGCCATTCTCATGATATTTCGCACTTTCAACCCACCCGGTTTGCGTAATGGTTCGCTCTTGTTCGTCTAATATCAAAACTTCTTTTTTTCGAAGTGTACCGATGGCTTTAGCTAAATCAGAGTAGTTTTTCCCGTTTCTTTTGTATCCGAACAACTTCCCTAATTGATAAAGCGAAGTATTAATAATGTTAAAATCTCGGTCATCAGGTTTGATTTTAGAGATTACAAAATCCATTATTTTCAGTTCTCTTGCAGTTAAATCATGGCTCGCTTTCGTGATTAAATCGTTATGTGATACGACATAATAATAACTTTGGTCGTCAACATCATCGTTAAAATTACGGTCTTTATTAAATAAATAGTTTGCCATAAACTGAACTCCTTTCTTAATATTAATAAGTATAAACTAAATCATAAGTAAAATCAATAATTAACATAATAATTGCTTATCATTCGTGTACTTTTTACTTATGATAGGTGTACTTTTTACTTATGATACACCTCTACAAACATTGATACAAAAGCATTCTAACCTCCCTAAGTACTTAAAGTATTAATAAAGTATTATATAAAGTACTTAAAGAGAAATTTGTGTTCCGATTTAAACAATCAGAGAAACACACAAAATAAAAAAAGATTAAGTTCAAGAACTAAGAGCTTAAAGGTCGTCTTGCTGCGCAAGCCTGCATTAAAAAAAATCAAGTTCAAGATCAAGAACTTTTTTTCAAGGAAAAGACCTGTTTAAGCAGATTACTTAAAGTTAGATGACCTTAACTGTTCGCTTACTGCGTTCAGAGAGCGAGTGATAGGCTCGCTACGCTCGGTTAAGGCTTACGCCCTAACAACCACCAAAAAACTTCTAAACACGTTAAAAAGACCCTCGTTGTTTCTAGGTTCTTTTTTTAGTGGTTCTCTGCTTCTTTTCTTTATCAAGATAAAGTGGCAAAGCTAATAAAAAAATAGACATCATTATTGACTTTTGGTTGCCATTGAATACAAAACCCTCGGAAAAAAAAGAAATAAGTAGCACTACACTCATCAACACTAAAACACCTTTTACAACTGTTGTACCTGTGATTGTCATAACCTAATCTCCTTGTCATTTAGTTTTTATTTGCAGTTATTTATAGATTAATTATGAACAAAAAAACGTTGCTGTCACAACATTTCTGGCAACTTTAGATGATTAACTATGCATCAATCAATCTGAAATCGTCTCAGAAACGCCACCACAACAACGTTTTAAAGAGAAATTACAATTTATCGGCTCATTCCACGACTTCTCGTTCTTTCCTGTTTATTTTCATTTTCGTTTAAACGCTCAAATTCTCCCCTAGGAGCGTTTTTAGATATTTCGTGAGTAATTCCCTTTAAAACATCTTTAAGTTGCTTACCTTGAACTTTTCTCCATTAGCATTTTCTCTTCCAAGATTTTCTACTTTTCCAGCTATATTACCCACGAGATTTATAAGATCGTCTTTTTCTTCAATATCACTAATATTTTCAACAATCTTACCTTGTTCTTTCATGTCATCAATCATATAGTCAAAGTCATCACTTAGTAGTCCCGTTGTATCATTGTTCATATATAAAACATAGACTTCTTCAAGTGCCTTTTCGTCAGTAATACCTTTTTCTATGCTTACAAGTGCTTTTATAAAGTCCTTGTAATTATTATTCATCATTTCTTTTAAATTTTCTCTAATATCTTTGTATTCCATAATTTCCTCCTTGTACTAAATAAGGAGAGCCTTTCGCCCTCCTCTATCGTTCTTGTCCTTTTTCATTTTTTTCTTGATTTTTATCTTTTTCTTCTTCTGATTTGAATTTGGATATTTGTCCCAATATTGATGGTTTCTCTTCCCTTGCGTGAAGATTATCCTCTACATCATAAGTTGATTCAAAGTAATCACTATCTTTAAAATCATTGTCATACCTATCTGGTATTCCGTCATTATCAAGATCTTTTGCAAGTGGATCATAGAAGTTTCCATCATCATCTATTTCTAGTCCTAGAGCTCGTTTTAAATCTTCTTCATCTACTGATACCAGATCATCAAAACTAGACATCTTTATGGCTTCGGTCATATCTTTAATAGCTTGTGAGTTAGATATATCTTCCTCTACAAAAGATTCTGTTCTAATAGCTACATTATCTACATACTGAGTCCATGTTTTTTCTTCCAAATTTACCTCATATTGAATCGAGTGCTTACCATCAGGTGTTTCTGTATAGGCAAGTCCTATATGACTTAAATCAGGGTATAGTTTGTCGAAGTCTTCATAGCTATTAGATTCTGAAAACTCATAGTTAGAATAATCAACTATCGCCCTCTTTAAATCTTCTAATAATGGTGATTGGTTTTCTAACTCTTCTACTTCTCCCATATCTAAAAGTTTATTAATCTCAGCTAGTCTTAGTGTCTTATCCCTTAACTCATCAGCTTTTTCAAATGGTTTAGTTAATTCTACTTTGGCATTTTCTAAAGATTCTTTATAGTTTTCAAGGTTTTGATTTAATCTTTCAAGTCTTGAAGGCATTTTTTCAATTGCATTATCAAGCCTTGTTATATTACCATCAGTAGAGTTTGAAAACTCTCCGAAATATTCTGATTTTCCTAGTAGTTTAAAGGTGTGAGTATTAGTCATGAAGTTATATGAAACTTGTAAGTCTAAATTTCTATATTTACCAATAACCTTGCTATCATTTATCTTTACCTTTTTTATTTCTTCTAATAGCTTCTCTCCAGCTTCTTTCTTATCTAAAATTTTATTTGTCCCTAGACTTATTGAAGTAAATTTGCTATCTCCTTCTCCTAATTTCTCAACATTTGCAATATCTTCTTTAACTGCTTGTATTTCCATTTCAGTTTTTAAAATACTTTGAGGATAAATTTTATTTACCTTATCTTCAAGCTTGTATTTATTAGACTTATAGTTTGCTTCCAGCATTTTTAATTTTGTAACTTCGTTATCTAAATCCATTTTTTCTTTAATTAAAGGATTACCAGTAGCTAAAGCCTTAATTTCTGAATAAGATAGACTTGCTTCATCAACATCTTCTGCAACACGCACAGGTGTCTTGCTTGTCATAATTTGAGAAATGAATTTTTGCTTATTCTCTATTGTCTGCCACAAATAGGCATCAAAGGTATTTTCTGTTACATATCTAAAGATATTTACCTTATCATTTTCATTGCCCTGACGAACAATTCTACCACTTCTTTGCTCTAGGTCTGGTGAGTAGTCCGAAGTGGTCAATTTAATTTACCTATAAACTTGTAGTGAATTTCAACCTTTTGGCTAATTTGACCGTCTATTTCTTCCTTGTCATAGACATATATCTTATCTATTATTTGATTTAGGATATATCTGTTTAGCGATTTTATCTTAGCGTACTTGCTAATATTGTTCATGAATTTCTTGTAGTTATCTTCAGTTTCAAAAGACACTTCTATATCGCCCTCTAAGACTTTGATTTCCTCGATTAACTTGTCTTGTTTTTTAGATATGCTCACATTCATTAGATTGAAGTTTCTTTCGGTTATATTTCCCTCTAACCTATCTTCATATAACTGTTCATAGCTTCTGTCTAATTCTGCTAATTGGTTCTTTTTAAGCTCCAGCTTGTTAGATAGTTCTTTTCCCTCGTCAATTTTTTCTACTTCAATCTTTTCTATTATCTTTTCTACAAAGTCTTCTTTATCAGATAGTGCCATACTTCCATGATATTGTATATCTTCAAGAACAATATTATATAGATCCCTAGCTTCAATTCTGTGTGATGAACAAGCACTTACTCCATATTTTTTATATGTGGAGCAAGAAAAGTGAACAAAGTCTATGAGTTCTTTCTTTTTAAGCCTATAATCAGTTTTTGGTGTCAATGCATAACCACATTTAGGACATCTTACAAGTCCTTGAAAAATGTTGTCATAATAAAGTCCCTTTTTATTGTTGCACTTCCTCTTATCAACCATTGTTTGAACTTGTTCCCATATTTCCTCGCTGACTATTCCCTCGTGGGTATTTCTAGCATAAATATAGTCGCTTTTAGGAATATACATTCTTTTTGAGTTCTTAAATGATAAGGTAGGTCTTTTATTTCTTGCCATATTTCCACAATAAACTGGATCTCGTAAAACATTTAACACCATTCTATGTGACCATTGATATTTATTTTCTTCAGTTAGTCCATAGAGTTTTTCAGCGTTTTCAACAAAAGCACTTGGTCTTGGAATTTTTCTCTTCATCAACTCCTGGCTAATAAGTTGAGTACCCTTACCCTCTAAACACAATTTATAAATGAGTTCTATTATAGGTTTAGTTTTCTCATCTATGATTAATCTGCGTTTATTATTAGGGTCTTTTAGGTAACCAAATGGAGCTTTAGAGCCTATATATGTTCCCTCTCTCATTCTGCTTTGAATTGCACTCTTAACTTTTTTGGAAGTATCCTTTGCGTACATTTCATTGAGAATGTTTTTAAATGGCATAATATCATTTTGATTGCTATTTAATGTGTCTATACCATCAGTTACTGCGATATATCTTATGTTCTTTTGTGGAAAGTACATTTCGATATACGCTCCACTTTGAAGATAGTTTCTTCCTAACCTTGATAAGTCTTTTGTTATAACACAATTTATTTTTCCGTTTTCAATATCAGTAATCATCTTCTTAAATGATGGTCTTTCAAAGTTTGTCCCCGAATAACCATCATCTACATAATAATCATAAATAGCGATACTGTTACTTTCTGCAAATTGTTTTAACATTACTTTTTGTGACCATATACTCATACTCTCAACTGAGTTTCCATCATCTTTTGATAGTCTACAATAAAGTCCTGCTACATATTTTTTAGTCCTGCTCAATTTCAATCTCCTTTCCCTAAACAGGACTATCTCAATAATTTAATTATACTAAAATACTCCCGTTTAGTCAATCAATACTTACGCTTGCGTTTGTTTATTTTCTCTGTCTTTTTCTAAGTTTCTTTCGACTACATGCTCGATAATATCTTCAAATACTTCTTCAATCGGCTTTTTACCTACATATACACGCTTTATTTCATAGTTGATTTTTCCACTTCGTTTTTTCTTTTTTAATTCCATAAAATTTCTCCCTTTTGTTGCAATAAAAAAAGGCGATTAGATTTTTAATTTTCTAATCGCCTTTTAAGTGTCATATTTACATTTTTATTATCTCTGGCATACTTTGATACCTTTTTAGACTTAAAGTCTTTAATAATACCTTTCCACCTCTTTTTATCTATAAAGATTCTCCTACATCATAGTTCATTTTTTTATTTAAACCTTTATGTGTTAGTTTTTCTTTATCTTCTTCATACCACTTTAAGATTGTCACATAGTGGTTTTGATAGGTCTTACCACTGCTTTCCATGTATCTTGATAGCTTTTCAATCATTGTTTCGGTATGTCCTTGCAGCTTGTCTTTTAGGTTTTTATATTCTTCTTGGCTTAACCTTACATTTTTGTATTCTCCATAAAAGATGGGGGTGGACTTTTTATCTTTTTCTATCTCTCCCTCTCTCTCTTTATCTATCTCTATATCTTTCTCTATCTCTATCTCTCCGTTGCAATTTTGTTGCTTATGTGTTGCATTGGTGTTGCATTGCAACATTTTTAATTCTCTAGACTTTCTTGAACGCCTTGTAGAAGCCGTTTCTGATCCGATTAAGTTTGGTATTTCAGTTAGGTAGTATTCATCATTTTCTGTTACAACTTCTAATAAGCCTTGATTGATTAAATAATTAACTGTAACCATTACATCATCGTCTGTTTCATCTATGGTTAGTGCTAACTCTTTTATAAAATCACTTTCTACTCCGTCATAATAGAGTTTGCCCTCATCTTTTAGGCTCAGTAGTAGAAGTTTGAGGTAGATTATCGTATAGGTATCTCCTCCAGATATTCTCCTTAATCTTTTTATCCTTTTGTCTGTGAAGAATTCTTCTTTTAACTTTATCCAATAATATCTTTTGTTTGTTGACATATCTGCTCCTTTCTTGATTTTCGATAATCGAAATTCTTGATTTCCGATTTTCGGAAGTCTTGTTATTATGGTTATTTAAGGGTGTAACTTTTCGTTACTCCCTTAGATTTCTCTGGTCATATCTTTTTTACTTGGTTTTACTTTTTCTTTTACTTTTCTTTTTACTTTCTCTTTTGTCTTATCCTTGTTCTTGGATAGGTCTTTGTATTTCTTTATTTGCTTTAGAATACTTTCTTTTTCTTTTTTATTTTCCTTGGCTATGACTTGTTTAAAGGCATATTCCATTACTTTTATGTCTTTGGCTTGGAAGAATATCTCATAGTTTTGGGTTTCTTTGTTTTTCATTACTGAGAAACTTACTCCAAGTTTGTTTAGTTCTTTTTTTAAGTCTTTGAGGTCGCTTTGATCTATGCTTATATTTTCTAGTTGCCCTTTTTTGTAGAGGTCTTTTAGTTTCATTTCATCTCCCATAAGGCTTTTTAGGTTTCCGTTTGCTTTTTCTAAAGTATTATTCATCTTTTTTCTTATTTCTTTTTCAAGGTTGATTGATTCTTTTGCTGCTTTTATTGTGTATGTTATTATGGTTTGTGCTGCTTGACCTGCTTCTTTGCTTATTTCTTCGTTTATCATGCTTTATCTCCTTTGTTTGAATTAAAAAAAGGGAAGTATATACTTTAATTTTTCTATACTTCCCTTTGCTTGTTTTTATTTTATTGTTCTTGGTGGTGGAATGCTTTATTTTGATGTTTTTATATATTTCTTAGGTATTTGTACCTTTTATTATTTTTCTGCTCTTATTTTGCTTTTCCACCTTTAGTAGTTTGTGTGTGTTCTTTTATCTGATAGATAGTTTTTCATGTTGGAATATATAATCTGCACTTCCTCATTGTTCATCGCTTTTATTTCTTCTGTGCTTTTATATGTTTTGTATGTTCCATCTTGATCTGCTTTTATGAGTTCATCTATTAGCTCTTGCCTTTTATTCATCTCTATTACCTCCTAGATCTGCCTTTATTTTCTTGGTCATATTATAGCTTGGATAAGATATTTTTACCAGGTCTTA
The DNA here is from genome assembly GCF_013371425.1 of Anaerococcus faecalis. NCBI lineage: Bacteria > Bacillati > Bacillota > Tissierellia > Tissierellales > Peptoniphilaceae > Anaerococcus > Anaerococcus faecalis. The sequence continues at coordinate 17,791 of NZ_JABVBA010000004.1, forward strand.
TCTTTCTTGATTTTTGTAGTAGTCTTTAGTCATTTGTCTTTTTTTATTAAACTTATCACTATCTTTCTTATACTCTTTTATCTTTTCTATGATACTTTCTTTTTCTCCTCTCTTAATCGCCTTGTCAATTTCTATTGATAGGTCGATACCATATTCTTTATTGACTACTTCTACTGCATATTTAATATGATTTATTTCCTTGTACCTTTCCCTTATCTTTTCTGACTCTGTATTTAATTTACTGATTTCATCTTCTAAGTTTTTAATTTCTCCTAACCATTCTTTTTCTCTTAAATTTTTCTTTCCACTGATTTTTTCAATTAAGTTTCTTGCCCTTATATGTTGATCTATTTCCTTTTGATTATTCTTGTAGAAGCTTTCTTTGAATATTTTCTTGCTTTCATACTCTTGATAGGTTGCTTTTGTTTTTCTTACAGTCTTTGAATAGGCTAAACATTTATTAAGGTCTTCTATCTTTTGACTGTTTTCTTTTATGTTCTTATATATTTCAGAGTTTTTACTTCTTAGGGTGTTTATATGTCCTTGTAGGTCTGATATGGTTTTTATTTTGTTTTCTCTTAGATAATTTATTCCACTCGCATATCTTTTTAGATCATAGATTGCCTTGTTTCTTTTGCCATAAAATGATAATTCAGCTCTATTATTTTCTTGCATTTCTTGATAGAAGCTTAAATATTCATAGAGGTTAAAGAGTCCTGATTCATTTTCTATTTGCTTTTTACTTTGGTCTTTATATTCCTTGTATGATTCTTTTAGCTTCTCTTTGAAGCCTGCTAACCAAGATGTTATTTTCTTTATTTCATTGCCTATGTTTTTTAATAGTTCATTTTGTTTTTTTATTTCACGATTTATATCTCCTTTTTCTGTTCTTATTCCTTTTCTTTCCATTGCACTAGCACTTGCTCCTAAATGTATTGTAGGTATTTGTTTTATACCTTGTCTTTTAAAACTCCTATGGTCTACTCTTTTTTCTATTTTGTTTTTTGCTAGATATTCATTGCAAAGGTCTGAAAAATTTTCTCTCCATTTTTCTACATTGCCTTTATCGTTCCAGGTTGTTAGTTCTACTTTTCTTGTCTTAGGTTTTCCATTTTTGTTTAATACTTTTTCTCCTTTTTCATCTAGGATATATTCTTTTTTTGACTTAGCTAAGAACTCTCCTTTTTCGTTTATGGGTCGCATTATGGTCATTATATGACAATGGATATTTCCATTTTTATCTTGACTCTCATCATGAATTGCATAATCTACTATCATTCCTTGTGATGTTAGATTTTCTTTTATAAATCTTTCGACCAGGCTTTTATTTTTACTTAAAGTTAATTCTTTTGGTAGTCCTATTATGAATTGTCTTGCTAGTTGTGCATTAGAATTTTTTTCTGCCATTTCTACTTTATTCCATAAGGTAGACCTATCATTAAATTCTTTTGGTATATGATCAGGCAATATTATATTTTTTACTAATACTTTTTCTTTTCTTGTATAGTCATGGGTTACTCCGTCCCATTCATTTTTTATTTTTTCTCCACTTATATATGCTGCACTTGCTACTGCACTTTTGCCTTTTCCTCTTGATATTATGTTTACTGAAAAATGAAAACTGTCTGCCATTTTTATCACTTCCTTTCTTTTTTGTTGTTTTAGGTGGAGGCTTAATAGATTTTTTATATCCTCTTTGTGAATGAGCGTTTTGAAATGATAGAATGTAAAAAGCCGACTACTGAATTATTTTTTGTTGTTTCAGTATGTCGGCTTAATTGTTACTTTCATTTCAAATTTTAAAAGTCAAGGGCGAGCCTTAGCGAGTTTATTTACCCTTGACTTTTAAAAAGCGAATGGTTATTGCTCCCTGCAAGGGTTTGGCTCCGCAGGACGCAAGCACCCTTTAGGGTGTATAATTGCGCCCTTAGAAATCTAAGGGAGATTTGATTATTTACAAACCCCTTTATTTTTTCTTAATTTTCTCTGATTATTTTTAGTGTTTCTTTAAATTCTTTTGTCTTTGTTGCTTCTTCTAGTAGGATTTTTATTTCTTTATCTGTTAGTTCTTCTGCATTTTCTATAAGGCTTTCTAAGATTGCTCCTCTTGTTATAAGCCTATGTGTTCTTTCTTTTCTTTTTTTCAATATGTCTTGTTTTAATATCTTCTTTTCTTGATTTTTTAGTTGCCTTAATCTCTGTTCTGTATCGTCTATTTTATCTTTTATTTCTTTTGACTCTTGTCTTATTTGATCTAATTTTTTCATACATAACTCCTTTCTTGTAATAAAAAAAGACGATAGAGTTTTTATTTTCTATCGCCTAGGATATTCATCATTTAATGTTTTAACATTTTTCTAATTTAATAAGTTTTTATATCCTTACCACAAGACCATATTTTAGTTTCAGAAACTCTGAATCTTAATATAATCACTTATTATACTTGTTAATTCTATATCTAATACAGATATATCATCATTCATCCTAAATATCTAATTTTAGATTCTCCATTTTTTTTGAGTTCAATGCAAAAGACAATAAAAATATTACCGAATATATTACACAAAGTGCAACATTTCCACCTGACTTAGAAAATCCAAGCCTATTTAATGTAAATATTTCTATTGATACTAGCATTATAGACCCAATCAAGCCTAAAACCATCCACAAATCACCTTTCTCTAAATCAATAAAGTACATGGCTAAGTAGAAGATTGATATTAATTGCAAAATAAGACCTAATAGAACATTTAACAAAGTTATTAAGTCTGAAGATCCATAATCAAAATAATGCTTACCTAGATAAATTGATATATAATTCAAAATAATCAACATCAATATAGAAAAGAGAATAATAACTACTTGACTTATATATTTTGATAGTATTATATTTTTACTTTTTATTGGTAGCATGAATTCATATTTATATAATTTTAAATCATAATCTTTTCTTTGAGATAAAAGGATCAACAAACTGTTAGCGAAGATTACTACTGCAAAATACGCAAAAACAACCATTTGTATGTCAGCAAATAAATTTATTAGAATCCATGCTAAAATTAAAAATGCATTCATTATAAAAATGTTTTTAATGTTTTTATAATATATTTCTAACAATAAACCTTTCATATATTAGTCCTCCTTCCCTGTTAATATTAATAACATTTCATCAAAATTTGGTTTATTCAAAACAAATTCTTTATACTTATTCTTTATCTTCGATATATCTTTTACTAAAATATCTACCCTTCCAAGTTCCTTCCTGTATGAGATTATGTCCGTTTTTTCCACTTTTTCTAGTTCTGTATCAGTACATCGAAGTATCCCATAGTTATATAATAATTCGTCCTTTTCTTCACTTAACACAACCCTACCATCATCCATGAAAACTATATAGTCAGCTATTTTTTCCAAATCTGTTGTAATGTGTGATGATATATATACCGAGTGTTCTGGATTTTCTATGAATTCTAACAATATACATAAAATTTCATCTCTACTTACTGGATCTAACCCTGAAGTAATTTCATCTAATATGAGAAGTTTTGTTTCGTGAGACAATGCTATAGCCAACGATAACTTTTTCTTCATTCCAAATGAAAATTGTTTAGTCTTCTTGTCTATTGGTAAATTAAATCTATTCAAATAATTTTTAAAACTATCTTCTTCCCAATTACTATAATTAAATTTCATTACCTCATTTATCTCATTAGGTGTTAATAATAATGAATAGTTAGGGTCATCTAAAACAACACCTATGTGTTTTTTAATATCTATTTGATTACAATATTCAGTACCAAATATCTCTACTTTTCCCTCATCTTTTTGAAACATTCCAAGTATACAAGAAATAGTAGTACTTTTTCCTGCTCCATTTCTTCCTATATTTCCTACAATAGATCCATAAGGTACTTCAATATTTATATTTTTCAAAGAAAAATCATTTGTTTTACTCTTTTTATTTAATCCAGATACCTTTAATGCTAATTCATTTTCATATGAATCCATCATTGCCCCTCCTCATATATCTTTTTTATTAAATCTATCAAATCCTCTATTGAAATTGAACTTGATTGTATTTTCTTGACAATTTTCTTTGCTAAATCTTCCACTTCTTTATATGTTTCTATTTTTTGTAATTCAATATTTCTTGCTGATATAAAACTGCCTTTGCCATGAATAGTTTCAATAAATCCATCTTTTTGTAAATTTTCATAAGCCTTTTGAACTGTAATTACAGCTACCTTAAGATTTCTAGCTAATACTCTCATAGATGGTATAGAATCTCCAGTTTTCAAATCTTCATTCATAATTTGTTTTTTTATCTGATTTTCGATTTGCTCATAAATTGGCTTACTAGAATCGGTATTTATAATAATATTTATAATGCACCTCCTGTTCCAGAAGTGTACTTATGTGTGCTTGCCAATTTAATAATACCACCAACAAAAAGTTTTTTCAACCCCCTTAATTTCCTAATTTTGAATATAAAAAAAGACGATAGAGTTTTTTAATTTCTATCGCCTAACATCTATCTGTATTAATTTTTTTCATTCAAAAAAATAGTTTCTGTTTACTTGTGATAGTCTTCTATTTTATCCTCATATTTTTTTATAAGTTCTCGTGAATAAACTTTTTTGTTTTTTGAATCTCTGACTTCTTTCCAAAGAATTGCAGCTACTTGTATTTTATTAGAGTAGTTACAACTATTTTCGTCTGCACAAAAATCCTTTAAAAATTGATTCCATTGACAAACCGAATTATCATACTTAGCATAATCTGATTTTCCATAATAAACTTTGAGCATATCTTGAATTGTAAAACTCAAATCATTTTCTCTTTTTACTTTTCTCCAAGCAGTAGCCATATCAGCAGTAAATTTAAATGGCGAAACATCTGTTAAAATTGAGAAATACTCTCTGAAATGTGTGTTAAAGGAGAACCCGCATTCAAGTAATGAAGTATCTAAGGTAATAGTTTCTACTTGTTTCTTTTCATTTTTTATTGATGACTTTTTAATCAAATCACCCTTAAAGTACTGCTCAATAATATAAGTGAGTTCTTGTTTTGTACCTCTATATTCTAATCCTAATAACTTGCATATCTGTGAAAGTTCTTCACGATACCAATAGTATTTATTAAACTCATCAAACGAAGTGATTTTATCAAACTTAGGTCTACTTTCTATCAATATTTTATCTCCTTAGAATAAGTCTTCTAGTCTTTTCCAATTTTCATTATTCATTTCTTCTGTGTAGTCTGTGTTATTAATATAAAGTCTTGTATCTTTATCTCTAACAAACCCCCAATTTATTTTACGCCTATCAGCATAATCCTTAAAAGCATAGAATTTATTTTCGATCTGCTTATCAATATTTTTACTTACACCTTTTCTTTCTCCACCCTTAGTTTCAATTATCCATACTTCTCCATTTTTCTTTTTGATTATATAGTCTGGATAAAAAAGATATTCTTTGCTTAGATTATTACCGTAAATAACTGATAGATATTGTTGCCCTGTATCTCCATTTTTATAGTACCAATCTACATCATCTCTACTTTCAAGATAGTTTTCTAAGAGTTGTTCTGAAGTTGATCTAAATTGAGATGTTGTCATAGATGTGTTGTATTCTTTATAAGCATTTTTCTCATACTCGACTACTTCTGTTTCATACGGAAGATACTTATAGAAATCTTCTAAAGGCATTTTCCATTTTTCAGTTTTCTTATCCAAGATTTGCATTTGTCTTGCATTAGAAATTGCAGCTAAATCTAAAAAGTCATCTCTAAGTTTATAAGCATTATTAATCATAAAAGCGTACCACTCACGATTAGAAAGATTTAACAACTTCTTGCTTGATGGTATATTTTTATGGAAAAGATGTTGAAGAATTGCCCTCATTTTGTTAGATGGTACACCAGTAACTTTTTTTATCATATCAACTGCGTGCAAACAATCAATTCCATGATCGTGAGTTGATACTTCATAGGCTATCTCTCTATTTTCACCTTGCTTTTCATCAACAATATCTTTGAGTTTTATAAACTTACCAGTCCTAAAGGTAGATATAACTTTTGTTCCCATTATAAAGCCATAAGACTCTAATAACTTTTCATTATCCTTTTTAATGTTGGTTAGTTTATATTTTTCTTTAAAATAGTCATAAGCTCTATCTCGAACTAATACTTCATCTACAAACTGATAGTCTTTATTTCTATATTCTTTTACAAGTTCAAAATCTTTGCACTTGTCTTTTAAAAATAACCTCTTAACTTCATAGGCGTTTCCACCTTGTATAACAGATTCTTTGTACTTTTCATCGAATGTATAGAGGAAGCAAAAATCTAATAAGTCATTGTCATAGTGCCTTGCTCTTGGCATTCTCCTTATGCGTCCTATTGTTTGCGTTTCAAAGGTTTCTGTCATATTTTCACGAAGTTTAACAAGTATCTTTGCTCTCGGACAATCCCAACCAGTTGATATAGCTTGTTTCATAATCAAGAAGTTTGATTTGGAGTCTTCATCTGTAACATCAAGTGTATTTATTTTTTCCTCACTTAACCATTTAGCAAGCATTTTATTTTTATAGGTGTAACCCATATTTGTTAAATGTTCTTCTACAAAAGTAACTAAGGACTCACTCGTATCTGGAAATTGGATAATAACTAGAGGATTGATTTTTTCTCCTATTTTCTCATACTCAGCTTTGATTTCTTTTCTCTTTTCATCTGCCTTTTGTATTAGATAAATAGTTTCACTTTCAAGGTCGTCCATCTCGTCTGCTTCAATACCAGGATTAATATAAAGTGCCTTTGTTATAAGACCAGAATTTATTACCTCTTCTTCTGGTATTTCATAAAATTCTGCCATCGGATTTTTAACAGTTGTTGCCGATACTCGTATTTCTCTATCAGAATCAAGGGCATACAAAATATCATCTGCTTTTGATGTGTTATTCAAATGCTCCTCGTCAATAATTGTGATAAAAGAAAGTTGTTCCCTATGTGCTTCTGCAATTCTTTCAAAAAGATTTTTCTTCTCACCATCTTTAAGTGCATTATTCTTTTTATTAGTTATCATTTCCCAGTTTATAAAATAGGTATAACCACCCTTGAAACCTTGAAGTAAGGCATCATGTATATTAGCAGATTTTGCATGAGGAATAAAGTCGTCCATTTTTTCCTTTGACTGTTCCTCTAAATCTCCCTTGCCTGGAGTAAGCCAGATAAATACCTTATTAGGGTCCTGCCATAGAAGATAATCATAGATATAAGAAAGTAGAATTATTGTTTTGCCAGACCCGGTCGGACTTTTTACAATGATTTTTCTTTTTGCATTTGGATCTGTTGTTTTATCCAAAAGATAGTTTTTGGCGTCTGTTTGAAAATCAAATAAATCTAACATCATAATTCGTTCACCTCTCTTAATTCTTCTGTGAAATAATAATCTGGGATAGTAACAACTTCAAGTTTCCTTTCTTCGATACTATCCTTGATTTCATTGGTTAGTAAGATGAATGATGGAATATATAAAACACCACTTCCTTCCATTTCAGAAAGTGCTATATTTAAATCTTCATCAGACAAAATGATTCTCCTACTATTCCCATCAATCTCACACATATTTTCAAGCTCGACCATTTCTTTGATATAATCAAGAAGTTTAGAAGATAGAATTTCTTCATCTTCTGAAAGTTTTGGTATGAATTCTGTTTTATAGTATTTAAGATTACTAGGAAGTTCTTCTACCTCTATTTCTTTTTTTCTACTTGTGTACTTATATCCCCTAATAACTTTTTTAATTCTTTTGTAACAGACATCTTCTGCTATCCCATTTTCATTATTAGTGCAAAGTATAAATTTTCTTTTTCCATCATCTTCATGATTTAATTCTATCACTGCATGCCCCGTTGTTCCGCTGCCAGCAAAAAAATCAAGATATAAGCTATTATTATCAAAGATACTTAATATTCTTTTCATAAAAGCCATTTGTTTAGGGTTATCAAATTCTATATCCATATTTTTTAATAAAGTGTAGTCTGGTCTTTGGTCATCACTCATTATAGACTTTGGTCTTTGATTTCTATTCTCTGATAAATATCTTTTTATTGTAGGTAAGCTTCCATCTGTATGAAAATGAATTCTATTTTCTGCTATTAGCTCATTTAATTTCTCACTATTATATCTGAACCCTCCTGGTGGAACTGGATCTTCCTCATTTGTTAAAGGATTTATAATGGGAGTCTTATTTCCATTTTTTACTCCCCCTAAATCTCCTTTTCTGTATAGTCCCCTATCATCAAAATACCAATAATTTGTAAAATCTATAAATCTTGGATATTTAGTTAATTCTTTTAGTTCTTCCGTAATTTCATCATGTGATAAGCCTAGTTTTTGTAATTGTTTTACTTTTTTCTCATATTCATCTATATTATTTTTTTCTGTTTCCCATTTATTATCTTTGTGTCTAACTTGAAGCTTTTCATAGTCTTTAGAATATATTAAACAGTATTCATGACTTACAGAAACATAAAGACTCTGATTTTTTGATGAGTTTGTATTCCTAATTATATTAGCAATAAAATTTTTCTCTCCAAAAATTTGGTCACACAATAGCTTGAGTTGTCCTTGCTCATTATCATCAATGGAAATAAAAATAACTCCCTCATCAGATAACAACTCTTTTGCAATAACAAGTCTTTCACTCATAAATGAGATCCATTTAGAATGCCTATATGTGTCATCTTCTCCAATTCTTGTATCGTTATAAATAAATTCTTTATTTTTTGTATTATAAGGTGGATCAATATAGATAACATCAATTTTGCCCATGTGAGTCTTTTTTAATAATTTAAGGGAATGTAGATTATCCCCCTCTAAAATAAAATTAAAATCAGAGGTATTATCTCCAATTATTTTTTTATCTTCTATTTCTCTAAACACTGGTATGTTGTGAACGAGCTTTTTATCGACTTCTTCTTCGTGTTCTTCCCAAACTAATCCATATTTTTTCTCAGTTAATGCTGTTTCAATCTTTCCAAGTGCAATCCTACTCTCATCATCTGTATGAATTTCTTTTAGATGATTTAGGTATTCAAGCATTTCAGCTCTTCTGATTTGTGATAGATTTCCCAATTTTATTCCACCTCATTTCTATGAATTTCTATAACATCTTCAATTCTGCAATCCAATGCCAAGCAAATCTTTTCTAGTGACTCTAAGTTCACATAAGAGTTTTTGCTCATTCTTGAAACTATGTTACTTGTTATGTTTGCAGCTCTCTTTAAGTCTTCTTTGTTCATTTCTCTTTCTACCAATAAGTGCCATAATGGTTTATAAGAAATTGCCATATTATTACCCCTTATCCGTTTTATTGTTAAGATATATTATATCATAAATAGGCTGATAAGTCACTTTAGCCTATTTTATACTTGTGCTTGCGTTAGTATTTATTGAGATAGTCCTTGTTTTTTTACTTGTCCCACTTGGAACTGCTCCAAATCAGACGGTCTCCAAGGGACGTCTAAATCATGTAAGGCTATTAATTTATTTTGTACATTAGTACCTGCTCCCATTTTTTGAGTAGATCCTAATAATACTCTTACTTCTCCTCTTCTTACCTTAGAGAACAATTCATCTTTTTGTTTGTCTGTATCTGCTTCGTGGATAAAGGCTATTTCATCTTTTGGTATTCCCATATTCACTAGCTTGTTTCTAATATCATCATAGATATTAAATTCACCATCTCCTTTTGGTGTAGACATATCTGAAAATACTAACTGGGTTGATGAGCTTTCTTTTGTCTTATCCCAGATTGAAAAGATATTTTTAACGCATACATTTACCTTTGAATTAGGATCATCTGGAAGTAGTGGGTTTATTAATCTTTGGTCTAGGGCAAGTTTTTTACCATCATTTGTAATCTTTAGCATATTATCTTCTGTTGGTTCTACTTGGTTATTTCTAACTGCGTCCGCTCTTTCTGAAATAGCTTCTAATATTTCTTTTTGTTCCTCAGTAGGTTTTGTTTTAATAACTTCAAAATTTGCTTCTGGCACTGGCAAATTTAACATATCTGAAGTCTTTATATCTGCTACTTCTTTAAACATGCTCATCAACTCTGGCAAGTTATAAAACTTTGAAAATCTTGTCTTTTGCCTATATCCTGTGCCTTCTGGAGATAATTCAAAGGTGTTTTCTGTTTCTCCAAAAGTAGAAGCCCAAGCGTCAAAATGTTCTAATCCTCTTGCCTTTAAATCGTCATATTGAAGGTATCTTTGCATGGTGTAAAGCTCTGTCATTGAATTTGATATTGGTGTACCAGTAGCAAATACAACTCCCTTGCCATTTGTCATTTCATCCATATACCTACATTTCATATACATATCTGAAGACTTAAAGGCTTCACTCTGACCGATACCCGCAACATTTCTCATCTTGGTATGCAAGAATAAGTTTTTGTAATTATGAGCTTCGTCTATAAATAACTTATCTACTCCTAGTTCTTCAAAGGTTATTACATCATCCTTTTTAAAATCATCATTTAGTTTTTCAAGTCTTACCAGGAGTTTCTTCTTTGTCTTTTCCAGTTGTTTTACTGTGAAATTTTCTCCTCTATTTCTTTTATTCTCATCAATAAAGGAAACTATATCATCTATTTGGTCTTGTATATGCCTTACCTGGTATTCCTTAGACATTGGTATTTTTTCAAATTGAGAGTGTCCTATGATGACTGCGTCATATTCTCCCGTTGCAATCCTACCAATAAATCTTTTCCTATTTTTGGGTTGAAAGTCTTTTTTATCGGCCACCATAATGTTTGCTGACGGATATAACTGCATAAACTCTCTACCAATTTGAGTAGTTAGATGGTTAGGAACTACAAATAATGACTTACTTGCAAGTCCTAACTTTTTAGATTCCATAGCAGAAGCTACCATTTCAAAAGTTTTTCCTGCTCCTACTACATGGGCAAGTAGTGTATTTCCACCATAAAGAGTCCTTGCTATGGCGTTTTTCTGATGTTCTCGTAGTCTGATTTCAGTATTCATTCCATCAAAAGTTAAGTTAGAACCATCAAATTCTCTATTTCTAATTGAATTGAATTTTTCATTATAAATCTTTTCTAGCCTATATCTTCTATCAGGATCTTCAAATATCCAATTCTTAAATTCTTCTTTAATCAGTTCTTGCTTTTGACTTGCAAGCATAGTTTCTTTTTTGTTTAATACAGAAGTCTTAGAACCATCATCATTTATTACTTGGTCAAATACCTTTGTATCTTTTAGATTAAGGGCATTTTCAATTAGCTTATAGGCATTTACTCTACTTGTACCATAAGTCATGTTAGCAAGGTCATTAGTTGAGTCAACACTTTTACCTTCAATATTCCATTCACTTGTATGTGGTGAGAACCTAATATTTATATTCCACCTATCATAACCTGGTGTTTTTAAAAGATTAAAAGTAAAGTCTTCTATATCTTTTTGAGGTATCCATGTTGCTCCTAACCTTACATTTATGTCAGAAGCAGTGAGTTCTTCAGGCATAACTTCTTGTAATTTTTCTCTTTGATATTTGAGTTTGCCTAACTCGTTTAATAATGTGTCTTTCTTTTCAGAAGGTGCTAAATCTATTACATTTTCAATTTCGCCGATATATGAATTGAGGTAGCCAATTTTTTCTCTGATATTACCACTTAAATATTCATCAGCCGATACATATGAAAAATGAAATGGATCGTCATTGTCAAAGTTCTCAAAGGGCATTCTGTTATTTATTAGGTCTGTATCCTTAATATCTAAAAATATCTCGCCCTCAAGCTCACCAATCAAGGTGTCCCTATCTTTATTTGTGATAGATTCCATATATTCAAAGTCTACATATCCTTTTTGTGAAACTGATAAAACCAAAGCTTCAAGGGAAGTATCTACGTGGTCTACTACTTTTGCCTTTGTTATTGTTCTTTTTGAGAATATATCACTCTTAGCTTTGAAATTATCCTCATCATCAAGTATTTCTATTGATGATACCAAAGGAAAGTTTGAGTCTTCCTTTAAGGCTCTAGTGTTTGATAAGGAGTTAATAAAGCCATGTTTCTTTGAAAAATTATCATATACTTCATTTAACTTTGCTTGTGACTCTTTTATTTCTTCATCAGAAAAATCGTCCTTTTGTTTTTCTATTACATCTTTTAAAGCATTCATTACATCAAGATAATCTTTTATCTTTTCTTTATTTTTATCTGATATATTCTGCTTGATTAAGACTGAGTTTTCTCTTAGGTAGACCTCTTCATCAATAATAGTGTAAGAAAAATTCTTAACATCGTCTGTTGCTGGAAGACTTAATTCTTCATCTTCCAATAGTTCGACCTCTTCATATTTTGAATTTGAAGATATTTCCTTACTTGCAAGATCCATTAAATCTTTTAGATTTTCGTCTTCTTTTTCATCACAAGTAATAGTATTTCCAAATCTACCAGATACTTCTTTCATATCCCCTAATACCATTTGAGGATTATCTACAAAGTATTTATTATAGGTCAAACCCTTTTTATCAGTTGATAGGTGTATCCAATAATCTTTTCTATTTTCAGTGTTTTTGTCATCAAAAAAAGAAGCTTCATCAGCTTCCTTTTCTTGGCTTATTTCATTTTCTAAGCTTCCACGTATTCCTTGATTGCCATTCTCTTCACTGTTGCCATTAAGTTGTTCATCTATCCTTGGTATTCCTCTGGATTCTCTCTCATCATCTTCTCTGTCAATCCTTGCGCTTTCATCATCTTGACTTTCTCTGTCTTGATATAGTCCACTGCCTGAGTCTGAATTTCCTTCAGGTTGTTCAAAAGTGTTTTCTCCTCGTACATTTTCTGAAGTTTCTTCCAGTTCTCCATGTCCTCGCTCCCTACCAGGTAAGACAGTCTTAGAACTGCGTATGTTGGATTCGGAAATTTCTCCATAAATTCCAGATCTTTCTCCATCATGTCCAAGGTTTTCTCTTCGATCTTCATCGCTATTTCTTCTGTCCGTTCCATCTGTGAAAACTCGTCCATCTCTACTTCTTGACCTATCATCTCGTCTATATAAATCATTTTGACCTCCTCTATCTTCATTTATATTTTCTATATCTCTATCATAGTCGGCAGCGGCCCTTTCTGTCAGCAGCTTAAGCTCATCTATTTCCTTAGATTTTTCTATTGTGCTATCTATAATATCTTCACTAACCCTTGATATTACAAGACCTATCTGTTCTAAAGAAATTGTATTTATCCTAGAAAAATTGTTTTTTAAATTTTCTATATCTATATGATAGACTGTATTAAACCTATTAGCTACTGCATAAGATATTGATTCTCTCATAAACTTTTCAAAACTCAGTCTATCCTCTATATCTATTCTCAAATCAGCAAGAGCCAAATTAATATATTAATCTCCATAAATTCGGCTTAAAGAAAATATATTTTCATTAAGTGAATCACTAGCTTCAAATGAAAAATCTCTTATTATTTCTTTTAAAGCCCCGTTATGGTTTTCGTGGTCAAACTGCCATAAGCTAACCTCATTAATATTCCTATCCATTGATGTGGTCTGACTAATATCAAAAATATATGAAACTTTTTTGTTTATATCACTTCCAACTAAAATTGGAATACCCTTCTCTCCTCTCATAACAATTCTGCCAAAATATTTTTTCCACATATCAAAAGTCGCACAAGCTCTAGCTTCAGGTTCTTTGTTGTATATACTTAATTGGCTTGAAAAATCATATTTCTGATTATTGCCTATAACTTTTAAGAGATTTAAATATTCTTTTTCATCTTGCAAAACTTCATACTTTATAGATTCTTGTATATTCTTAAAATCATTTACTTGCATTTCCTACCTCCTTTTTAGATCAACAAAAAAAGACGATAGATTTTAATTTTCTACCGTCCTTAAATACCCAAGTAATTTTCTATTTATGGTTTTCTTTTAAGAAAACATCAATAGTTTTTCTTGATTCACTTTCTGCTTTATCATTGTTTTCAGCTGTTCCACCTGTTGCAATTCTAATTTTTCCTAAATTTAAAACACCATTGCCAGCAAATATATGCCCTGCCCCTTTATATGAATAAATCTTTGCCTTAGAGTTTTGTTCTTTTATTTTATTTGCCATAGCAAGGCTATCCCACATCAAATCATCCTCGCCTACAATCATCAATATATTTGCCTTAATATTTTTGACTGGTATTAATTTTTCTTGGCTTGATGAGTCTTCTTTTATTGCACTGTTATAAGTTTCTTTATAGCTAATCGGACTTTCAATAATAGACGGAGCAATAATATTTTTTAAAAATGAGTTAAATGATGATTTTTTAATATCTATATATGGAAGTTCCTTGCCTTTATATGACCATGATGAACCATAGTCATTAAAATCTAAGCCAGCAAAATTATAAGATGAAGGTGCCATTAAAATCAGATTATCTATTTCAGGATATTTGCTAGCCAAATTAAGGACATATTCTGCACCTTTTGACGCTCCCAAAACACTTATCGGTTTATTGTCTTTGATATTTTCATTTATATAATTGATAACGTCTTCAAATTGTTCTAAGGGAATTTTTGTCAGAGTTTGTTCTTGGTTTTTCATACCAAACATAAACAGTGCAAAGGTTTCATATCCCTCTTCAGCCAATCTTTTGGCAGTTTCAAAATTTGGACTTCCCTCAGAACCTCCAAAACAAATTACAAGACCCTTATGTGATTTTTCCTTAGGTACAAATCTAAAGCCTTGCATCCTACCCTCATCTACATAAATTACATCAACTCCATCAATATCTGTAGGATATAAACTTATATTAGTAACATCCTTATAATATTCAGGAAATTTAAAAGTATTGATATCTTTATACTTATGGTCATTATATATTCTAAGAATAAAAACTAAAACTACTAAAATAATAACTATTGAAAAGATTCTAAAAAATATTTTCTTCATTTTATTCCCTTCCTATAAAATAGCATACAGATTCTACTAGTATATAAAAAATCTGTTTGTAGTTATTATATCATTTTTAGAATATTATTTACACTAATCTACATTAACACTTTAATAATCGCCATTAAAATATCAACCACAATAGAATTGCCGGCCTGCTTATATAGTTTACTTGAGGTGCAATTTTTTCTTCTTGGATGTACTCCCTCTAGTTTGTCTATATCACTATCATCAAAACCCATGAGTCTTAAACATTCTCTTTCTGTTAAATACCTATATTTAGCATTTCCAATATCTATTATTCCAAAATTTGGTACTCTCATTTGTTTTGTAGAAATAGTGTAAGAAAAATCTTTAATCACTTTCTGGATTTAATGGTCGAACAGTTGTCATAATATGTGCATGGATATTATGATTTTTCATCACTTTCATCATGAATACATTAGTCAGCAATCATTCCTTTTTGTATAAAATTTTCTTTGATATATTCTTCCATCATTTTTATATTTTCATCAACGCTTAACTCTTTTAGGTGAGCAATAATAAAATTTCTTGCAAGTTGTGCGTTGATTGCTTTTTCATTTAGTTCAACACTATTCCATAATGTGTTTCTATCTTTAAATTCTTCTTTTGCATTTTCTGGTAGATATATTTTTTCATGGAGTAGTCCTTTTTTATTATGGTAATCATGTGTAATACCATCCCATTTATTTTTTAGTTTTTTACAAGAGATATATGCTGCACTTGCTACGGCACTTTTTCCTTTTCCCCTACTAATCATGGAGATATAAAAGTGAAAACTTTCTGCTATTTTCTCACTTCCTTTCACTAATCAATTTCCCTTAGATTTTCTAAGGGCGCAATTATACACCTTTTAGGTGTCTTGCCTCCTGCAGAGCTTTTACCCTTGCGTGGAGCAATAAAGATACTGATTTAAAATCAGTCCTTTGTAATTATCAATGGTATATAAACTCACTTCGTTCGCTCTTGAAAATATAAATTTGAAATAAATGAAAAGTTTAAGCCGAGATTCTAAAATTTTATTTCCTATTTTAGAATCCTGACTTTCCAAGTATCATTCACTTTATATTTTTATTATGGAGAATTAGATTTATTCGTGATTTCTCTCCCCTCACCATAAAAAATAAATTTTTATTTTTATAAAATTATATTTAAAATCTTGTCACTAAAAAAGTCGTTTCCAACTATCAAGATATTGGAAACGACTTTTCGAAATTAAAATTATAAGATGACCTATTTATCAATAAACTATGCAACTTTAGATTTTGTCACTTCATCAAGTTTATTGATTGAAATATTAGTAGAACTTCCACTACAATTAGCTGATTTACATACTACATGTATAACTTTGCTTTCTCCTTGATGAACAACAGGTTTGGTAAAAACTTGTTTATTCTCATTAACTCTCATTCTAAAAATCCTCCTCTCTTTGCTTATATTTGTAATGTCTAACTTCTGCCATTTGACATGCAAAAGCATAAGATTTGAGATAATTACCAGATTCACTGTGTGCAACGCCTGAACATCGAATACAAAAAGATTTATTTGTACAATCTTTACAATTGTAAATGATAAACTAAAAGTGGTCCAAAAATCGATTAATTCTAATCGAAAAATGGTCCACTTGTTTTAGTTTATCCTCCATATGTAAAATAAAAATACGGAGGTATGTGAGGTGATTAATTTAATGGATAAGCATGCAATAATAAGACTTAGAAATCATAAACAAAGTTTAAGTGCTGTTCAAATTCATAAGATGATCTTAGATAAAGGTTATGATATATCATATCCATCTATTGCAGCATATGTTAGAAAGAAAAGAAATAAGACAAAAGAATGTTTCATAAAACAACAATATGACTTTGCTGATAGATTAGAATATGATTTTGGAGAAGTTAAACTTTTAATTGATGGTAAATTAGAAAAATTAAATTTGGCTGTTATGAGCTCACCTGCACAAATTTTAGATGGGCTTATCTGTACAAAAGTCAAAATAAAGATGTGTTTTTTGATTCTCAAGTGAGGTTTTTTGAATGATTGGTGGTATGTATAAGGAAATAGTCTATGATAATATGAAAAATGTTGTTAGTAAATTCATTGGTAAAAATGAGAAGAAACTTAATTATAGACTTCTTGAATTTGCAAACTACTATGGCTTTTCGATTAATGTAACTAATTGTTTTTCTGGTAATGAGAAGGGACATGTAGAAGGTAGTGTAAAGATAATTAGAAAATATGCCTTGATAAGTATTTTACCAAAAATCCAAAAAAATTCATAGAATTAATTGAAAAATATAAAGATAAAGATTTAGATCAGATAATTAAGGTTTTGAAAAAGTATTCTTTAGATGCTGATGAATTGATAGTGGAAGATGTAATTTCTAGTAACAGTGATGGGGAAAGGTAAATGAATTAATAACTTATATTTTTACTATAAGTGGACCATTTTTCACTTGACATTTACACCACCATTACACTCATTTTAGCTCGTGACACGGACGTTTTGCCCTACCTGCTTAATCGAATATGAATAATGAAAAGGTAGTTGACAGTTTTTATGTCGGATGTTTTAACCCTAAAAGACCCTCGTCATACTACTTCTTCATTATACAAAAATAGTGCAAGATAGGAATTACTTCCTTTCTTACACTATTTATGGTACTAAAAAGACGATAGAATTATTGCTTTCTATCGTCTGAGATTTACATATTAAATTTTCATCACAAAATAAGACTCTTTAAAGAATTCTTAGTTTTATTGGTATGCTATTTACAATATCCATTATTAAAATGGATACTCTAAGCAGCACACCAATTATTTATTTTTTGAGTTTTAAACTTTGGTAGAAGTCTTGAATTCCTTGTATTTACATAACTATTTGCCTCTATCACTATTATGACACGAAACCCTTCTCCAAGATCTGCAATTCCCTTAGTTGCAAAAGCGATAATCATAAGTGGTATAACAAAGTTTAAAAAAGCACCAAAAATGGATGAGAATGTTACCGCTATTCTTACAAACCATTCTGGTAGATATAAACCTGCCATAGTACCTAGGGCAATCGCTATCAAAAGCTTAGGTATTAACCCTAATTTTTTCTTTTTAGTTTTGTTCATTTCTCTAAATACTCCTTTTTATCTATATTTATCTAATCAAATAAATATAGATTCGTTCATGACTATTTTTTCACTATAACATAGTAATAAAAAAGTGCAAGAAAACTTACACTTTTTTTAACAATCTACTTTTCGATTTTTATTCTACTTTTCATATTTTGCTTGAAGATTAAGAATTAAATTCCTATCATCAAAATAATTTATACCCATAGCTTCTTTTACTTGAGCAAGTTTCTTTTGACCATATTCGCTCGCTTCTTTAGAACTCTTTTCAAGGATTTCAAAAAGTTTATTTATATCTCTAGCATAATATGCTCTTCTTTCTCTTATAGGTTCAAGTTCATCTTCAAGTACTTTATTTAAGAATTTCTTTATTTTAACATCTCCAAGTCCACCACGTCTATAGTGATTTTTTAATTCATCTAAATTCTTATAATCTGGAAGATATTTTTTAAAATGAGTTTCATCACAAAAAGCATCAAGATAGGTAAAAACCGTATTACCTTCAACCTTCCCTGGATCAGATATCTTTAAGTGATCAGGGTCTGTAAACATACTCATTACCTTTTTTTTAACTGTTTCTTTTGAGTCAGATAGATATATGCAGTTATTAAGTGACTTGCTCATCTTAGCATTTCCATCAGTTCCTGGAAGTCTTCTACATACCTTATTTTCAGGAATTACAGCTTTTGGTTCTCTAAAAATTTCCTTGTAGGTATGATTAAAGGAGCGAACCAATTCTCTAGCTTGCTCGAGCATTGGTTCTTGATCTTCTCCTACTGGAACTATATTTGAATCAAAAAGAATAATATCTGATGTTTGACTTACAGGATAGATTAAAAATCCTGCAGGAAGGCTAGTTTCAAAATTTCTAAGCTTTATTTCACTTTTTACTGTTGGATTTCTCTCAAGTCTTGATACTGTAACCAGATTAAGTAAATAAAAAGTTAATTCTGTTAGCTCTTTAACATACGATTGGACAAAGATTGTTACCTTTTCTGGATCAAGCCCTACTGACAAGTAATCAAGCATCACCTCTGTTATATTTTCTCTTATTTTTTGAGGGTTATCAAAATTATCAGTAAGAGCTTGTGCGTCTGCTATCATTACATACATCTTATCAAAGTTTCCTTCATTTTGAATCTTAACCCTATTTTTAAGTGAACCAACGTAATGACCTAGGTGAAGTTTTCCAGTCGGCCTATCAGCTGTAAGTATTATATCTTTCATTTTTTCTCCTTATATAAAAAGCTGTCTTAAGAAAAATCTCAAAACAGCTTAATTCTAGAAAAAGCTATTTGCTTTCTCCACTTGCTAGATATGAATCTATAAAACCATCTATATCTCCATCCATAACAGCCTCCACATTACCTACTTCATAATTGGTTCTGTGATCTTTCACAAGTGTGTATGGATGAAATACATAAGATCTAATCTGACTACCCCAAGCAATTTGAGTGTAGTTTCCTTGAATGTCTTCTATTTTTTCCCTATGTTCTTCTTCCTTAATTTGAATAAGTTTAGCATAAAGAAGTTTCATAGCTGTTTCTTTATTTTGTGTTTGGCTTCTTTCAGCTTGAGATGAGGCAATAACCCCTGTTGGAATATGAGTAATTCTAACTGCAGAGTCAGTTTTATTTACATGTTGACCACCTGCTCCACTTGCCCTATAGGTATCTATCCTAATATCTTTCGGGTCTATTTCAACTGTCATATCATCATTTAATTCAGGAAATATATCTACTGATGCAAAAGATGTATGCCTTCTTTTTGATGAATCAAAAGGAGATATTCTTACAAGTCTATGGACTCCCTTCTCTCCCTTAAGATAACCATATGCATAAGGAGCTTTTACATGTATGGTAGCAGATTTTATTCCACCAGCCTCTTCATTATTTAGGTCCTGAAGCTCAAATTTAAAATTTCTTCTTTCAAAATACCTAGTATACATTCTCATAAGCATTTGAGCCCAATCTGTTGCCTCAAGCCCTCCTGCTCCTGCATGTATTACCATATAAGCATTATTTTTGTCATATTCTCCATCAAGTTCAACTTGTATTTTGAATTTTTTAAGTTCTTTTTGTATTTGTTTTAGTGAATCTTCAATTTCATTTAGCACATTAGTTTCATTAGTTTCTTCTATTATTTCTAATAGATCACTATAATCTTTTAAGTCATCTACAAATCTTTTATAATTATTAAACTTATCCTTTTTTTCAGATAAACTAGTCATAATTTCTTGAGCTTTTTGACTATTATCCCAAAAGTCTTTTGACATAGATTTTTTTTCTAAAATCTTTATCTCTTCACTTAAGCTATCTGGGTCAAAGACGAACCCCGATCATTTCTAAGTTTTTATTCTCAATTTCAATCATCTCTTTTAATTCGTAAATTTCTGCCATAATTACCTATCTTTTTATCTTGGATTTATTTCGTTCTCTTCTAAGTCTTCTTCTTTCAGCCCTATTTGTAGCTTCTTCTTCCTCTTGAGGATTTTGAGTTTTTTCTTCTTCTGGTTTTAGTACTTGCTTTCTTTCGATGTTTTGTCTAATTTCAACACCCATCATAAGTCTTACAGTTTCTTCTTGAATAGACTTTGTCATTTCTTCATACATATCAAATCCAGTATTAGTGTAAGCTCTAACTGGATCATCATTACCCATTGCTCTTACACCTATTTCTTTTCTCATTTGATCCATTGAGTCTATATGTTCCATCCATTTTGTATCTATAACCCTAAGAAGTACAACTCTTTCTACCTCTCTCATGTTATCTTCACCAAACTGTTTTTCTTTTTCCATATATTTATCAAGGCTTATTTGATATATATAATCTATCAACTTTTCTTGAGTGTATTCATTTATATTTGGAAATCTTAGGTTTTCTACAGGTATACCCATTGTGTTAAGATGATTTAATAAGGCCACCATTTCCCAATTTTCAGGTTTTATTTGTGGATTTGTAAAAGAGTATACTGCTGATGTAATTGAATCCTTAAGCATACCTAAGATTGAATCCCTCATATTTTCCCCATATAAAACTTGTTTTCTTTCATTGTAGATTATAGTTCTTTGTTTATTCATAACATCATCATATTGAAGAACCCTTTTTCTTGTTGCAAAGTTATTTGCCTCTACTCTTTTTTGGGCCTTTTCAATAGATTTTGTTACCATTTTTGAAACTATAGGTTCATCTTCTGGATAATTGTGGTTTTCTACAAATTTAGATACTTGCTCCCCTACATTAAGTCTAATAAGGTCATCTTTTAGAGAAATAAAGAATCTTGATCTACCTGGATCACCTTGCCTACCTGAACGACCTCTTAACTGATTGTCTATACGTCTTGATTCGTGTCTTTCAGAACCTATGATATATAGTCCACCAAGTTCTCTTACCTTTTCAGCTTCCTTGTCAATTCCAGATTTAACTTGTGACTTATAATGTCTGTATTTTTTCCTAATTTCAAGGATTTCTTGGTTGTCTGTATCTTGGAAGGAATCTACTTGTTCCAATAATTCATCTGATATCCCTTCTTTTTTAAGTTTTTGCTTTGCCATGTGATCTGCATTACCACCTAGCATAATATCTGTACCACGGCCTGCCATATTGGTTGCTATTGTAACAGATCCAAGCCTTCCTGCTTGGGCAACTATATCAGCTTCCCTTTCGTGATTTTTAGCATTTAAGACAACATGTTTTATCTTTTCTTTCTTTAGTTCATTTGAAAGCTTTTCTGAACTTTCAATTGAAATTGTACCTACAAGGATTGGTTGACCTGTAGCATGTACTTTTTTTATTTCTTCAACTATAGCATTGAATTTTCCTCGTTCATTAATATAAACATGATCAACATCATCTACTCTTTGAATAGGTCTATTTGTTGGTATTTCAACTACATCCAACTTATATATTTCTGAGAATTCTTCTTCTTCAGTTTTTGCTGTACCTGTCATACCTGATAGCTTATCATACATTCTAAAGTAATTTTGGAAGGTAATTGTAGCTAAAGTTTTTGATTCTGATTGTACTTCTACACCTTCTTTGGCCTCTATTGCTTGATGAAGACCATCTGAATATCTTCTTCCTTGCATAATACGACCTGTAAACTCATCTACTATCATAACCTCACCATTATTTACTACATAGTCTATATCTCTTGTCATTGTAGTATTTGCCTTAAGTGCGTTATTAATATAGTGGGAAAGTTCAAGATGTTCTGGGTCTGATAAATTATCTATCCCAAAGAACTTTTCAGCCTTTGCTGTACCTTTTTCTGTAAGGTTTGATGATTTTCTTTTCTCATCAACTAAAAAGTCTACATCTTCAACAACAAATTCCCTATCAAACGGATCTTGGTCTAAATCTTCATTTGGATCTAATATTCTTCCTTCAAGTCCCTTTATAAACTCATCTGCTCTTTGATAAGTATCAGTAGACTCATCTCCCTCACCTGATATTATAAGTGGGGTTCTTGCCTCATCTATAAGAATTGAATCAACCTCATCAACTATGGCATAGTGGAGTCCCCTTTGCACCATATTATCCTTATATATAACCATGTTATCTCTTAAGTAGTCAAAACCGAACTGATTATTTGTACCATAAGTTATGTCACAAGCATAATTTTCTTGTCTTTCTGAGTTTGTAAGTCCATAAATTATACAACCTACACTTAGGCCTAAAAATGAATAAACTTTTCCCATCCATTCTTGGTCCCTTTTTGCTAAGTAATCATTTACTGTAACTATATGAACTCCTTTTCCTTCAAGGGCATTAAGATAAGCAGGTGCTGTTTCTACAAGGGTCTTACCTTCACCTGTCTTCATTTCTGCTATTTGTCCATTATGTAGAACAATTCCACCTAGAAGTTGAACTGGGTAGTGTTTCATTCCTAATACTCTATCGCTTGCCTCTCTTATTGTAGCAAAAGCTTCAACTAGAAGGTCATCTAGTGTTTCTCCATTTTTAAGTCTTTCTTTAAATTCTACCGTCTTGTGTTGTAACTGTTCATCTGTTAATTTTTGCATATCTTCATCTAGAGCAAGGATTTTATCAACAATCTTTTTATTGTTGTCTATCTCCTTTTGACTAAATGATTTAAATAAATTTAATAACGCCAAATTCTTCACCTCTAATTCACTGTATACCCTACCATTTTTCTTATATTATTCAATTTGCTAGGATTAAACTCTCACAAATATAATATTAAATGAAAATCCTTCAAATGTAAAATATTTTTATTAAATTTTACTGTAATTTTCTTTTAAAAAATCTATGGCTTTCAAATAGCCATCAAAGCCTAATCCCTTTATTGTTTTTTGGGCATAGTAAGAAACAAAAGATATCTTTCTAAATTCTTCTCTTTGATCTACATCTGTAAGATGAACTTCGACAGTTGGTATAGAAACAGCCTTAAGGGCATCAAGTATTGCTACTGATGTATGTGTGTAAGCTGCAGGATTTATAACTATACCATCATAGTTCTTGTAGGCTTCTTGGATTTTATTTACCAAATCCCCCTCATAATTTGACTGATAGATTTCAACCGTCATTTTTTCTTTTTCACAATAGTCTTTAATTGTCTTTATTAGATTTTTATAATTTTTTTTCCCATAAAGCTCTTTTTCCCTTATTCCTAACATATTTAAGTTAGGTCCATTAATAACTAATATTTTCATAAAATATCCTTATAATTTCATCACTACAATCATTAATATCAATATTTTCAACACTTACATCTTCAAATTTCTCATACAAGTCCTTTCTTTCCTTATATAAGTCTTCAATTCTTTTTTCAAGTGATAGTGGTCTACCTTCTATGGCAAGCTTATCTAAATCTCTTTTTATATTAACAATAAAAGAGTTCTGCTTAAGATAATAATAATTTATTTCTTTTTTTATTACTCCTCCACCACAGGCTATAACAAGACCAACCTTTTTGCCATATTCTTTTAAAATTTCACTTTCTTTTATTCTAAATTCATCTTCTCCATATCTCTTAAAAAAGTCCTCTATATTTCCATATTTTTTTTCGAATTCACAATCTATATCTATGAATTCTCTATCAAGTTTTTTTGAAAGTATATTAGCAATGCTTGTTTTGCCAGAGCCTGGCATTCCAATAAGAGCTATATTCATTTGTTCTTTAAAAATCGAACTTCTTATTTGGCAAATTTTTTTATCATCAATTTTTTTACCTAAAAAGTATTCAGCAGCCCTAACTCCTTGGGCTATTAACATATCAAGACCTGTGGCAAATGTAATCCCCTTAATTTTACTATCTATAGATAAGTTTGTCATAAAAGGGTTATATATACAATCAACAAAAGCTTCAAGGTTTTTAAAATCATCAATGTTAATATCAGAAAGTTTTTTTTCATTATTAGGAAACATACCAACAGGAGTTGTATTTATAATAATTTGATAATCTATATAATTGCTTACATCCTTAAAGAAGGGCTTAAATCTTCTAGATAGTCTTACAATTTTTTTAGCACCTAAATCTTCTAAAACTACTTTTACGGTATTACTTGTAGCACCCTTTCCTAGAATTAAGACTTTTTTTCCGTTTATATCAATTTTGTGTTTTTTAAGATTATATAAAAAGCCTTCATAATCAGTATTGTAACCATAAAGTTTACCCTCTATATTTACTATAGTATTTACAGCCCCTATTTTTTCAGCCTTATCTGATATTACATCCAAATATTTTATAACATCGTTTTTATATGGAATAGTAACATTTATAGCTTTGAAATCTCTTTTTTGAAAAAAATCACTAAGTTCATCTTCATCTTTTTCAAAATATTCATAAGTGTAGTTTCCAATTTTTTCATGAATTATTTTTGAAAAAGAGTGACCAAGTTTTTTCCCTAAGAGTCCATACCTTTCACATTTTTTTTGCAAATTTTTCGACTGTTCCATAATAGTTTTGTAGATTTCTCTAAAATACGGCCCATATTTTTTATTTTCTTTTTCCAAATTTTTAAGAATTTCATTCTCTCTTTCTTTATCAAAAATAGGCTTATTATTTTCTTTTTTATATAAGCTAACCTCTTTTGAAAGATCAAATCTCTTTTCTAACAATTTTATAAGTTTCTCATCTACCTTATCTATGTCAAATCTTATATCTTTTATATTTCTCATTTATTCACCTATCTTAATTCTCCCCCTAATTTTTCAAAGTCATTAAAAAAGTTAGGATAAGACTTATTAACTGCTTTATAGTCTAGTATTGTAATATCTTCACTCGCAAGGTTTGATGCAATACTTGCTGCCATTACTATTCTATGGTCATTAAAAGAATCTACAACTCCTCCTTTAATTTTTCCTTCCACCTTAAGATCATCTCCCCTTATCTCAGCTTTTGCCCCTAGGTTGTTTAGCATTTGACATGTTGATATTAGCCTATCACTTTCTTTTATCCTAAGTCTTTTTCCATTTACTATATAAGAGGGCTTATCTAATGTTGTAAGAAGGATAGCTGTGATTGGAGCAAGATCTGGAATTTGTGATATATCAATTTTAAGAGTTTTTCCATTATTCTTATGTTCTTTTATTCTTTCTATTATACTTATTATTTCCTTATCTTTTTGTGATGTATTGAAATTTAAATTATTAATTTTTATATCAGAACCCAAAAGATTCGCTCCATAAAAAAAGGCTGAATTTGACCAGTCTCCTTCTACATAGTATTTTTTGGGTGATATAATTTTAGGATTTTCTATCTTATAGGAGAATCCTTCTTTTATAACATCTACATTGAAATCCTTCAAGACATCAATTGTAATATCTACATAACCAACGGATTCTGCAAGATTATCAAGTTCAATAAAAGTTCTAGCACTCTTGCTTCCAGCAAGTAGAAGAGCCGTAATATATTGACTAGATTCATCATGGGATAATTTAAAATTTCCTCCCAAAAAATCTCCTGAAATAGTAAAGGGAAGTCTATCATTATCTATAGAAAGTCCGTTTTCTCTTAAGTTTTCAATCAAAGCAAGATTCGGTCTTTGGCTTAATCTTTTTTCACCTATAATTTTAATTTCTTTTGCAAAGTGAGTACTTACTGCTGTAAAAAATCTCAAAGATGAACCTGACTCATACATATCAATTATAGCCTTATTTAGTTTCTTTTTACTTGGTATTAGTATTATCTTATCCTCATATCTTTCTATATAAGCACCTAAATCTTCTAAGGCTTTAATGGTAACATTAATGTCTTTAGAAAATTCATTAATAAAAATTTCTGTTGGACTATCTGAAAGTCCTGCCATTATTAAAGCTCTATGAGCGAAAGATTTAGAAGAGATTGCATCAATCTCTCCTTTTAACTTTCCCTTTTTAATTGTAATCTTGTCTGTTTTCATATATCTTTCTTAAATCCTTTAACCCTATTTCAATAAGCTCACATGAACCTATTTCCTTTACTGCAATAATAGTTATTCTATCTTTTCTAGACTTCTTATCTACCATGCATAGCTTTAATATTTCTTCCGTATTGAAATCTATATTATCATATAAGCCATATTTTTCTAATAATTTTAAGAAATCATTATAAAAGTCTTCATTAAAATATTTAACCATAATTAACATACCCAAGGCTACAGCATGACCATGACCTATCTTAAAATTGGATTTTTTTTCTATGGCATGACCAAAAGTATGACCATAATTTAAAATTTGTCTTATACCTAAATCTTTTTCATCTTCTCTAACAACTTCTCTTTTTATATCAAGGCAAGATTTTATTACTAACGGAAGATTTTCATAATTCTTATCTATCTTCTCTTGCATGAGTTTTTTAAGTAGAGATTTATCTCTTATCATTGCATACTTAATTGCCTCAGCTAATCCATCATTAAAAGTGTAGTCAGACAAAGTTTTAAGGAAATCAGTATCTATAAAGACCTTCTTAGGTTGGTAAAAGGTCCCACATAAATTTTTACCTTCCTTTAAATTTACAGCTGTTTTTCCACCAACAGATGAATCTATAGCTGATAAAAATGTTGTAGGAATTGCTATAAAGTCTAGTCCTCTAAGATATAGGTTTGAAAAAAGTCCTGTTATGTCTCCGACAACTCCACCACCAAAGGCTAATACTAGATCAGATCTTCTATATTCATTTTTAGCTGCAAATTCTAACATTTCAATAAGATTTTCTGTATTTTTAGAACTCTCACCATTTTTAAGTATATAAGTCTTATAAAAAAAGCCATCTAATTCTTTAAGTATTTTTTCTTTATGTATATTAAATACCAAGTCGTCACTAACTAAAAGAATCTTTGAATTTTTATAATTTTCTTTTAAATATCTATTAAGACAATTTATTGAGCCTGCATTTATTTCTATATCATATGGCTTATCTAAATCTACTCTAAGTTTCATTACCACATCTTCTTTCTTATATTAGATCCCTTCAAAAGTATGTCTTCGAGAGATTTTCTATCATTATATATTAAACAATTTTTTATATTTTTTAAGTTATCAATAAGGATATCTATATCTTCAAGCAAAAATTTTCTATTTTCTAAAAAAAGCTCAGACCAAAGTTTTCCATTAATCTTTGCTACTCTTGTCATATCCTTTAAACTTCCTGCAGCAAATCCATCATAATTTAAACTCTTATCATTTAATATGTAAGCATTTGAAATCACATGGCAAAGCTGAGAGGTAAAAGATATCATTTTATCATGTACTTCACAAGATGCTTTTACAAATTTACTAAATCCTATAGATTTAAATAGAAAAACTTCTTCCTCATTTAATTCATCCACATAAATCATAGAAGCATCCTTATATAAGTCATCTATAGATGATTTAAAACCATAAATTTCTCTACCTGCCATGGGATGGATTGATTTATAAATAAATGAACCTTCACTTTCAAAAGATTTAATCAAAGGATAGACTTCATTTTTTACTCCTGCTATATCCATTACAGTATTTTTAAAATATTTATGATTTTCTTTAACAAAATTCATAATAATATTTGGATTTAAGCAAATTATTGTTAAATCCATTTTGGATAAATCTTCTAAATTTAAAATTTCCCTTATTCCAAAATTTTTCCCATCTTCCAGACTTTTTTTGTCTATATCATAGGCAAAAATATTATTATTAGTATATTTTATAAAAGCCTTGGCAAACGAACCACCCATTAAACCAAGACCTACTATTGCTATATTTTTCATTTTACACCTTTTTTTATAAATATTTTTTTATATTATACCAAAATTCACCTATAAAAAAAAGGCTAGCTTAGCTAGCCTCATAATCCTTATTCAGGGATAATTAGTCCATAATCTCCATCTCTTCTTTTATAAACTAGTCTTTGTTTCATTTCTATATCATCTAGATATAAGAAAAAATCATGGTTTAAAAGCTCCATTTGTAGAACAGCTTCCTCATCACTCATAGGTCTTAGAATAAGCTCCTTAGTTCTTACAATTTTCGGACTATCATCTTCTTCTAATTCTGCATCATCATCAAACAAGTCAAACTTAATAGATTCTCCATTTTTACGATTTCTTTCAAGTTTTGTCTTATGTTTTCTAATTTGTCTAACTAAGGCATCAATTACCCTATCGATTCCTGTAGAAAAATCTCCATTTTCTTCTTCAGCACGAAGTATTGTGCCTCCATTTAGAAAAATTGTAGCCTCAACTTTCTTAAGATTACCCTCAGTTGAGAATTTTAGGTCCATTTCCTCTTCACCATTGAAGTACTTATCCAACCTATTAAATTTCTCTTGAGCCTCTCGTTTTAAGCTATCATAAACATTAATATTTTTTCCCTTAATATTTAATTTCATATGGCTACCTCCATCATTTTGTTATTAAATATATACCCTTTTTATATTTTTATAAACCTTAGAGTTTTTTCTTACTAGAAAATAATGTATAATATATATAAATAGGAGGACATATGGAAAAGACTAAAATTAAAGATATTCTAGATTATAAATTTTACTCGAATCTAGAGATATCCTACGATAATAAATATTTGGCCTTTAAATCTAGCAAGGCAAATTTAAAAGAAAATAAATATGATTCTTTCCTTAACCTTTATGATATAGAAAAAAAGGCTTCATATAAGGTAAGTGATAATAATAATATAAACTTATTTTTCTTTGATAGAGAAAATATATTAATTTTTAAAGAAAAATCAGATGATAAATATGATTATTTTTATAAAAAAGATATGACTTTAAATGTTTCACAACCTTGTTTTAAAATAAATAAAAATGTTTCCTTTATAAAAGTTCTAAAAGATGGAAGATTTCTAATTAAAGCAAGTGATAAGTTAAGTAAAGAAGAAAGAGAGGAAGAAAAAGAAAATTCTTTTTATAAAGAAATTACAAAAGTTCCTTTCTATTATAATGGTCTAGGCTATGATAATGATAAAATAGAATCTCTATACTTTTATGATAAGGATAAAGATGAACTAAAAGAAATAAGAAAATTTGATAATAGTAAGCTTCAAAGCTTTGCTATAAATGATAATTTAGATAAGATCGCTGTAACTGTACTAAAAAGCTATAATGGGGTAGGAAATCTCAAAGAAGACTTAATCCTTATAGATTTTAAAAAAAATATAGAAAAAATTATCATAAGAGATAAATTTTCATATTATGATATTTTCTTTGATAATGATAGAATAGTTTTTGTTGGATCTGATCATAAAAAGGGTGGAATAAATGAAGACTGTTTTATATATGAAACCAATTTTCAAGGAAATTATATAAAAATAAGTCCTGATGATTTTGATAAATCTTTTGGTAATTCCATAGGTACTGATGCAAGATTTGGCTCAGGTCGTAGCTTTTACTTTAAAAATTCTACTCTTTATTTTCTAGTCACAGAAAAAGAAGAATCTAAGCTTTACTCATTTGATAAGGAAAAAAATCTAAAATTATTAAAAGATGGCTGTGTGGAAGAATTTGTTGTTGGAGATAATAAAATTTATTATTTTGCAATGGATGATAAAAGACTAAGTCACTTAAAAGATTTAAATAATGATGAAATCCTTATTGATAATAAGGTAAAGTCTGCTATAGGAAAGATTGAAGAATTTTACTTTGAATCAAATGGTGATAAGATAAGAGGATTTGTCCTTCTTCCTACTGATTTTGATAAGAATAAGATTTATCCTACCCTTCTTTCAATACATGGAGGACCAAAAACTGAGTTTTCAAATATTTTTCACCACGAACACCAAGTTTTTTCGAATGATGGCTATATAGTAATCTATACTAACCCACATGGTTCAAGTGGAAATGGGGTAGCATATTCTGATATAAGAGGAAAATACGGCAGTATCGATTATGAGGATTTAATGAAATTTACTAATGAAGCTATAAAAAGATATCCCCAAATAGACATAAATAACTTGGGCGTATATGGTGGATCCTATGGTGGTTTTATGACAAATTGGATAGTATCGCATACAGACCGCTTTAAAGCAGCAAATTCACAAAGATCTATTTCAAATTGGACTTCCTTCTATGGAGTATCTGATATAGGCTATTATTTTGCACCTGACCAAACTGGAGCAAATCCTTGGGATAATCTTAATAAGATGTGGGAACAATCACCAATAAAACACGCTAAAAATGTAAAAACACCAACCATGTTTATCCATTCAGATGAAGATTATAGATGTCCTTTAGAACAAGGTCTTCAAATGTATACAAGAATTAAAGAAAATGGCGTAGATAGTAAAATGTATATTTTTCATGGAGAAAACCATGAGCTTTCAAGATCTGGTAAACCTAAGGCAAGAATAAAAAGACTTGAAGCTATCAAAGAATGGTTTGATACTTATTTAAAATGAGAGATATATTTAAAGATTTTTCTAAGGACAAGGTCAAACACTTTGTCCTTACCTTAATTGAAAGAGTAAGAGAACATGATTTAATGACCCTTGCCTCATCACTTTCTTACTACTTTTTATCAGCATCTATACCAATGCTTTTAGTTTTATTAAATATTCTTACAAAATACATGAAGGGTAATGAAGATGTAATCCTTGAATTTATTGCTCTTATGCCAGAATCTATCAGAGCAATTATAACTATGATAGTTGATTCAATTCTTAACTCATCATCAATTACAACTATTTCAACTATCACCCTACTTTTCGCCTTATGGTCAGCTTCAAAAGGTGTTTCTAAAATCCTTATAGCTATAAATGTTGCTTATGGGCTTGAGGATGATCACTCTATGATAAAAAATAAGATATTTGGATTTTTTTATACTTTTATCCTTATCTTTATAGTATTTTTCTTATTTTTATTAAAAATATATGCCGATAGTCTCCTAAGACTTGTTGAAAATATACTAAGACTTATTAATTCAGATTTTTCATTAAGCGAATTTTCAGTATTAATAAATTTATTTTCTGCAATTATACCACCTCTTACCTTAATTCTTTCTCTTACATTTTTATACAAATCAGCACCGTTCAATGATTCCATAAAAATCGGCTTTAAAGATGCCCTTATAGGTAGCGTTTCAGCAACTATCATGGTATCTGTAGCAAGTTTTGCTTATTCTTTCTTTTTACAGAATATGAGCAATATGTCAGTAATCTATGGAACGCTTGCAGGAATAATTGCTCTTTTAGCTTGGATGCTTTTGTTTTCACTAACTCTTATTTTGGGGGCTGAAATAATAGCAACTTATATGAAAGTTAGTAATAGTAAAAAGAGGTTAAAACAGTGAAAAGATATTCAACAATAAATGAAAAATATAAAAGGGAAATAGTCCTACTAAAAGCTAAACCCTGCAAGTGGGGCCAATGCAGATTTTGTGACTATATAAATGATAATGAAATAGATGATAAAATAATAGATGAAATAAATGAAAAAGCCTTATCTAAAGTTACTGGACTTTATTCGGCTGTTGAAGTAATAAACTCTGCTTCATTTTTTGAACTTACGGAAAATACATTAGTAATGATAAAAGATCTTGTAAAAAAGAAAAATATTCACACCTTATTTTTTGAAGTTCATTGGATTTATAGAAGTAGGGTTAATGAGATAAGAGAATATTTTAAAGAACAAAAAATAATTTTAAAAACTGGTGTTGAAAGCTTTGATAATGAATTTAGAGAAAAATACCTAAATAAAGGAGCAAATTTTAAGACCTATAAGGATATTTTAAAATATTTTGATTCTCCATGCATTATGGTAGGTATTGAAGGTCAGACAAAAGATATGATAGATAGGGATATGGATATTATCTTAAATAAATTTCCTCATGCTACTGTAAATATCTTTAATAATAATTCAACTGATGTAAAAAGAGATGACGATTTGGTAGAATGGTTTGTTTATAAATACCATAAAATTTTAAAGAACAATCCAAAAATAGATTATCTATATAATATTACGGATTTTGGAGTAGGTTGATGAAAAGAGAAATGAGAAGATATTTTAAAGCTTTAAGAGATAGGATAAGTGAATACGAAAGAGAAACTTGGAATGAAGAGATAAGAAAAAAACTTTTTAATCTTGATAAATTTAGAAATGCATCAGAAATTTTCACCTATCTTTCTAAAAATGATGAAGTCGATACAAGAAAAATCATAGAAAAATCTTGGAAAATGGGAAAAAAAGTTTATATACCAAAAATCACAGAAGATAGAAAAATGATTCCTGTCTTACTAGAATCGTTTAATGATTTAACTTATGGATTATATGATATAGAAACTTCAAAAAACAGGAAAACAAGTAATAAAATCGAAATCTCACTTGTACCTGGTCTTTCCTTTGATAAAAATAGGCATAGGATTGGATATGGTGGTGGATTTTATGATAAATTCATAAAGGATAATGAGTCTTTTTATATAGGGTTATTTTATGATATAAGCGAGTCATTTAACCTTAATCTTGATCCACTTGACGAAAAACTTGATATGATTATAAGTGATAAAAAAATAATTTAAGAAAATGCTATTGCAAAGATTAATTAATCCTTGCAATAGCATTTTTATTAATCATTAATTATTTTTTAGGTACAATTTTTTCCTTACCACCCATATACATTTGAAGTGGCTCTGGTATTCTTACAGATCCATCTTCTTGTAAAAGATTTTCTAAAAATGCTATAAGCATCCTTGGAGGTGCTACTACTGTATTATTTAAGGTATGGGCAAAGTAATTTCCATTTTCCCCTCTTAGCCTTATTTTAAGCCTCCTAGCTTGGGCATCACCAAGATTTGAACATGAACCTACTTCAAAGTATTTACCTTGTCTTGGACTCCATGCTTCAACATCACATGATTTTACCTTTAAGTCTGCCAAATCTCCTGAGCAACATTCCAATGTTCTTACTGGAATATCAAGACTTCTGAAAAATTCCACTGTATTTTTCCATAATTCATCATAGTATTTCTTAGATTCTTCTGGTTTACAGATAATTACCATTTCTTGCTTTTCAAATTGATGAATTCTATAAACACCCCTTTCTTCTATCCCATGAGCTCCTACTTCTTTTCTAAAACATGGTGAATATGAAGTAAGTTTTAGTGGCATATCTTCTTCATCTGTAATTGTATTTATGAATTTACCAATCATAGAGTGCTCACTTGTACCTATTAGATACAAATCCTCCCCTTCTATTTTATACATCATATCTTCCATTTCTGCAAAACTCATTACGCCTGTCACAACATCAGATCTTATCATATAAGGTGGAATATGGTATTCATATCCCTTATCAATCATAAAGTCTCTTGCATATGAAAGAATCGCTGAGTGAAGTCTAGCTATATCTCCTTTAAGATAATAAAATCCTGCTCCTGATGTATCTCTTGCTGAATCTAGGTCAATACCATTAAATGTATCCATGATGTCAACATGATAAGGAATTTCAAAATCTGGTGTATAATTTTCTCCAAATCTTTCTATTTCTACATTTTCCGAATCATCTTTTCCTATTGGAACTGAATCATCAATGATTTGGGGAATAACTTGCATTTTTTCTTTTAACTCGTCTTGAAATTTTCTGGTATCTTCTTCAATTTGAACAAGTCTATCGTTTATTTCTCCAACTTCTTCCTTAACTTTCTCAGCTTCGTCTTTTTTCCCTTGACCCATAAGAACACCTATTTCTTTTGATGTCTTATTTCTTTTAGCCCTAAGGTTGTCACCTTCGGTTTTTACATCTCTAAGTTTCTCATCAAGTGCTATAACTTCATCAACTAATGGTAATTTCTCATCTTGAAATTTCTTTTTAATATTTTCTTTAACAACTTCAGGATTTTCTCTTACAAATTTAATATCTAACATATTTCCTCCAAATTCTCTTAATAAATAATTTTCAAAGTTAATTTTTATAATAAAAAAATCTCCTCCCAAAAGGGACGAGATTATCGCGGTACCACCCAATTTAATGAAAATTATTCATTCACTCTAATTATAAGCTCAAAGACGGATTCACTAACTTTCACCAAAGATTTTCACCAAACATCTTCTCTCTAAAGGCTATTTCTAGTTACTGCTTCTTATCATTGCTTTATTCAATTATTATTAGTATACTTTTTCTTTTATTTTTTTCAAATATTAATAAATTTATCTATTGCTTTTTGGGCAATTCCAATATCTTCTACAACTATCTTATCTCTAAAATAAGTATCATAATAAAGACCCTTTTTCATAAGTTGCATTGATACTATAAAATCAGAATCTACATATGTTCCAAAGTCCATTTCTCCATCACAATCATAACCTGATGGAATATCAATTGATATAGTAAAAATATTGCTTAGATTTATTATCTCTATCACATAAGAATAAATTCCAGAAACTGTCCTATTAAGGCCTGTTCCAAATATTGCATCAATTATTGTATTTATCTTCTCTAAATTATTTTTAAAAAATTCTATGTCGTCTATAGTCCTTATCTCAAAAATTTTGTCAGTCATTTTTTTACAAGACTCAAAGTTTATTAGAAAATCAGTACTTGCTTTTTTTATATCTCCAACTATATAAATTTCTACTTTTTTGCCTATAGAGAGTAGGTTACGTGCTAAAGCCATACCATCTGCCCCGTTATTTCCAACACTTGCAACAATTCCAAAAGAATTTCTTATATCAAGATTTATATTATTCAAAACAGCAAGACTTGCTCTTTCTACAAGACAAATAGATGGAATTTTAAGCTCATTTATAGCATATGCATCAATATTTTTCATAGTTTCTCTATCTACAATTATCATAATATCTCCTAAAATAAAAGTCTTAAATCGTCTCCATATATCTCTATAACATGAGATGAACCCATGATTCTTGAAAAAATTCTCTCTCCATATATTTCTCTTAATTCATCTTCTGAATAATTTGATGAAAATATAATAGATTTTTTATTTATAATCCTATCATTTACAATATCAAAAAGATTAGACTCATTGGAATTTCTATCATTTTCACTACCCAAATCGTCAATAATTAAAAGATCTGACTTAAATATAAGGTCATACTCCTCTTGTAAAAATTCCTTTCTTTCAGAAAAAGCATAAAGATAATCATTCATAAAGGAAAAAATTTTAGTTGCTGTCATATAAACTACTGAAAAATTCCTATCTAAGAGCTCTTTTGCGATAGAATTTATTAAAAATGTCTTTCCTCTTCCTACATCTCCAAAGATATAAAGGTTTGTGCTTGACTTGTCAAAGCTATTTATATAGGCTTTTGCATCCTTTCCAACCCTTATAATATTTTCATAAGGACTTATAGGATAATCCTTGTATAGATTTTTAGAATAAAGATTTGGGTTAAAAGTTCTAAAGTTTTCTCTTTGAAGTAAATTTTTGATATTTGATTGGGAATATCTTTCTTCAATTATAAGTTGTCTTCTACATCTACATATATCATTTCCAATAAAGCCTGTATCTTTACAAATATTGCAATGATAGTGAATTTTAAGGTAGTCTTTAGGGTAGAAGTTTTCTAAAAGTATTGTTTGTTTTTCTTCTTCAAGTTCCTTTAGTCTTTTTTTAAGTTCCTCTACATCAAAACCATCATAGGCCATAGATGCCGCCTTAAATCCAAATGCTTTAATGGTATTATCTATAGTTTTTACTCTAGGGAATTTCTCATAGATTTCTTCTTTTCTTTTTTGAAGATCTTCTTTATCCTTTATCCTTCTATTTTCTAGTATTCTTGAAATATTGTCCTTAATATCCATTACCTATCATCTCCTTCAAGAATTCTTCTAAATCTCTCCTCCCTTGCTTTTTGAGAGAAAGACTTATTGGCTGAATTTTTATTTTTTGAAGTGAAGATTTTTTTCCTAATATTTTTCTTAGACTGTTTTTGCCTTAAAAGCTTTTCTCTTTCTTCTTTAATTTTTAAATCATTAAGGCTAAATATAGATTGATCTCTCCAAGTTTTTAAAAAACCCATTACATATTTAACATCAACATTATTTATCTCTTTTGCCTGCCTAAAAGCCTCTGTTACAAGTTCTGGATCTTGCTTGTATTCATCTAGAGTTTCTTGAATTCTTCTAATATCTTGAGGGGTTAGCTTTCTTTGTATAATTCTTTCCACAGAGTCAAACATAACCGACTTTCTTTTTGATATATCAAGCATAGAAGATGAATCTTCATTTTTACTTTCTCCAAAATAAAGCTGTCTTAGAGATATGATTTCATAAAAATACTCACCATTTCCCTTATCCTTTTTTCTAAAAACTCCCATATTAACCCAATAATTCAGGCATTTTTCAAGTTTTTCATCATCAAAAAGAAGCTGTTTTTTTATCTTTTCTAAATCGACACTTCCCTCATTTTTCAAGTCCTTATAAACAAGCAAGAAAAGTTTTAGGCTATCACCATCAGCCATTGGAACATAGGTATTTAGAAACATATTTTCAAATGAAGTTTCACCCATGTCAAGGCTTAAATTTTGAATTTTAAATTCCAATTTTCTACCTCTCACCTTTTCTAATTCTCATCTGGCTTATCTTTGAATAAACCTTGTTATATCTTTTTACAAAAAACTCACCATCTATTTCAACATCCTGGTTTTCAAAGACTTCAAAACTTGTACCTATCTTTTTGAAACCAAGCTTTTCATATAATTTTTTTGCCCTTACATTAAAATCGTTGACCTCAAGATAAAGCTCATAAAATTTCATATCATTAAAATAGTAATCTAGTAGTATAGTCATAGCTTTAAATCCATACCCTTTTGATGTAAAAGCTGGATCAAAGACTATACCAAGGACTGATTTTTTTATGATTTTATTTATATCCTTAAGCCCTATAAAGGCTATAAATCTATCATCTTTAATTCTTCTGACTGCAAAGTACTTTTTCCTAAATCCCTTTACATTCCTATACCAGATTTCACTGTCAATTTCTGTAAAATTTCCATAATTATATCCCCTAAGCCTTTCATCTTCGAAAAGTTTCCAATATCTTAAATCAAAAGCATCATCTATATCAATTTCTTTTAGGTAAATTTCTTCATCTTTTCCAATTATTTCCATATTACTCTTCTTTTAAGCTAAGGTCTGTAAAGGTTGTACATTTCTTATGGAAGAATAGTTCCATAATACCTGTTGGACCATTTCTATGTTTGGCAAGTATTACTTTTGCAACATTCGGATTGTCTTCCTCGTCATAGTAATCTTCCCTATATAAAAGCATTACAACATCGGCATCTTGCTCTATTGCCCCTGATTCACGAAGATCTGATAAGATTGGCTTATGGTCACTTCTTTTATCAGCCTCACGGGATAACTGTGCAAGAGAAAGAATTGGGCAATTTATTTCTTTTGATAAAGACTTAAGCCCCCTAGAAATATTTGCAATCTCTTGTTGTCTATTGTCAAATCTTCCTTCCCCTGTCATAAGCTGTAAATAATCTATGACTACAAGATCAAGGCCTGATTCAGCCTTTAGTCTTTTACACTTACTCCTTAATTCCGATAAAGTAATTCCCGCCGTTTCATCAACATAAAGATCTTTTTCTTTTATACTTGTTATAGCTTCAACTATGGCAATCCACTCATCTGCTTCAAGTTGACCATTTATTATATTTTCAAGCTCAATCATAGAAACCATTGAGATAAGCCTTTGATTAAGCTGATATGTAGACATCTCAAGCGAAAAAAACGCTACTGATTTTCCAACTTTTGCTGCATTCCAAGCCATAGTAAGTCCTAAGGCGGTTTTTCCCATAGCTGGCCTTGCTGCAAGAAGAATTAATTGAGAGTTTTGAAGACCTGAAAGTTTATCATCAACTGTTGAAAGACCTGTTGTAACCCCTGTTATCTTTCCATCATTTAAACTTAAAAGCTCAAGTTGTCTTATGGTATCATCCATGGTATCGGAGACTCTAATGAGACCCTTATCAAGATTATTCTGGCTTATTTCAAATATCCTTGACTCAGCTTTCTCTATTACATCTTTAGCTTCTTTTTTCTCACTATAGGATTCTCCTACTATCTCTTCACATGTTGTAATAAGAGCCCTAAGTAAGGCCTTTTCTTTGACATTTTCAGCATATTGGTCAATATTTGGAGTATAAAATGAGGAGAGTGTTATCTCTGCAATGAACTCCTCTCCCCCTACTTCTTCCAAAATGTTTTCTGATTTTAATTTTGATATAAGACTTACTTCATCTATTTTTATGTCCTTTTGATACATAGAAATCAAAGTCTTATAAATTCTTTGACATCTTGAATCATAAAACTCATATGGCTTTATTAATTCTATAGCCTGGTCTATGGTTTCATTTTTTGTTAATATACATCCAATTATAGCCATTTCTGAACGAATGTCACTAGGCATTTGCCTAAGACTTTCTTCCATTATTCTGCCTCAACTATAACTTTTAAACTTGCACTTATTTGTTGGTATAACTTGATATCTACTGTATATTCTCCCAAAGAATCAATCTTATCAGTCTTATCTATTTTCTTTTTGTCAACTTCAATATTCTTTTTATTTAAAGCTTCCATTATATCCTTGCTGGTAATAGAACCGAATAATTTTCCTTCTTCTCCAGCTCTAACCTTAATAGTGATTTCAGTATTTTCAATTTTTTCTTTATTTTCCTTAGCCTTAGCTATATTTTCATCTTCTTGCTTTTTAATCTCTGCTTGATGTTCTCTAAGCTTAGCTAAATTTTCCTTATTAGCTTCGATTCCAAGATTGTTTGGAAGGATATAGTTTCTAAAGTATCCTTGCTTTACATTTACAACTTCACCCTTTTTCCCAATTTTCTTAACATCTTCAGTTAAAATTATCTTCATCTTCTGTCATCTCCTCTTCTAAGTATTCATTAATTGCTTTCCTAAGCATAAGCTCTGCTTCATCTATATCCATATCTAGTTGGGTTGCGGCTGCTGTTAAATGACCACCTCCACCGATTCTTTCAAGAATAAGTTGGACAGATATATCACCTAGACTTCTACCAGATATGTGAATTCTATCATTTGATCTTGTTAAAACAAAACTTGCCTTAACTCCTTTTATATTTAACAAATCATCTGCTGCCTGGCTTGCTATTAAGGTTGAGCCATCCATTTCTCTATTAAAATGTCCTATAGCTATGAAGTCATTTACAACAGAGGAGTCAGCTATAACCTCAGACTTATATTTTACTATTTCAAAGTCATCTTTAAACATTCTTTTTATAATAATTGAATCTGCCCCCCATCTTTTTAAGATTGATGCAGCTTCAAACGTCCTTACACCAGTTTGATAAACAAAATTCTTAGTATCTACGGTTATACCTGCAAGAAGGGCCTCTGCAACCGGAACTCTTGCCTTAAAGGATTCATCAAAGTAATTTAAAATCTCTGTTACAAGCTCACTTGCACTTGATGCATAAGGCTCTATATACGAAATCGTTGCATTTCTTATATAATTATTCCCTCTCCTATGATGATCTATTACTACAATTTGGTCAGTCCTATCAAGAAGTGATGGAGCTTCAGTTGAATTTTTCCTGTGATTATCTGTAACAATTACAAGGGATGCTTGATCCATTAATTCAAGTGCCCTAACTTCTGTTATTACATTCTCCCTAAATCCGTCTAAACTATCAACTGTCCTATTATATATATTTTCTATGGGTTTATTAACTTCATTAAGTAAGAAATAACAATCTTTTCCAGTACTTTTTACTATTTCATAAACTCCAAGAGCTGAGCCAAAGGAGTCCATATCCGGATTGTTATGACCCATAACAAAAACCTTTGAAGAAGACTCAATAAGTCTTTTTAGAGCTTGAGATATCACCCTTGATCTAACTTTTGAAGTTTTCTCAGTTGCTTTTGATTTTCCTCCAAAATATTCATAATTATCTCCCTCTTTAATAACAACTTGGTCTCCGCCACGAGATAGGGCAATGTCTATTGATATTCTTGAATCTTCATATACATCTAATGGTTTTTTCCCCGCAAGGCCTACCCCTATTGATAAAGTAGGTTGAATAGTATTTCCCCTATCCACTTCTCTTACAAGGTCAAGAATCTTAAACTTTGACTCATAGATTTTTTTATAATCATCAAAGTGTAGCATTACTATATATCTATCATTTTCATACTTTCTAACCATAGCCCCATACTCTTCAAAGTAGTTCATTATAATCCTATCAATCTCACCTGTAAGAGAGGATCTATCACTTGCCTTAGTAGATTGCCTTAAATCATCATAATTGTCTATATACATGGACAATACAACAAGTCTTCTATCTTTAAATATCTTTTTTATATTTTCATCACTTGTATTATCTATTCCATATACAAAGGTAAGATCTTTATCAAACTTATCCCTTTTTATGGTTGAATAATAAAATTCATAAGTTTTATCATATATTTTTACAGTAATAGGCTTTGATGATTCTCTATCAAAATCTACCTCGCTAAAATCGCTTATAAAATTATTTACACTTTTGCCTATTAAATGTTTGGCTTCAAATATATCTTTAAAATTTGAATTATGCCATTTTATCATTTTACCATCTTCAAGTATAACAATTGGAAAGGGCATTTGAAATACAACATTTTTTGTTATTTCATCAAAGGAATAATCCATCTCATCTATATATTCTTGAAAAAAATCTCTCTTATCCTCATCTAGTTTTTTTATATAAAAATATAAGACTATAGAAAGTATCAATCCAATAGTTGCAAATATTTTTTCATAAAAAAATAATACTATAGATACTAAAATAGGTAAGATAAGTAAAAATATATAATTTTCTTTAGTAAAAAACTTAAGTTTATCTTTCATATTGCCTCACTTTTTCTCTTATATTAAATACTACATCAATTGCTCCAATTACAGCAAAAACATCTGATAAAATTGCAAATACAAAGAATATCAAAACCCAATTTATAAATCTAGTAAGCTTTGATTTTTTTGCTGAAAAATAATCTAATAACAATAGACCATTTATCTGTAACAGACTCATTGTAACTGATAAAGCATTTAATTTAATAATTTCAAAGTCTAAACCTAGAAAATATGCAAAGGTGGAAATTAATAAAAATATTATAAATAATATAATAATATCCTTAATTTCCAACCTAAATCTATTTATACTTATTAAATCCCTAATCTTATCATCCCTGTAATTAAGGTAATTTCTTATAAGTTTTAGACAAATAAAATTATAAATAAGATTTAATATTACACACATTGCAGGAATTGTTCTAAGAGCGTTTACTATAAATATTTCATCAAGTTCAACTCCCTCACTTTCAAAAGCTTTTGACAACTCGCCTACGATTATTTTAAAGTCTATGTAACCTTTACTATAAATATACCCAAGTAAAGTCAATATAAATATTGATGTAAGTGACGTCAATATAAAAAGGCTAGTTTTATCTTCTATATCTCTTCTTATTAAAAAAATAATAAGTAATGAAAAGATAAGACTTGGAGATAAAACTATAAGTGTAAGGCTTAAATCCAGAATAGATGAAAATAAACCTGTTAAAAACAAGTATATAAAAGTTTCTTTCTTATCATACATTCCTAATTTTATAGTCATAAGTATGGGAATACTTAAAGAAAAAACCAGTAAATATTGTGATAAAAATAAAACAATCGAACTTATTATAGCAAATAACAAGGCATCATTTTTCTTATTTGATTTTTCTATCATAAAAATCCTTTCTTAATTTTTTATAGGACGTTTATTAAATAGATTATACAATTTTTCACAAAAAAAGCTAACCTTTTTAAGGCTAGCTTTCTTAAAAATTTATTATATCATTATAATAGATATGGATCATCTTCTGGATCTATAAACTTTGTAGGATCATAATCTGTTTTTATCTCTTTCCAATCTTTTTCACTTAAGTTCCTAGATGGTTTATTTAATTCTGGATGATCATTGTTTGCCTTAAAATTTCTTTCTTCACTGTCTCTTTTTGGAAGATTTAAGTCTACATCATTTATATCAATTTCTAAAGCTTTTGCAAGCCTTTTTCCATAGTCTTAATCAGCTTGATAGTATAAATCAATCCACCTATGTTTAATTTGATATGTTGA
Source organism: Anaerococcus faecalis (assembly GCF_013371425.1). Classification (NCBI taxonomy): domain Bacteria; kingdom Bacillati; phylum Bacillota; class Tissierellia; order Tissierellales; family Peptoniphilaceae; genus Anaerococcus; species Anaerococcus faecalis. The sequence goes on from NZ_JABVBA010000004.1 coordinate 60,432, forward strand.
ATTCCCAATAGCCCTTGCAGTATTTCACATATTGATCTTCAGTCATAGCATTGTATAAAAGACCTGGTTGAGTGAAGTAATCTGAGTCATCAAAATTAACCGCTATAAAAAATAAACGTTTATAAAATTCAACTCATAATCTTAGAATTTATAAATCAAGACTCTTATGGTATATTGATATAAAGAAAGTGTACAAGGAAGTGTAATTTTGAATAAAGATAAAAATAAGATAAGCTTTACCATTATTTCTGATACCCATATTTTATCTAGAGAATTAATGGCAGATAATAAAGAATTTAATATGGCTGTAAAATATGATAGGAAATTTTTAGTAGAGGGGCAAGGACTTTTAAAAGAGGCCTTAAAACTTGCAAGCACAAATGAAAGTAAATATCTTCTAATACCAGGAGATTTGACAAAAGATGGTGAATTAAAATCTCACCTTGAAGTATCCTCTATCCTTAAAAAATGGAAAGATGAAGATAAGGATAGGCGAATCTTTCTAATTCCTGGAAATCACGATATAAATAACTACCAAGCATATAATTATAGAAAACTTGAAAATACTAAAACTATTGAACCTAAAGATTTTTTCGATATATATGATTTTACTTATAAAAACAATATTATAAGTTTTTATAAGGATAGTTATCATTTTAAGAAATATCTAGATATACTTAATAAAAAATATGCAAGAGATGATAGGGATAAATACTACTGCCAGGGTTATCTTTCTTTTGCAGCAAGACTTGATGATAAGCTGTCAAATAAAAATTCTATATCTCTAATATTTTTAGATTCTTCAATTTATTCACTAGACTATGAACAAAATCATAAAGATAGAAAAAATAATGTAGTTGGAGCTCTTGATAAAAATCTTATGAAATGGGCCGTAGATGAGATTGAAAAAGCTAAAAAAAGAAAGGATATGATTTTTGTCCTAGCTCACCATGCCTTAATTCCAAACTTCAGAAATCAAAGATTGGTACTTGGACCTTTTATCATTAAAAATTGGAATAAAAAATATGAAGATTCCGATAAGCGTATAAATAATAAACTACCCATAGAAGTTTTGGCTGATATGAAAGTTAAATTTGTCTTTACAGGTCACCTCCATGAAAATGGAACTGCCAAATATAAGTCAAAATGTGGAAATGAAATATTTAATATCCAAACAGGCTCTACTGTAACTTATCCCCTCCCTATAAGACAAATTAACGCTTATGATGATATAGAAGATTTTAAGGGTTTTTCACTTGATATGAAAACTCAGCTTATAAAATCATTTGAATTTACTGACTTAAAGGGTGAAGATAAGAAAATAAGTAATTCCATAAAATATGCCCTAGAAAATCAATTAAGTCTAAAGGATGTATTATTTAACTATGTCCATTCAATGGCTAAAAACCCATTGATTTCAAATATGGATATAAAAGAACTAATCTTAAATAATTTAAGTAGAACGCTAAAAATACATCTTTCAAATAAACTTTATCTTGAAGAAATTTTTGATAAATACATGGATAAATTTCCATTTCACATTGATAAGTTTGGTGATGTATCTTATATTAAACTTAAAGATGAATCATTTATAAAAATAGATGCTTATAGATCTCATGCCTATATAAAAACGAGTGATTTAGAAGAGTGCATAGAAATATTGGTAAAGCAGTTCGAAGATAAGATTATGACCACAGACAATATCATTTATTATTATGATAAGCTTATGAAAAAGGTACTTTCTATGCCTATAGGCAAAAATCATGACCAAACTCTTTATGATTTTTCGAACTATATTTATCAATACAAAAACTTAAATGAAAAAAGCACTCCATCTTATGTAGTAGAATTTATGGCAAAACTTAACAACCCGGATTTTTCTATAACTGATACAGTTATTGATTATTGTGAAAGTGAAATAAATGAAATCTTTGAATTTTTAACTAAAAATATTTCATTTGAAAAAAATGGATCTAAAGATGAATTTTTCGATACTCTTCTTACTAGTAGGGGACTTTTTTTCCAAGGTATAATAACTTATATAAAAAGAAAATCAAATAATCTTCATCAGCTTTTAACCTTTATTGCTAAGTTTATCTTGAAAAAAAGAGCAGTTAAGGGAGTTGATATAGCTAAATTTATTGTATCATATAAAAAAGTTACTGATATAAAAGAAAATATGGGAAGGAAAATTCTTGGAAGGGCAAATCTTCGTTCTTATATAATCGATCTTGTTAAGTCAATAAATAGTGAAGTCATTGAAACCTATGAAAATGAAGACTTAAATGAAAGAGATCATTACTTTGCCTATGTAGAATATGATGATAAAAAATAAGAACTTCTTATTAATGATATGTACTCTCTTTACTAGAAAAACAAGTAAAGAAAGTACACATCACTAATTGCAACAGACCGATTTTCAAATCATATGTAAACTTAATAATAATTATTAAATTGTTACCATTAAAATTATATTCCCATATTTCATCTTAAAGTATAGATAACTATATATTTAAATCGTAATCACATTTTACCTTTTTAAATTATTCATTATCATTTTATTTAATAATTTCATCATTAAATTTACTATATATTGCCCCATTTATATGGAATTTTTCATAAAAATTGTCATTTTGACTTAGAGCCCATTAATTTTTATTTATAAGAAATTAAAATAATTCTTAATTTAAAAAAATGACTACTGCAGAATCTGCAATAGTCATTTTTCATTAATTTTTTTAAAAGTCTTTTAAATCTGCTTTTCTTTTTTCTAAGAATGCTGTCATCCCTTCTTTTTTATCATGAGTATCAAATGTTGATGCAAAAGTATTTGCTTCAAGTTGGATACCTGTATGAAGATCTGATTCTAGTCCAAGATTTATGGCTTGTTTTGCTAAAGTTACTGCATAACTTGCTTGAGCTTTTATCTTTTCAGCCATTTGTGTACAATAATCAATTAACTCTTCTTTTTCAACTACATGATTTACAAGACCAATTCTATAAGCTTCATCAGCTTTGATTGAGTCTGTTGTAAATATTAATTCTTTAGCAATTCCCTTTCCCACTAATCTAGGAAGCCTTTGTGTTCCACCAAATCCTGGTATTATTCCAAGACCTACTTCAGGTTGACCGAATCTTGCATTCTTGCTTGCTATTCTTATATCACAAGCCATAGAAATTTCACATCCACCACCTAAGGCAAATCCATTTACAGCAGCTATAGTAACTTGTGGCATTTCTTCAAGCATATTAAATGTTTCATAAGCGAGTAAACTCATATCTCTTGCTTGTTGAGAATTAGAGTTAACCATTTCAGAGATATCAGCACCAGCTACAAAAGATTTTTCTCCACCACCTGTAAGAATCAAAACTTTAACATCTTTTCTACTTCTAATGTCATTAAAAGTTTCATTTAATTCTTTTAAAGTTTCAGTATTAAGAGCATTAAGAGCTTTTGGTCTGTCGATAGTAACATAAGCAATTTCATTTTCAACATTTAGCTTAATATTATTCATTGTAAATCTCCTTTAAATTTATATAACGATTTCTAACTATATTTTATATGATATACTATTGTTTAATTTTTGTCAAGCAACTTAAAATTAAAACACCCATAGGGTGCTTTTTATAAATTTATATAATCTTGTGACAAAACCGGTTCTTGAGTTAGGTTAAAGTGCATTTTAAGAAGAGTTTTCTTATCACTTTCATCTAAAATATTTGTTGAATGTACATCTAAATTTTTAAGGTAAGCTAATTTTTCCATAGCAAGGTGAGTCACAGGATTAGTTGTAGCAGATATGGATAAAGCTATTAAAACATCATTTACTGACAATGACTCATCCTTTTCTTTTAAAATATCTTCTTTAAGCTTTAACACTGGTTCAAGTATATGCGGTGATATAAGTGGTATGTCATCATTTATACCAGCAACTTTTTTTAAAGCATTTAAAATACAGGCTGCAGGTGCAGACATAAGAGTTGATTTTTTGCCAGTAACTATCTCTCCATCACTAAGTTGAATAGCGAAACTTTCTACATGACTTTGTTTTTGCTTTTCACGTGCTCTTACAGCTACTTTTCTATCACTTGCTTCAAGATTAAGTCCACTCATTAAAAATTCTATTTTTTCTACTGGTTTAAAGTCTATTTTTGCAAGTTTATAGTCAACTAAAGCATTATAATATCTTCGTATAATCTCATCCTTGCTGGCCTTTATAGTTTTATCTTCATCTTCTATACAAAAACCAACCATGTTTACCCCCATATCTGTAGGTGACTTATAAGGGCAAGATCCTGATATTCTTTCAAACATTTGCTTTAATATTGGAAAGGCTTCTACATCTCTATTATAATTTACTGTAGTTTTTCCATAAGCCTCTAGGTGGTAAGGATCTATCATATTCACATCATTAAGATCAGCTGTAGCAGACTCATAAGCAATATTTACAGGGTGTTTTAGTGGGAGATTCCATACTGGAAATGTTTCAAACTTAGCATATCCTGCATTTATTCCTCTTTCATTTTCAAGATACATCTGAGAAAGACAAGTAGCAAGTTTTCCACTTCCTGGACCTGGTCCTGTAACTACAACAAGGTCTCTTTGAGTTTCTATATAATCATTTTTTCCAAATCCTTCCTTGCTTATGATATTAGGAATGTTATTTGGATAACCTTCTATATCATATGTCTTATAATTTTTAATATTTAGACTATCTAGATACTTAGCATATTTAATAGCTTGTGGTTGATTATCAAATTGTGTTATAACTACAGAGTTTACAAAAAATCCCAAATTTTCAAAAGCAGACTTTAATCTTAAAACCTCACTATCATAACCTATATCAAGATCTGATCTAATTTTATTTGATTCGATATCATTTGCATTTATTACTATTACTATTTCAGTAATATCCTTAAGTTTCTTCAACATTTGAAGTTTGGAATCAGGTAGAAAACCTGGCAAAACTCTAGATGCATGCGCATCATCGAAAAGTTTACCACCAAATTCTAGATATAACTTGTCAAATTCTTTAATTCTTTCTTCAATTTTTTCTGATTGAATTTCTATATATTTATCATTATTAAAAGCTTTTTTTTCCATACCTACCTCCTATAATACAGATTACATTATACCATATAAAAAATGACTTTTTTATATAAAATAAAAAAAAGATACGATAAAACGTACCTAATTTTCATCACTAACATCAAATTTATCCCAACCAGCACTCTTATACACTTTATTATCTTTATCTATCCACATTGCCTCTGCCTTAAATTTTTCTAACAGTTTCTTACCTTCATCTAGATCTTTTATAAAAAGAGCTGTAGATAACGCATCTGCTTGGCCAATATCATCTAGGATAACTGAAACTGATTTAAAGTTTGTTGATGGATAGTTTGTCTTTGGATCTATAATATGATGGTATCTTTTGCCATCTACCTCATAAAACCTTTCATAATCTCCACTTGTAACAACTGAAGTATTTTTTACAGATACTATTGCAGCATAAGGATTTTTTTCAGATAAAGAAGGATCTTTTATAGCAATCTTAAAATTATCTACACCTTTTTTTGGATTATTTCCAATTATTGCCACATCTCCTCCAACTGATAAGAGACCACTTTTAAGTCCATTTTTAATCAAATCTCTTTTTATAAGTTCTGTTGCATAGCCCTTACCTATACCACCAATATCAATTTGAACATCAGGATCACTTATATATACTGTTTTTTCATTTTCATCAATTTCAATAGCATCTATATTTTTATGCTTACTTGCTTCATCTAATTCTTCATCTTTAGGAAGTCTTGCCTTATCCTTGTTATTTAGACCCTCTTCTCTGTAATCCGACCAAATCTGTAATACTCTTCCATAGGCTATATTAATATCACCATCAGTTTCTTTGTACCATTTCTTACCTTCTTTTATAAGATCTATTATGGATTGATCAACCTTTACCTTCTCTTTTCCAGCTTTTTCGTTTATGGTTGTGATATTATTTATATCTTTATATGAATCATAATTATTAAAAAGTTTATGGTATTTTGCCATTTCACTTTCTACTAATTCCTTATACTTATTATATTCATCTTCATTTTTACAGTAAGCTGTAAAAGATGTTATAGTATCAAAATAATCATATATACTTGTTTCATATTTTTGAAGCTCGGATGCACTTGTATCATCTTTGCTAGATTTTTTCTTATCCTCTATACCTAAACTTTCTTTTGATGCAGGTTCTACTTTCTTAACTTCTTTATTAGAACAAGCAGTTAAATTAAGTAAAAGTATAAGAGCTAATACGCTTTTTTTTATCATAAATTAAAATTTATCCCTATTATATATATTAATTGTATCCATATCCTTAACAACCTTAATATTCTCTTCATTAGCCCAATTCAATAAGATATCGCCAGCTATTTTTTCTCTAAAAGCCTGAAGTTTATTCTCAAGACCCAATTCATAAATAATATCTAAAAACTCTTCACCTTGAGCATATTCATTATAGTTTTCAAAGAACCTATCCTTAATGTGACTATCAAGCATATCTATAAAAGCTTCACGAGCAAGCTTCCCATTTACAGCCTCTTTTCCAGGCATACAGACAAACTCTTCCATATTCTGTTCTATATCAATATAAGATTCTTCTATATCTTCATTTGTGTCTACATCTTCCATAATTCTTACAAGATCAAGCGTTTTTAAATTTAACCAAATATTTTTAAGATATGGATTATCCCAAATTGTCCATTTTTCTACCAACCATGATAGATTGATAGCTTTATCATTTCTTGCCATCTTATTTTATTTCAAAAACTAGGGCTTCATATTCCCAAAGCTCAAGTTTAAGATTCTCCCCCTTGCTAATTTTTATATCATCTCTTTTTTCTTTATCATATCCAAAATCTTTGGATAAATTATTTAATCTTTCTATAAAAGTTAAGTCTTCATCAAATGAAACCTCATAAGATTTCTTATAGGTATTTGTCATATTCAATACCACAAGAAATCTCGAATCATTGGCTCTTCTTTCATAAACAAAGACTGAATTTTGATTATCGTCAACAACCTTCCACGAAAAACCATCCTCAACAAAGTCTTTTTCATAAAAGGCCTTATTTTTTAAATATAGGTTATTTAAAGACCTAATATATTTTTTGAAGTTATCATGGATTGGAAATTTCAATATATCCCAATTTAAAGACTCATTTTCGTCCCACTCATCAAAGGTTGCTAACTCATTTCCCATAAAGTTAAGTTTTTTCCCAGGATGAGTTATTTGATATGTGTATAAAAGCATAAGTTCTTTAAACCTATCAATATAAGATCCATTCATCTTTAAAATCATAGGTTTTTTTAAATGAACTACCTCATCATGGCTAAGTGGAAGTATAAAATTCTCCCTATAAAAATAGTACATAGAAAAATTAATCTTTCCTTGATGCTTAATCCTATTAATAGAATCAATTTCAAAGTACTTACAAGTGTCATTCATCCACCCTAAATCCCACTTATAGTCAAATCCAAGGCTATCATTACCATTCTTACTTGTAACAAATTCATAAGAAGATGAATCTTCTGCAATTTTCATTAAACTTGGATACCTTTTATCTAAATAGGAATTAAGTTCTTTTAAAAATCTAATATTAGCTTTATTTAAACCCCTATTTTTATTTCCATCATTATAAATCATATTAGATACTGCATCTATCCTTATTCCATCTAAGTGACACTTTTCTATCCAAAAATTTATAGCTGATTTCATAAAACTTCTAACATGGCCCTTTGAAAAATCAAAGTTTAAAGATCCCCACTGTGAGTATTGTAAATCTTTATAATCAGGTTCGTAAAGGCTATCTCCATCAAAGTATTTCAAAGCATAAAAATCTTCAGCAAAATGAACTACGACAAAATCTAATATTACTCCTATATCATTTTTATGGCAAAGATTTATAAATTTTTGTAAATCATTGATAGAGCCATACCTTGAAGTAAATGCGAAAAAGCCTGAAACTTGATAGCCCCAAGAAGGATAATAAGGATGTTCTGTAAGAGGCATAAGCTCAATATGGCTATACCCCATTTTCTTTATATAAAAAATCAATTTATCTGCTATATCAAGTATATTTAAATTTTTTCCATATTTTAGCCAAGAACCTATATGAATTTCATATATATTTAAGGGTTTATCAAAATTTTTATTTCTCTTTTTAAGCCATTTATCATCTGTAAATTCAAATGACGTATCTACAATTTTTGATGCAAATTGAGGAGCTTGGTCAAGGTAGTTTGCATAAGGGTCAAATTTTTCAAATCTAAATCCATTATTTTCCAAAAGATACTTATAAAAATCTCCCTCTTTTGCCTTTATATATTTAAAGAAATATCCAAATTCTTCATCTTTGTACATTTCAATATCTTCCCAATTTGAAAAATCACCTCTTATAAAGGCCCTATTTGCATTAGGTGCATATAATCTAAATATATAACCATCTTCATACTTTGTTGCTCCAAAAATATCAAAAGCCGTAAAGTTATCTCCACTTATATAGGATTTTAGATTTTCATAATCAACATCCAAAATTTTAACATCCATATTATTCCTTTAATAAATCTTCTATATGTTTTATCAGTATTTCAATACCCCTAGTATTTTTTGCTCCTCTAGGAATTATGATATCTGCATATTTTTTTGTAGGCTCTACATATTTTTCATGCATAGGCTTAACTTGCTTAATATATTGAGTTAGTACTGAATCAAGCGACCTTGATCTTTCCTTTGTATCTCTTAATATTCTTCTTTGAAGCCTAACATCGCTATCAGCATCTACAAATACCATAGTATCAGTAATATCCCTTATCATTTTATCATATAAAACTAAAATTCCTTCAATAAGGATAATCTTTTTAGGTGATACATGGACAGTTTTATCGCTTCTAGTATGGATATTATAATCATAGATAGGCATATCAATTTCCTTACCACTTTTGAGTCTTTTTAAATCCCTAATAAACATTTCATTGTCAAAGGCATTAGGCTCATCATAGTTTAATTTTTCCCTTTTTTCAAAAGGAATATCATTATGGGCTTTATAATAATTATCATGACCCATAACAAATAAATCATCAGCAAAGTAATTTTTAATATAATCTACAATAGTGCTTTTTCCACTTGCAGATCCCCCTGCTATAGCAATAATCTTACTTTCCATCTTAATTTACTCTATTTGATATTTCCCCATTCAAGAACTTATATAAGTTGTCAAATACTATATCACATCTTATATTCATAGCCTCTTGGGTAAAAAATGCTATATGATTAGTCAAAACTGCGTTCTTAGCATTTCTTAATGGGTAATTCTTATCTATTGGAGGTTCCATATCAAATACATCAATTCCTGCCCTAAGCTTATCTTCATTCAATAACTTAGCAAGATAGTTATTATCTACTATTGGCCCTCTTGCACAATTTATTAAAATAGACTTATCCTTCATCAAATCTAATTCTTTTTGTCCAATAAATCCAATTGTTTCATCATTTTGTGGAAGATGAATTGTAACAATATCAGATTCTTTTAACAACTCTTCTAGACTTACGTACTTAGCTCCTAATTTCTTAGCCTTATCTTTTTCACTTCTATTATAGGCTAAGATTTCTGCACCAAATGCCTTTAATAATTCTATTACCCTAAGTCCTATCTTACCTGTACCAACTACTCCAACCTTTTTCCCTTTAATTACTTGTCCTAAAAGATTATTATTTTCATCTTCATACATATTTTTCTTATTTAGGTCAAACTTTCTCATAACTGAAATAATAAGTCCAATTACAAGCTCAGCTACTGAATCATCGGAATACCCACTTGCATTTTCAACTATAATATTATTTTCATCACAAGCCTTAAGATCAACATGATCAACACCTGTAAAGGCAACATCTATCAATTTAAGATTGGTGTTTTCTATTACATTTCTGGAAAATTTATTATTAGTAATCATAGCAACTTCACTATTTTCAAGTCTTTTTATAATCTCATCATCACCTTTAGCACTTTCTTTGAAATATTCAAATTCGTGTCCTAATTCTTCTAGCTTTTTTTTGTGAGCCTTAATTTTTTTATCATCTACAACTAACGGATCTATTAAAGATATTTTCATAATTACTCCTTTTATATTTACTTAATAATCTTGATTATATTATACCAATATGATAAATTTAATTAAAGAAAGGATTTAATAATGGCAGTAGGAATTTCATTTAAAGAGGGAAAATGCTTGGAAGCAATAGAATATTATTGTGATATATTTGGTATAGATTTCCCGAAAAAAATAATAAGATACTCAGACTTCGAGTGCTATAACTTCCCTAAAGATGTAAGAAATAGGATTTATAATTCAAAGCTTGAGATATATGGTAATAATGTTTATTTATTTGATACTACAGATGATAAACATTGGGTAAATGGTAACAATGGAAGGGTTGTTATAGAAACAAATAGCGAAAATTTATATAAGGCCTTTCAAAAATTAAAAGAAGAATCTATAATTTTAATGGAACCCCAAAAAATTAATAAGAAATTATTCACAACTCTTATTGATAAATATAATGTTCATTGGCAAATAATTGCAGATACATAAGTCGACTTAGTTCGGCTTTTTTCTTTTTCTTAAATTTTCAAAAAAATCTTTCAACAATTTATGACTTTCATCTTTCATTAAACCAAATTCTGCATCAAGGTAGTGTAACTGAGTCCTATCTCCAGTTATGTTGGTATTTGACCCACAAGCTCCTCTTTTTACATCAGCAAGAGCAATTACTAGTCTTTTTATCCTCGAATTTATTATAGCACCTGCACACATAGAACAAGGTTCCATTGTTACATACATTGTACAATCTGATAGCCTAAAATCTCCTACAACTTTTGTAGCCTTGTCTATGGCAATAATTTCAGCATGTTTTAAGGCGGATTTTCCCTTAAAGGTATAGTTATGACCCCTTCCTATAATTTTTCCACCTCTTTCAATAACACATCCTATAGGAACTTCATCTTCAAGTTTTGCAAGTTTAGCTTCATTTATGGCTTCTTTCATGTAAAATCTATCGTCCATAATTTCTCCTTAAATTTTTTAGTTTATTATTATATATTTTATTTAAGATAAGAAAAAGGAAAGACTGTAAATCAATCTTTCCCTTATAATTTTGGCGTCCTGGAGAGGATTCGAACCTCCGACACCCGCCTTAGGAGGGCGGTGCTCTATCCAGCTGAGCTACCAAGACTTACTTTATAAGTATAACATAAAGATAGAAAAAGTAAAACTTTTTCTATCTAGCTATTATACATTTGACTAAAAAATCACAAGCATCAGATATAGTTCTTTTAAATCTCGTAAAGTCACTTGCTCTTTCTTGTTCTTTATTGCTAACTAGGTCAATTTCATAATTCTTATCATTATATGAAATATTGGCCTTACCAAAGACTTCTCCTTTTTTTATAGGAGCCTTAATATTTTTATTTATGTCATATTTTACACTAGGCATAGTATTATCTTTTACAATAAAACTTAAATCTTCACTTGGATAAAGCTCTACATAACCTTCTTTTACTGAGTTTACCCTTACGGACTTTAAAGGATGATTTGTATCAGCTATTTTTTTGAAGTTAAAAACTCTTGATACATAATATATTAAATCAGTCATAGCCATATCCCTGACCTCTTTATCACTAGCACCCATAACTATGCCTATTGCCCTATAATTATTTTTATTATTAAGCTTTGACATATCTATAGTTGTAGTTAGACAACTCTTTGCCTCTTCAGTTGTTCCAGTCTTTAGTCCATCTACACCATCAATCTCTCCTATAAGCGGAATAGTAGATTTCTCGTTGATTCCTCTTTTTGAGTCATTTATCTCTCTAATTTTAGAATATTCTAATATATCTGGATACTTATCAAGAATAATTCTTACAAGCTCAAATAAATCTTTGGCAGATGAGGAATTTTGCTTATTATCTTCTGTATTAAGGCCAGAAGCATTATAAAATTCTTGACTAGTAAGACCTAATTCTTTTGCTTTTTCATTCATATTTTGCGCGAATTTATCTTCACTTCCAGAAATACTTGTTGCCAAAAGATTTGCACAGTCATTACCACTTACTACAATTAAACCTGTAATGAGTTCTTTTACAGTATATTCTTCCCCTTCTTTTATTCCAAGCTTTGAATATCCTGGCCCTGTAAGTTCTTCAGCCTCTTTTGTTCCCTTTATTTTTGTGTCAAGACTTAGCTTGCCTTGATCAATTTGATCTCTTACCAAAAGAAAAGTCATAAGCTTTGACATAGATGCTATAGGATATTTAGTCTCTGCATCTTTTTGATAGAATATATCTCCATTTTCTTCATTTCCTATTATATAGGCTCTTACATTTTCATCTACCCCTACAATATTATCTCCAGCTTGTCTTTCACTATCATCAGCAAAAGAAACAAGTGGAGAGATTATAAAGATTAAACTTAAGAAAAATATAAGTGTTTTCTTCCCTCTTTTCATCTATACTCCTACGCTAAAAGACTCTCCATCTTTTTGTAATTTTTTCTAAGTAGCTTAAGGCTATACACATCATCTCTTTTTGGATAGGTAAAATTATTTTTCTTAGCAAATTCCATTCCAATTTTCCTAAATATCTGACAAGATTTAAATATTGCTGTATAAGTATCTATAATATCAGAATTCGAAAAAATTTCTACGAGATCATCTCTGATATCTGCTTCAAGAGTATGGATAAGATTATTACCATAAAGACCTATATCCATTCCTCCATTGTACTTATCTATTATGTACCAATTTAATAGTTTATATAGCTCATCTCTTAAAGCTTGCATTTTAAAACTTGCACTTATCTTATCCCTTGATAAAAGTGAGAAAGAAGTATCTAAAGACATAGAGAAGAAATTCTTACTACACTCTTCAAATTCATATGCCTTAGGCATCTTATATAAATTTTCTTCTCTTTCTAACTCACTTTCTATTCCATCTTCATCGTATATAAAATTTAAATCACCCTTAAGACTTTTTATAAAATCAACTTTTAAGTCATTATGAATGATATTTACAGTAATTTTTGTGGAATCCAAGGTAAATATTTCGAATTTTGTAAATTGCTGATCTCTTTTCTCTATCCTGAAATAACCTTTTTTCTTATTAATTAAAACAAAATCATCAAATATTATTTCTAAGTCTTCTTTCATCTTAGAAATAATAATCTCTTTCATAAGAAGATAAACTTCTGAAAAATGCTCATCATTATTGTCTTCTTTTATATAAAATAAAGCTTTGACTTTATCATTAGACTTAGAATAATCTTCTAATTTTTCTATAATATAATTTTTCATATCCCTATCTTTCTTTTACAAAGTCTTTCTTACATATCATAATTTTACCACAAAAAGGTAATCTCATATAATAATTATCGCTTTTGATAGATTTTAATAAAATCTTTAAGTAATTTGGCAGTTAATCCCCATATAACTGGCTTGGTGTCATAAAAGTACATAGTATGAAAATAATTATGAAAATTATAATCTTTTCCATTTGGTATCTTGTCAAAAGGAAAATCTTTAGGAAAATTCATATCAAGCTTTGCCGTATATTTTTTAGGTGGATTATTAATAAAATAATTAATATCTACTGTAAAAAGTGAAGATACTTCTTGATTATAGCTTATATTTTCAAATTCTCTACAAATTTTACCATAAAATGCCTTTATATGTCTATTTGAAGAAGATAAAATCATAGATGAATATCCCATAAGTTCTATGTCTTTTTCATTTAAGTTAAGCTCCTCCATAGTCTCTCTTATGGCTGCCATCTCAAAGCTTTCTCCATACTCAAGTCCTCCACCGGGAAAGGATACTTCTCCAGGTTGCTTTACTATATTTGATCTTATCTCAAAAAGTATATGATCTTTGCCATTTATTTCAACTAAGGGAATAAAAACTGCATAATTTGAAATTTTCTTATAAAATTCATCATCAACTTGTATACTTTTCATTTAAAAAAACCTTTCTATTGTTTAATTATACTATACTACATCTTTATATTTTAAAAAAAATAAAATCATCAAATAAATTGGGTATATTAATAAAAATTATTAATATGAGGAGTTTTTATGTGGAAAGAATTTAAAGATTTTATTTCAAAAGGTAACGTAATTGACATGGCTATAGGTCTTGTTATGGGGTCTGCTTTCACAGCAATAGTAAATGCTATTGTAGAGGGTATACTTATGCCTATTATTTCAGGACTAACAGCAGGTGTTGACTATAAAGACTTAGTTTTTGATATATTTGGTGCAAAACTACAAGTAGGTAATGTTATTAATGCAATTATAACATTTTTAATTATTTCATTATTCCTATTTATGATAGTAAAAACTTTAGCTAAGGCTAAAAGAAAAGAAGAAGTTAAAGAAGAAGCTACTACAAAAATTTGTCCTCACTGCAAAAGTGAAATCAACATTGAAGCTACAAGATGTCCTCACTGCACATCTAAGCTTGAAGGTTTTTCAGAAGAAATCAAATAATTTATTTAAAAAAGTGATGTTGTAGGATAAAAGATTTTATCCTGCTCATCACTCTTTATTATCTTATCTTTTCTTTTACATAATCACATGAGTTACATTTTATCTCATCAGTTGACCTATTTTTCTTGTGAACTAACAAGTCTCCACACTCAGGACACCTATCTCCTGTTGGCGTATCCCATGTAGCATAATCACAAGATGGAAAATTTGAGCAACCATAAAATCTTTTGCCTTTTTTGGATACTTTCTCTATAAGCTCTCCATCATTACACTTAGGGCATTTTACACCTGTGGTTTTTATAATTGACTTTGTAAAATTACAATCAGGAAAGTTTGTACAACCTATAAATTTACCATTTCTACCATGCTTAATTGCTAAAGGAGAACCGCATTTAGGACATTTTTCATCAAGAATTTTATCTTTTACTTTATAGTCATTTGTATCTTTTGATACAGCATTTAAGTCTTTTTCGAACCCTTCATAAAATCCTTTAAGTACATCTTTCCAATAAACTTCATCTTGAGCTATCCTATCAAGCTCATTTTCCATCTTTGCTGTAAATTCTACATTTATTACATCATTAAAGTTTTCTTGTAAAAAGTCATTTACCCTTATGCCTAGTTTAGTAGGTAGTATTTTTCTGTCTTCAAACTCAACATAATTTCTTGAAATAATTGAAGCTATGGTTGATGAGTAGGTAGAAGGGCGACCTATTCCATATTCTTCTAATACCTTTACTAAAGATGCTTCTGTATAGTTTGCAGGTGGCTTTGTGAAGTGTTGATTTTTTGTGATACTTGTTGCCTTTATTACATCACCTTTTTCTAAATCTGGTAAGAAATTTTCATTTTCCTTAGACGAAGATACCTTCATAAAACCATCAAATAAGGTAATCTTTCCACTAGCCTTAAATACTATTCCATTTGAATCAAGCGATATAGATGTAGATAAGTATTCATAGTCTGTCATTTGGGATTGGACTACCCTAGTCCAAATCATCTTATATAGCTTGTATTGTTGGTCTGTAAGGTAATCTTTTACCGAAATAGGGTCATTGTATATAGATGTTGGTCTAATCGCCTCATGGGCATCTTGAGTCTGTTTTGACTTCTTGGAATAATTTCTTCCATTTGAAGCATACTTACTTCCATATTTTTCCTTAATATATGATAAACTTTCTCCAATAATCTCACTAGAAAGTCTTGTAGCATCAGTTCTCATATAAGTAATAAGTCCTACTCTACCTTTATCTCCAAGGTCAATTCCTTCAAATAGTTGTTGGGCAAGGCTCATTGTGTATTTGGTGGAAAAACCCAGTTTATTTGAAGCATCTTGTTGCAAAGTTGAAGTAGTGTATGGTTTTTGAGCCTTTCTTTTTTTCTTTGTTTTAGATATATCAACTACTCCAAACTTATCCTTATCTATTTTATTAAGAATTTTATCAGCTCCATTTTCATTGGATATTTTTATCTTTTTAGATTTTGTTCCATAAAATTCTGATTCAAATTCTATCTTTTCTTCTTTGTGCTTAGCGCTTATTGTCCAATATTCTTCTGGCTTAAAAGCATCAATTTCCTTTTGCCTATCTACTATAAGTTTTAGTGCTACTGATTGAACACGACCTGCTGAAAGTCCAGATTTAACTCTTTTCCAAAGAATAGGAGATATTTCATAACCTACAATCCTATCCATCACCCTTCTAGCTTGTTGACTATCAACAAGATTTTGATCAATTTTTCTTGGATTTTTGATAGCATTTTTTACATTATTTTTAGTTATTTCATGAAACTCAACCCTATTTTTTTCATTTTTATCAAGACCCAATAGATATTGTAAATGCCAGCTAATAGCCTCACCTTCCCTATCAGGGTCTGTTGCAAGATATACATTTTGAGCATTATCCGCTTCTTTTTTGAGCTCATTTATAGTCTTCGCCTTTCCCCTAACCTTTATATATTTAGGTTCAAAATCATCTTCAATATCAACTCCAAGCTTAGATTTTGGCAAATCTCTAAGATGCCCATAGGTTGCCTTAACCTTATAGTTTGAGCCCAGCATCTTAGTTATAGACTTAGCCTTAGTTGGAGACTCTACAATTACTAAATTTTTAGCCATTTAATCACCCTTACTTACGTATTCATTATTTCCTATATTTTCTATATAATCTTTTAACTCTAAAGAAATGAGTATATAACTTACATCTTCAATTGGAAGTGATAAATTAATTGAAATATCATCCGCACTTGAAGATGGATTATCGATTATATACTTTACTACATCTACACTATCTTTATCAAGTAAATCTAGGTTTAAAATAGTTTTTTTTGTCTTTAAATTTTTAAAATCTTCAATCTCATCTATTATATCACTTGCATCCATAACAAGTTTTGAGCCTTCTTGAATTAGCTTATTACAGCCTTTTGAATATATAGAATTTATATTTCCAGGAAGACAAAATACATCTCTTCCTTGTTCTAGGGCAAAGTTTGTTGTAATCATAGTTCCTGATTTTTCTTTTGCCTCTATCACACAAACTCCTCTACTTATGCCTGAAATAATTCTATTCCTTCTAGGAAAATTATAAGATATTGGTTCTGTTCCTAAGGGAAATTCTGATATAATAAGTCCTTCATTTTCCATTTTATCATAAAGAAATTTATTTCTTTTAGGATAGATTTTATCTATTCCACAACCTAAAACACCAATTGTTTTTATACCATTATCAAGGCTTACCTTATGACTTATAGCATCGATTCCATAAGCAAGACCTGAAACTGTTCTTATATTAGTATCTTTAAAACCTTCCACAATCTTCTTAGTTGCCCATTTACCATAGTCGGTGCACTTTCTAGCTCCAATAAAGGCTATAGCATATTTATCATCTTCTTCTATTTCACCCTTATAGAATAATAAGGCTGGTTTATCATATATATTTTTTAAATTTTCCGGATAATCTTTATCATAAATTGTGGAAACTTTATAAGAACCTTTTATAATTTTTTCCTTATAATATTTGAAAGATTCAAGGTTTTTCGGACTAAAAATTTTGTCATAATTTTTCTTACTCAGCTTATTAAAAATTTTCCTATCAAGGTCAAAAAAATTTTCCATATCAAGATTTTCACAAAAATCAAGTATTAAACTATTTTGCAAGTATATAAAATTTAAATAAATTAATAATTCTCTCTTTTTCATGTCAATCACCAAAGGCGTTTTTTATATAGTGGATAATTCTTTCTTCAAGATAGACTTCACAGACATCAAATGATATTAAAAAAGAATCTAATTTTTTTTCAATTATATAAGCCTGAGCTGCCTTTTTTATCCTTTCTTGTTTAAAATATCCTACATCAAGGCTTGCCCTTTTAAATTTATCATTTTTTCTTGTCTTAACTTCAACAAAAGATAAAATATCATCTTTTACAGCAATTATATCAATTTCTCCAAAAGATTTAAGATAATTTTTATCAAGAATAGTATAGCCATTTTTTTCCAAGTACTTAGATGTCAAATCTTCTCCAAAGTTTCCTATTGACCTTTTTTTAGTTTGTGTCATAAAAAAGAAAGCTGCCTTTCCTTAAATTTCCTTAGAAAAGTTTTTCTGTGAATTGGACATTCTCCATATTTTTCTAAGCCTTCATAGTGCTTTTTAGTACCATAACCAGCATTAGTTTCAAAAGAATAGTAAGGGTAAATTTTTGCGAAATTTTCCATTATCTTATCCCTTCTTAACTTAGCAAGTATTGAGGCACAAGATATGCTATATTCATATAAATCACCTTTTACTATATTAAGTTGCTTTATATCAGTTTCTATTCTTTCAGCATCAATTAGTACAATTTCAGGTCTTATTTCAAGTTTTTCCAAGGCATCTTTCATAGCAATCTTTGTAGCATTCTTTATATTTTCCTTATCTATAAGTATATTATTGGCATAGCCAAAGGCATATGCCACTGATTCACCTATAATTTTTGGAGATAAATCTTTCATTTTCTTTTTAGACAATTTCTTAGAATCAGTAACTCCATTAATATGGGAGTCCTTTTTCATAATGATTGCACAAGTTACAACCGGCCCTGCTAAAGGTCCCCTTCCTACCTCATCTATACCTGCTATAAGATCATATTTTTCGTGAATTTCCTTTCTTATATTATCATTAAATTCAGAATAATTAAGCTTTTTCAATGGTAATCCTTCCTAATTTTCCACTTCTAAAATCATTGAATATAAGATTTGCACATCTTGTGTAATCTACTTCTCCCTTTCTTATAATGGCTCCTCTTTTAATTGCTATTTCATCATATATATCAATAGGCATCTTACTCGAATCTATTTTATACCTTTCTTCTAGGTTTTCTGGGTATGATTCTTTCATAAATTCTATAAATTTAAGGCAAAGCTCCTCTATATTTAAGATCTCATCTTTTATGGCATTAGTAAAAGATAGGGCAAGTCCCGTTTCATTATCAAACTTTGGCCATAAAACACCCGGAGTGTCCAATAAAAGTATATTGGAGTTTGTCTTTATCCATTGTTTTTGTTGGGTAACTCCAGGTCTATTTCCAACCCTAGTTCCCTTCCTTTTAGCAATGTTATTTATAAAAGTAGATTTTCCTGAGTTTGGAATACCTACTACCATCATCCTTATATTTTCATTTTCTATTTGTTTTTCTTCATTTTTCTTAAATTTATCTTTCAAAATATTTTTGGCAACTTTATAAATTTTTCCTGTATTTATAGGCTCTTTGGCATTGATTTTTAAAGCGTTCAATCCTTCATCTTCAAACTTTTTTACCCACATCTCATTTTCTTTTGGGTCTGAAAGGTCTGTTTTATTCATTATAATAATTGTCTCTTTATCCTTAACAATTTCAGAAATAAGCGGATTTCTTGATGATTTGGGAATCCTTGCATCTATAACCTCCAAAATTATATCTACTAATTTCAGAGATTTTTCTATCTCTTCCTTTGTTTTTTTCATATGGCCTGGATACCAATTTATATTCATAATTCCTCCTAGCTTTTTATATAAAAAATCTTAATTTTTATTTGTTAAGCATTTATAGATGTATAATTTTTAACAATAACTATTTATATTTTACCCTTTTAATTTATAGTCTAATTATCATTTTTATTATATAAATAATTTCACATATATTTATGCAATATTATCACGTTTATAATATATAAAGAAATGACCCAAAAGGGTCATCTTCAAGTTAAATCTTTGATTTTTATTATATCTTTTCTAGTATATCTTTCCCATAATAATATCTATATTTATCCTTAGCTTCAAATGTAAAGCCTATTTGAATCTTATTTTTATCCTTAAGTGGTCTTATATTTATTATATCTTTTTCTTTAGTCTTTAATTTAAAGGCTATATTTTTTATTATATTAGACCTAGTATCGCTTATATATGTATTATCAAATTCTCTAAGTTCATCAAGACTATCAAACTCAAATATAATATTTTTAGGATGTTTATGAATATACATATTCAAATCATCTATATGCTCTATATAAATACTCTCCCACAATTTATCAAAAGTTTCTTCTTTATCGTATTCATCTTTTAAGATAGAAATGAATTTTTTGCTAAAATCATTTGACCAGAAGACATAGCCTAGCATAATCCAAGAATCTTTGCCACCTATTTTTACATTTTTAATCAATCCATCATCAAAAGTATCAATACACCATTCATCAGTATATCCTTCTACATATACTGATGAATAAAATGAATCATCAACTTCTATCTCAAATGGATTTTCTAAAAAATAATTATCTGATGAACATATATAAGAATTACCTAGGTAATCTCTAACCGCATATATACTAGAATTATTATTTCTAATAAGATAATCTTCATTATAAACAAGCTTTACACTAAATTTTTTTTCAAGATATGAAAACCTATCAGCCTTATAACCTGTTACAATTATTATTTCTTTTACACCTGCTTCTTTTAGCTGCCTAATTTGTCTTTCTATTAATATTTCACCCTTTACCTCTATTAAAGCTTTTGGTTTTTCAAAGGATAAAGGAGCAAACCTACTCGACATTCCTGCAGCAAGTATTATTGCATTATCTACCCTCATTTACCTTTTCCTTAAATAAATTATAATAATCTTTAGCATAAGCATATTGAGCTATAGCATATTCTCCAAAATCCACTCCAAGATTTTTCTTAAATTCACACCAATTGCTCCACAAAAGGCCACAAGCCGCTATATAACAATATATTTTAAGCCTTGTATCAAAAGGACATTTATCTTCAAAATATATATCTATAAGTCTTTCCACTTCTTCATTATTATAAAGTGCATATATACAGAACATAGCAATGTCAACATCTGGATCTTGCATACCAGCATATTCCCAATCAATTAATCTTAAATCATTTGTGTTTGTAAAAAGAAAATTATCACAAACTGCATCTATATGACATAAGATTTTTCTTTCTATATGCTTACCTATATAATCTTTTAGAGAAAAAACTTTTTCTTTTGTTTCCATATAATCTCTATAAATAGATTTTTTCCCTTGCCACAAACTTTCATAAAAATCTATTTGTTTAAAAATATCAAATTCATGAGAAACTTCTAGATTTAATTTGTGGAAGTCTTTTAATTTTTTCATACATAATTTTAAATCATCTATATTGCTTGGATCACATACCCTTGATCCTTCTAAGTATTCTGTAATCTTGTATCCATTGGCTGGATTTATATATATTATATTATCACAAATTCCTCTACCATTAATTTTATCATAAACTTCTGCTTCTTCTTTTCTATTTATTAGTTGGTCTGTACCCTCACCAGGAATTCTCATAATATATTTTTTATTTTTACATTCAAACAGAAAAGACCTGTTTGTCATACCTTTTTTTAAAATTTTTATATTTTTTATGTCATCTTCTTTTGCAATTAAAGCCTTTGTAATTGTATCAATGGCATCAGATTTTAGATGATTTGAAGTGCTATCAATCTCCCTAAGTTGTTCGTAGGTATTGATTTCTATTGCTTTCTTATGATCAACTTCTCTAGCATAAATTGGTATTTCATCTATAACATATAGGGCTTCTTCCCAAAAATAATCATTATATTTACTATCTTTATCCATTTTATTAATATTTGATACTAATTTTTTAGAATTTTCATCCGTTAGATAAGAAATACCAATTATAGTATTTCCTATATCATCTGTTTTTATAAGTTTACCATTCTTATTGATTTTGACTTTGCTTTCCTTATTTTTTTCATTAGTAATCATATACCAAGAATATAATTCGTTTTTTCTAAATAAATTTTCATTTAAATAAATGTCAGAAGGAATTATATAAGTATTTGATATTAAATTACTAGCTAAATTTAGGGAATGAAGATTATTTTTAATATTATATTCTTCATTAATTATTAATTTTACACCATACTTGTCAATTAAGTATTCAAATTTCTCCTTTAAAAATCCAACAACTATAGAAATGTCAACTATTCCTATCTCTTTTAACTGCCTAATTATTCTTTCAATTAAAACTTCACCCTTTATCTCTAATAAGGCTTTAGGATAATCGCTATTTATTGGCACCATTCTCATTCCAAAGCCTGCTGCTAAAATTATGGCATTTTGGGGAGACTTATTTTTAATTGCTTTTTTTGCCATATCACATAAGTTATATCTTTTATCAAGATGTCCTTTTTTAATTAAGCTTTTTAAAGATTTATTTACAAGTTCAAGTGAATATCCACATCTTTTAGATAAATCTGCTTGACTTACAAAGTCTACATCTTTTATAGATAATAATATATCCATTTCTATTTTGTCCATGATTTCCCTCACTATCTTTTATTAATTAATAATTTATTTTATATAGGCTAGTAAAACTAGTCTTTGTTAAGAAATATTTTTGTAAAAATCAGTAAAGATACTGATAATGTATGATTGTAATAAAGCTTTATTTATGTTTTATCTTAAGATATGAAAGCATATAATTAAGTTCTTTTCTAAAACATAGAATTGCCGTTATTAGGTATACTACAAGAACTATTACACTATCCTTCCCTGCTCCTATAATAAAATGTATAAATGTTGGCTCATCAATTTTAGTTATACTAGAAATTCCTATTGATATAAGTGTTGCTATTCCTATAGATAAAAGTTTTTTATAAAATATTCTTTGTTTTCTATTCTTTAATATCTTCTTAGTATAATAAACATGAAATACCATCCTATATAGCATGGCACAACTTGTACCTATAGCTACTCCCAAAAGTCCAATCTTATTTACCAAAATTATCGAAATAATAATATTTATTATTGCTTCTAAATATGCCGGAATAGTGATTTCTTTAAATTTATTAGCAGTATATGCTAGGCTTAAGTGTGGATATTTTAATAAGTATAGGGCTTCTGATAATACTAACATATAGCCAAATAATGGCCTATAGTAGTTAGCATCTGTGATATTTTTTGTATATAGCATGACAAATGGGGTTATTTGCAAGGCTGCTACTGTAAAAAGACCTCCTACTAAAAAAAATATTATAAATTCATACATATCCATCTTTTGGTTTAATTCTTTAGAATCTCCCCTTGCATAGGCTTGTCCAATAGTAGGCTCTATTCCAGAAGAAATGGAATTTATTAAGCTTCCAAGTCCATTTGTAACTAGTGCATAAACATAATAAATCGATACTGACTTTAAATTAGAAAATAAAGTCAAAATAGTTATATCTGTTGATGTATGGATAAAAGCTGCAACATTTATTGCAAAGCCATTCCACCTATCTTTTAATAATTCATTATCATATTTTTCATTCCAAGAAATATTATAAGTCTTGTTTACATATCGTCTATACATTATAGGTTGTAATAAAAACATTGATCCACTAATAAATTTCAAGATGTGAATATTTGGATATATCTTGGCACTTAAATAAGTAAATGTTATGTTTAAAATTATTATTCCAATTTGAGTAAATGATATAACATATAATTTCTTATCTGCTATCAACAATGTTTTTAATGTCAGAGAAAACATATACTGAATAAACAATGTTAATGATAAAACTATAGTTAATAAAAATACATAAAAAAAGCCAAAATCTTTATTTATAAATATTGGATATATAATAGCCAGTACTATAGAATATATTATAAAAATAAAACCTATAGTCTTATAAAACTTATTAGTTGTCACCAATATACGGCTTATCTTCTTCTCATCCTTTTGTATTAATGGCTTATATAGTGATGCATATATAACTCCTGTTATACCACCTTCTACAAGAGAAATATAACTTAGAAATTGAGTTAAAGATGAAACCAAACCATTAACTCTAGATCCAAAATATAAGAGAATTATTTTAGGTATTACAAATCCACTTATTATTGTAAAAACCTGTAAAAGCAAAGCTGAGATGGAATTAAGTAATGTTATCCTATTCTTCATATTTCCACGCTCTTAATCCATGTGTTATCCTATCTTCAGCTGGTGGTATTTCCATATAATTTCCATAATTTACCTTAAGGTAAGTGTCATAATCTTTTATTCCCCTTACCTTTATATTTTCAAAGTTATAATCTATATATGAATCAAATAATTTGGCATCAACTAGCTCTTTTTCACCACTTGTGCCAAAAACATTATTAGCTAAAAACTTTGATTCTTTTATAGATTCTGAAAACTCATCTAACTTTCTTGAATAGTAAGAAGAGTTTTTTCTTTTTGCAAATTTTGCTAATATACTATTTGCTAAGCACTTCTTTGCATGAGATTCCCAGCCCTTTTCATAAAATCTTGAAAAATAATAAAATTTTCTATAGTATTTATAGATAATGGCAAAAAATATTTTTTGAAAGTGATTAGGTACATAATCTACTGGAAAAACATCTATCCACAAATAGTCATCATTATAACCACCATTGATTTCTTCACAAACTTTGATATTATTATTTACTATTTTTAAAAATGGTATTTCGTTATTGTTTAGGCAAATTCCTTCGACTGATATTCCTTCTTCTATTTCATTTTTTTTCCTTAAAAGACTTAAAAATTTATTATACTCAGATCTTTTCATAGAAATATCAATATCATCATCCCAAGGAATGAATCCCTTATGACGAACTGCTCCAAGTAAAGTTCCATAAGAAATAGTATATTCTATTTCATTTTTTCTTAAAAATTCATCTGTCTTTTTTAAAAGTTCAATTAATTCTTCTTGGATTTGACTATGAGTCAATTCATTTTTTTTATTCATTAAATTGTCTCCTACATTTATTATTAATTATTTACAATATTACAATTAATAATATAAAAATATTCTTAACATTAAATTTTAACTATAATTTTACTCAAATATTACATTATATACCTTATTATAGGAAATTTACTTAATAATTTCAATATAAGCTTAGATTTATAAACATTTATAGAAAACTAAACTTGAGTTAATAAAGACTTTCTTAAAAAAATAATATATAAGTGAATAATAAAAGTTTTAAGATACAAAAATTTATAATTGTCTACATTTCTCAGCATTATAAAACCCCTTAATTCTCGTAAGATTAAGGGGTTTTGGATATAAGCTTAATAATTTGTTTTTTCTTTAACCTTAGCAGCTTTACCTTGACGTTCTCTTAGGTAGTTAAGTTTAGCACGTCTTACCTTACCACGTCTAACAATTTTAAATGCTTCTAATCTTGGTGAGTGATATAGGAAAGTTCTTTCAACTCCTACACCATAAGAAAGTCTTCTAAGTGTGAAAGTTTTTCCGAGATTTCCTTCTTTGATTTTAATTACTACACCTTCAAAGTCTTGAAGTCTTGTTTTATCTCCTTCTTTGATTCTGTAGCTTACTCTTATAGTATCTCCAACTCTAAAGTCTGGATTATCTTCACGTAGTTGTTCATTTTCGATTTTTTTAATTAATTCCATCGTGATCCTCCTTGATATATCTATCGTATAAGTCTTTTCTTACTCTCTTAGTCTTTAAAAGAGATGATTTTTTTTTCCATTCTTCTATTAGTTTATGATTACCACTTATAAGCTCTCTTGGAACCTGATAGCCTCTAAAATTTCTTGGCTTTGTGTACTCATCATATTGTAATAGTCCATTATAGTGTGAATCAGTAACTAGGGACTCTTTTTTTCCTACAACATCATCTATAAATCTAGATAGAGAATCTATAAGTACCATGGCTGGGATTTCACCACCTGTAAGTACATAGTCACCTATCGAAACTTCATAATCAACATAGTGATTAGTAATTCTTGCATCTATTCCTTCATAGTGTCCACACAAGATTACCATATCTTTAAAGTCTGCGAATTTGATTGCTAATTTTTGCGTTAGGATTTCTCCTGCTGCAGACATATATATAACTTTTGATTTTGAAGTTTTATTAGCAATAAGTGCATCAAATATAGGGTCAGGCCTCATAAGCATTCCTGCTGCTCCACCAAATACTGTATCATCTACTCTGTTGTGTTTGTCCTTGCTATAATCTCTTATATTTACAACATTAATTTCAATAAGTCCTTTTTGGATAGCCTTGCCTATTACACCATAGCTTTCTAAAAATTTAAAACTTTCTGGAAATAGTGTAAGTATAGTTATCTTATTCATAATCTTTGAAGTTTTCTACTTCTATTTTTTTGTTTTCTAAATCAATATTTTTAATTGTAGCATTTAGGGCTGGAAAATATACCTCTTTCCCATTTTTTTCTATTACATAGATATCATTAGGATAAACACCTGTTATAACATCTACCACACTTCCTATTTTCTCTCCGTTTTCATAGACCCTAAGTCCTATCAAATCAAATAAATAATACTCTCCATTATTTAAATCTTCTAAGTCATTTTCATCGATAGTAAGTTCGTGTCCAATAAACTTTTCTACCTCATTAATATCATCATAGTTCTTGAGTTTTATAATAATACTACCCTTATGCTTAAAAGATGATTCAATAACAACTTCCTCATCATCTAAAAAAAGTTTTGAGTCCTTATTAAACCTATTTTCATTATCTGAATATGATTTAATCTTAAGATTTCCTCTTATTCCATGTGTATTAATTATCTCTGCTACAGTTATTTTCATATTTTTATATTAACTTTGACATCTTCCTTAACTGCACAAGCACGAGCTATATTTCTAATAGAATTTATAATATTTCCACCTCTACCTATAACTCTTCCTTTGTCTTTTTCAGCTACATTAATTTTAATGTCAACTTCTCCATCATTTTCGTCTACTATTATTCCTACAGAGTCCTTATCTTCTACAAGCTCTGTGACTATTAGTTTGACTAAATCTTTCATTTTTTTAATCTTTAAGCTAAAACGTTGTTGTCATTGAATAGCTTTTCAACTATTGATGTTGGTTTTGCACCATTTTTAATCCATTGTTTAGCTTTTTCATTATCAATTTTAAATTCTTTTGGTTCTGATATTGGATTGTAATAACCAATTTCTTCAATGAATTTTCCATCTCTTGGACTTCTAGAATCTGCTACAACTACTCTGTAAAATGGTCTTTTCTTTTGTCCCATTCTTTTTAATCTAATTTTAACTGCCATTATAACCTCCATAATTAAAAGAAAGGCATATTAAACTTTCTTTTACCTTTTCTTCCTTTTTTCTTCATATTAGTAAATTGTTTCATCATTTTCTTAAGTTCTTTAAATTGCTTTAATAGTTGATTTAATTCTTTCATATCAACACCTGAGCCCTTAGCAATTCTTTCTTTACGACTTTTGCCAATTATCTCAGGTTTTTCTCTTTCTTCTTTTGTCATAGAAGAAATTAAAGCTTCAATCCTTACAAATCCACTGTCATCAATATTTACATTTTTAAGCATCTTATTATTGACACCTGGAATCATAGAAAGTAAATCTTCAAGCGGCCCCATATTCCTTATTTGATTTATTTGTTCAATAAAATCATCTAAAGTATAGGACTGATTTCGCATCTTTTCTTCAAGCTCTTTTGCTTCTTTTAAAGAAACTTGTTTTTCTGCTCTTTCTATTAGAGATAGGACATCGCCCATACCAAGTATTCTTGATGCCATCCTATCAGGATAGAAGGCTTCTAAATCTTCTAGTTTTTCTCCTGTACCTATGAATTTAATTGGCTTTCCTACAACTTCTCTTATAGAAAGTGCAGCACCACCTCTTGCATCACCATCAAGCTTAGTCAATATTACTCCTGTAATATCTAAGTAATCATCAAATGTCTTTGCAACATTTACTGATTCTTGACCAACCATGGCATCAACAACCAAGAGTATTTCATTAGGTTTTACACTTGTTTTTATATTTCTTAATTCATTCATCAAATCTTCATCGATTTGAAGACGTCCGGCTGTATCCATGATGACAACGTCATTGTTATTTCTTCTTGCATATTCCTTAGCTTCTTGAGCAGTTTTTATAGGATCTTGTTTACCCCTATCAAAAACCTCAACTTCAGCTTGCTTTCCTACAACTTTAAGTTGTTCAATGGCAGCTGGCCTATAAATATCTAAGGCTACTAAAAGTGGATTTCTACCTTCTTTTTTAAGTTTTTTAACAAGTTTACCAGAGTGGGTTGTTTTACCTGAACCTTGAAGTCCTACCATTAAAACAACATGTGGTGTAGAACCAGTAAGCTCAAGCTTGGAATTTTCCTTTCCCATAAGATTTGTAAGTTCATCATTTACAATCTTTATAACTGTCTGTCCTGGGGTTAGTGAACCCATGACATCTTCACCCATTGCTCTTTCTTTGATTTTTTTTATAAATTCCTTAACTACCTTGTAATTAACATCTGCTTCAAGTAAAGAAAGTTTTATTTCTCTGGTTGCATTATCGATGTCTTTTTCGCTTAATTTTCCTTTTCCTGTAAGTTTACCTAAAGTGTCTTGCAATTTTTCAGAAAGACTTGAAAAAATCATATTTTCACATCCTAAATTTTATTTATCATCTCATCGATTTTATCAATAGCTTCTTTGTTTGAACTTTCGATCAACTCTCTTAACAAAGATAAATCTTCTCTCAAAAGACTTCTCTTTTTTAATAAAGAAAGTTCATTTTCAAACTCAAATAATTTATCAACAGACCTTTGGATCATATCTGAGATTGCCTGTTTTGATTTATTGTTATTTTGAGCTATTTCATTTAGTGATAAATCCTCATTGTAGTAGCAATTAATGACATCTCTTTGTTTATCATTTAGTAATGAACCATA
This sequence comes from Anaerococcus faecalis, assembly GCF_013371425.1. Taxonomy (NCBI): domain Bacteria; kingdom Bacillati; phylum Bacillota; class Tissierellia; order Tissierellales; family Peptoniphilaceae; genus Anaerococcus; species Anaerococcus faecalis. The sequence goes on from NZ_JABVBA010000004.1 coordinate 89,259, forward strand.
AGTGTCAAATAATTGAGCAACCTGTACTAATTTTTCCATATTCTCACCCGTCAAGTATTTTTCTTGACCTATAAAGTATACTAGATAAAAGAAAGCTTGTCAAGATATTTTACTGACCCTTTTAAATGTTTTATATATAGAAAATTCATTGATTTTTTTAATTATACAAATGAAAACCTGCTAACAAAAGTCAAGCTTAACCTGAAATTAATTTCAGGTTATTTGAGTAATTAAATTAGCGCATGGCAAATAAGCCGAAGTAAATAATCGGCTTTTTTTAGTGTTTTTCCAAATCTTATGCTACTTTTAATTCTTTTTTCTCGGCTTTTGCCTCCATAACTCTTGCGTAGTAGATTCTTAAGATGGAACATAGTCAAAAAATAAAACAAATACAAAATCCAGTTTAAGAAGTGCAAATGGATATAAAATACGTACCGTATGAATGTACTTTAAAAGCAATTAAAGCAGATATTAGACGATATTGTCACTAGGGACAATGTTAGTAGTTTATATTTAGGTCTTAGTATATATCTTATATGGAGTATGTGTCATAAAAGTTTGACCTATACAACATTTATTTTCTCTATTATAAAAAGAATTTGATATATAATTGTTTCTGGTGTATTATATTTGTATCAGATACAGATACTAATATAATATAAGAAGGATGTGGAAAAATGAAACTCTCAATAGAAACAATAAAGAATAGAGTTAGCGTACGAACATATGATAAAATTAAGGTTCCAGATTCAGTGGTGGATGATATAAAGAAATATATTGGTCAAATTGAAAATCCATTTCAGGTGCCAATTGATTTTCGAATCTTAGACGCAAAAGAACATAATCTTGGTAGTTCTGTAATTATTGGGGAGAACACATATGTAGCCGCAAAGTATAGAAAAGTGCTCAATGCGGAAATTGCGTTTGGTTATTCTTTTGAAAGGTTTATCCTCTTTGCAACATCGTTAGGACTAGCAACAGTATGGCTTGCTGGGACTATTGACAGAAAGGCGTTCGAAAATGCAATGCAGTTAAAAGAAGATGAAGTTATGCCTGCAGTATCGCCTATAGGATATGCCGCAAAAAAGCGTTCTGTAAGAGAAAATCTTATGAGAAAGGGACTTAAGTCAGATGATAGAGTATTATTTGAAAAACTGTTTTTCAAAGGGGATTTTCAGAATCCTTTGAAAGAGTCAGAAGCTAATCATTGGCTGATACCTTTACAAATGTTACGACTATCACCATCTGCAACAAATAAGCAACCTTGGAGGGTTGTTGTAGAGGAAAAGAGAGTTCATTTTTACGAAGAGAAAACAAAGGGATATGCACAAGAAAAGACAGGAGATATTCAGAAAGTAGATCTTGGAATTGCAATTTGCCATTTTGAAATTGCAGCTGAAGAACTAGGTTTAAAGGGGAATATAATCCAAAAAGACCCTGGCTTTACAATTCCAAAAAATACGGAATATATTGCAACATATGAATTAGAGGACTAAATGGATGTTAAATTCTCATCTGCTATTCATACTTTAATCTTAATTTCGGAGGCAGAAATACCCATTAGTTCAGAACATATTGCAAATAGCGTTGGCACAAATGCCAGTTATATCAGAAAGCTTACGAGTAGATTGAGTAAAGCAGGAATCATAGAAGGTCACAGAGGAGTTAGAGGATTTACCTTAAATAAGAGACCGAGTGATATTACTATGCTTGATATATACAGAGCAGTTATGCAAACTAATGCGACACACTTTTTTGATATCCACCAGAACCCAAATGATGAGTGTATTGTGGGACATAATATTAAACCAGTACTATCAGGTATCTTCCAAGAAATGGAAGAAAATCTTGAGAGGCAGTTATCAGGATTTACCCTGGATGAGTGTATAAATATCATGAGAAAGAATACAAACAAAAATAATAAAAAATTGAAGAAAATAAAATGAAAGCAATAGTTTTGAATAGATATGATAAACATGAAATAAATTTGGAGATTAGAGAAGTATATACTTACAACTCTGACTGCAATGTAAGAGTTTGAAATTATGGGTGTCAAGGCAGGTGAATCTATATTCATTTCAGGTGGTACAGGTAGCCTCGGAGCAATGGCAATTCCTATTGCAAAGAGTCTGGGGTTTACGGTTTATACAAATATAAGTACTGATAACGAGAAGCGTGTAAAGTTACTTGGTGTAGATCGATTTATTGATTATAAAAAAGAAAGTTATGTGGATGTATTGAATGGATATAGACTATGTTTTGGATATAATAGGAGATGAAGAGCTTCCTAATTAATTCAAGATACTGTCAGGGTCTTGTTAGATATATTATTTTGAATAGCAAAAAGGCTATGAGTTTGAATGCTCATAGCCTTTTATTTTTCGACCTAAAGTTTCCTTATTAAGTTAATTAAGTTTTCATTCTAATCCCTAATTCAGACAGCCTTTCTAGGAGTCTTTATTAAGGTCTTAACCAATCTGGAAGTGTCTCTTGATTTTCTTCATTTTTCTCACTATTTTCTTTGTCTTTAGGCTTTATTTCCTTATATTCATCAAGACTTGATGAATCCAAGGTGAACTTGAAGTCAATTTTTTCTTCTTTTCCTTTTCTAATAACAGAAATATTCGCACTATCTCCAACCCTATAGTTAAGTAAAATTTTCTTAAGTGATGACATATCCTTAACTTTTTTATCATCTATAGCAGTTATAATATCACCCTTTTGGAAATAATCACTGGCGTTATCGGAAACTGATTGAATATATACACCTTCACTTGTCCCAACCTTTTTCTCATCAATATTGTTGGATTTAAGTAAAAGGTCAAGATTTATACCAGTTATACCAAGATATACTGAGTTAAATTTACCAGTTTTCGAAATCTCATCTATAACAGTTTTTGCAAGATTAACAGGAATAGCAAAACCTATACCATCAGAATTACCTGCCTTTGCTGTATTTATTCCTATAAGTTCACCCTTATTGTTTAAAAGTGCACCACCTGAATTTCCTGAATTAATAGCTGCATCGGTTTGCATCAATCCATCCATTTGGGCTCCATTTTGGAATGATACTGTTCTATTTAAACCTGATATTATGCCACTTGTAACTGTAGATTGGAGTTCAAGTCCTAGAGGATTTCCTATAGCAACTGACCTATCTCCTACCTTAACCTTATCACTATCTCCTAAGGCAATAGCCGGAAGATTATTCTCTTCAACTTTTATAACAGCAAGATCAAGTGTGGTGTCATTCCAAATAAGCTTAGCTGGAAGAGTCTTATTGTTTGATAATAATACATTTATCTCACCAGCGTCGCCATCATCTACAACATGAGAATTAGTTAAAATATAACCATCTTTAGTTACTATGGAACCTGAGCCTACTCCTTCAACATAACCTGTTTGAGGACCAAAAATAGTATTTTGTGTAGCCTTAGTCTTGGTTGTAATACCTACAACAGAATTTATAGATTTCTCGACTACTGCTCTTTCCATAGTCATATCATCACTAGGTGATATATTTACAACACTTTCTTTTTCATTGCTATTATTACTCTTTATGGTATTATTGGAATTTTTAATAGAGCTACCTAAGAGTGTAAAAACTAAAAATCCACCCAAAATAGCTCCTATAAGGCCTGATAAAAAATTAGAAAATCCACCAGAACCATTATATCTTTTTCTCATATTTCCTCCTTGTATTTAATTAAACTTTTATTATATTATGTTACAGAAAAATGTAAATAATATGTTATAATATAAATCCATATTTAAAATTATATATAAATAAATATAATCATATCAGTATTATATTAGTTTTATACCTATTTTCAAGTTCTACTTATTTTTTTAGTAACTAGATATTTTAAACAAGGCATCATATAATAAATAAAAAATTATAAACAAAAATAAGAAACTGAATTTAAATGATATTATCGAGTTTTTATTCTAAATATCTAAATGATTATAAATATGTCTATGGCTTAATTTCATATATAATTTAGTGATATTAACATTCCAACATATTGATTAGGTTAAGATAATTTGCATATCTAGAATTCATTGAAAAATATTTATAATTTTATATTTTACAAATAAAAGCATCGACAAAACCAATAATTAGTAATTGTCGATGCTCTAAGTAACTGCCATAAGCAAGATTCTTATACTATTTTATCTTATCTTATTTTGAATAGTCGTAGAATCCTTTACCAGTTTTTCTACCTAAATCTCCAGCCCTTACCATTTGTCTTAATAATGGACTTGGACGATATTTGCTATCACCAAATTCATTAAATAATACTTCCATTATAGCAAGACATGTATCAAGTCCTATAAGATCGGCTAAAGCTAAAGGTCCCATTGGATGATTTGCTCCAAGTTGCATTCCCTTATCAATGTCTTCTACACTTGCAAGACCATCATATAAAACTCCAATTCCCTCATTAATCATTGGAATAAGAAGTCTGTTTACAACAAATCCTGGTCCTTCTTTAACTTCAATAGGTTGTTTACCTAGTTCTTCTGCTAATTTAAAGATTTTTTCATTTGTATCATCACTTGTATGGAGTCCTCTAATAACTTCAACAAGCTTCATCACTGGTACTGGATTAAAGAAGTGCATTCCAATGACATTTTCAGGTCTATTTGTAGATGCTGCTATATCTGTAATTGATAAAGATGATGTATTAGATGCAAGAATTGCTCCTTCTTTTACTACTTCATCTAATTCTTTAAAAATATCTTTTTTAAGACTTGGGTTTTCTGTAGCTGCTTCGATAACTACATCACATTCAGCTAAGTCTTTGATATCTGTTGTATAACTGATGTTTTTTAAAGCTTTTTCTTTTTCATCTTCGCTCATTCTTTCTTTAGAAACTTGTTTGCTATAGTCTTTTTCGATTCTAGCTTTTGCCTTTTCTAAGAATTCATCTTTGATATCTCTTACTACAACCTCATGGAATTTGGCACATACTTCAACAATGCCGCCTCCCATAATTCCTGAACCAATTACTCCGATTTTCATATTTGCTCCTTTTTTTAATTAAAGTTTCGATTTGTTTGTTAAATTAATAACTTATATTATTATTATAACATGACTTTATTATTTTGACAAGGTATATTGATTTTTTTTTAACTATTTGTTAGATTTTCTCCAAATCTTCATTTTTTCAGCTTCTTTTATAAGTTCATCTCTTACATCTGGGTGGGCAATTGATATCAATTTTTCAGTTCTTTCCCATAAAGATTGTCCTTTAAGATTAACTATACCATATTCTGTAGCAACATAATGTGTATTTGCTCTTGTCCCTGTAGGTTGTGTTCCCAATTTTAAGGTTGGTACTATGTTTGAATGTCTCTTACCTTCCTTATCTACTCTTGATGAAAGAAGTGTTACAAATGATTTACCTCCCTTAGAATTATATGCCCCAAGCATAAAATCTAAAGCTCCACCTGAGCCTGAGATATGTTTAGTTCCAGAACTTTCAGCTGAAACCATACCATTAAGATCAATTTCTAGAGCTGAATTTATTGACATAAAATTATCTAAAGCAGATATTTGTTTCATTCCATTACAGTAATCAACTGGGGCTGCCATTAATTCTTCATTATTGTCTATATAATCATATAATTCTTGGCTACCTGCAGCAAAGGCATAAACTTGCCTACCCCTATCGATGTTTTTCTTATTACCTGTTATAATTCCAGCTTTTGATAATTCAACAAAACTATCTACATACATTTCAGTATGTACTCCTAAATCTTTAAGATCAGACTTAGCTATTTCATTTCCTATAGCTGTTGGAAGACCTCCTATACCAATTTGAAGTGTTGCTCCATCCACTAATTCATCTACTACAAATTTTGCAACCTTTTTATCAAGTTCATTAGGTGTTGGTTGAGGTATTGTTTTCATAGCTGGGTTTGAGCCTTCTATTATATAATCAACATCTTTTATATTTATATAATTTTCAAAACCACCTAGTCCTCTTGGTACATTTTTATTTACTTCAACTATGACTACATCTGAGTTTTCTATAGCTGCATGTAAATGTGATGCTGAAATACCAAAGTTGAAATTTCCATGATCATCTATTGGTGTTGCTTGAGTTATAAAGACATTTGATTTTCTTATAGATGTTCTATAATAATTTGGAAGTTCTGAGTATTTTATTGGTGCATAAAAAGCACGTCCTGCATTTACTAATTTTCTTAAAATACCAAGTGAATGCCATGAATTATAAACAAAGTGTTCATTGTTTGGATCAGCATCAAATATTTTGAACTGTTCGAGTTCTACTCCTGCTCTGACAACGATATCATTTAGATTTGTAATTTCCTTTGCAAAGGCTTCATCAAAATCATGTGGTGTAATAACACCCCAAGAATAATCTACAACATCCCCATCCTTAACAAGCTTAGCAGCGTCTTCAGCACTAATTAGCTTTTCTTTATATTGTTTACTAAAATCCATCTTACTCCTCCTAATCTTAATAAAATTTAAGGATGAGATTGATCTCATCCTTAATCATTTGAGATACCCTTAAAGATATACCCATTATTGAAAAAAATATTTAATTATTTATTGAGCTTTTCTTTTATTAATTGCTTCTGTAAGTTTTGGAACTACTTCGAATAAATCCCCTACTATACCATAATCAGCTCTTGCAAAAATAGGAGCTTCTGGGTCTTTATTAATAGCAATTACAGTATCAGCAGCATTAATTCCAGCCAAGTGTTGGATAGCTCCAGATATACCTACAGCTATATATATTCTAGGTCCTACAGTTTTACCTGATTGTCCTACTTGGTGAGAGTGTGAAATCCAACCAGCATCTACTGCAGCACGGCTTGAGCCAACTGTACCACCTAATGCATCAGCTAAGTCTTTGATTATTGAGAAATTTTTAGGATCTCCTAATCCACGACCTCCAGAAACTATAAATTCAGCTCCTACTAAGTCTACTTCTTCTCCTTCTTCTCTAGGAATAAAATCAAGTATTTTAGTTCTTACTTCCCCATCAAATGTTATATCTTCATCTATAATATCAATTTCATCTTTTGCACCAACAGCCTCTTTTTTAAATACTCCTGGTCTTACTGTACCCATTTGTGGTCTATGTTCAGGACATAAAATCATAGCCATAAGGTTACCACCAAAGGCAGGTCTTGTCCATCTTACATCCTTTGTTTCTGTATCTATATCAAGTTCTGTACAGTCTGCTGTAAGACCTGTATGAAGTCTTGCTGCTATTCTTGGTCCTAAATCTCTTCCTAGGTTTGTAGCTCCAATTAAAATAATATTAGGATTATGTTTTTTAACTAATTTTTCAATTGCATCTGTGTAAACTTCTGTATTATAATCTTTATAAACTTCATTATCAATTGTGATAATTCCGTCTACACCATATTCTTTAACTTCTTCTTTTGCCTTATCAACACCAGAACCAATTATAACTGCATAAAGTTTTTCGCCTATAGCATCAGCCATTCTTCTTCCTGGATTCATAAGTTCAAGGCCTACATTTACAGCCTTTCCTTCTTGATTTGTTTCAACAATTACCCAAAGATTTTTGTTATCTGACATTTCTAAATCCTCCTAAATAAGTTTTGCATCTGCAAGAGCATTTACTAACTTATCTACAGAATCACTAGCATTTTCTTCATTGAAGATTTCTCCTGCTTTATTTTGTTCAGGTGTATAAGATTTCTTAACTCTTGTTGGTGAACCATTAAGACCTATTGCTGTTTCATCAATATTTTCTTTAAGATCTTCAAAAGTAATTTCTTCTATTGTAGCTTTTTTAGCCTTCATTTTGTTTTTGATTTTAGGATATCTAAGCTCTTCATCTCCGTATTTAGTAAATGTTACTAAAGCTGGCATTTTGACTTGAAGATTTCTTGCTCCACCTTCAACTTCTTGTAAAACTTTAATACCTTCGTCATTAACTTCTGCAGTATAGCCATAAGTTACTTGTGGAAGATCTAAATGTTCAGCAATTTCAGGTCCTACTTGAGCTGTATCACCATCTATGGCTTGGAGACCACAGAAGATTAAATCATAGTCACCTTCTCTTTTAGCTACTTCCTTTAAAGCTTCAGATATAATATAACTTGTAGCAAGTGTATCAGAGCCACCAAATTTTCTATCTGTAACTAAGTAAGCCTTATCAGCCCCAACAGCTAATGTATCTCTTAACATTGATTCTGCTTGATTAGGTCCCATAGATACAACAACTATCTTAACATTTTCAGGATCTTTATCCTTTATTCTCAATGCTTGTTCTAGTGCAAAAGCATCATAAGTATTTAGAATACTTGGCACACCCTTTCTAATTAATGTGTTAGTTTCAGGATTAATTTTTATCTCATTAGTATCTGGAACTTGTTTAGCACATACAAAAATATTCATTTCATTCCCCCTAATTTAAAATTCAGTGTAATCTATTATCTTAAAAGTGCTCCTGATACTACCATCAGCATAACTTCTGAAGTACCTTCATAGATTTCTGTAATTTTGGCATCTCTCATCATTCTTTCAACATCATATTCCTTGATATATCCATATCCACCAAGAATTTGAACTGCTCTATTAGCTACAAATGATGCTGTTCTAGATGCTTTAAGTTTTGCTGCAGCAGCTGCTACTGTATAGCTTTCTCCAGCATCTTTTAACTTAGCTGCATTATAAACTAAGTTTCTTGCTGCTTCTATTTCAATAGCCATTTCAGCTAATTTAAATTGTGTATTTTGGAATTTTGCTAAAGGACGTCCAAATTGTTCTCTTTCTTTAGAATATTGAACAGCTTTTTCTAAAGCACCTTCTGCTATTCCTAAAGCTTGAGCTGCTATACCAATTCTTCCACCATCAAGAGTAGCCATAGCTATCTTAAATCCTTTACCAAGCTCTCCTAGTAAATTTTCTTTTGGTATTCTGCAATCTTGAAAGATTAATTCCCTTGTAGATGAACCATTGATTCCCATTTTGTTTTCTAAAGTACCAAAGTCAAATCCCTTTGTTCCTTTTTCAACTATGAACGCAGAAATTCCTCTAGTTCCTTGTTCCTTATCTGTCATAGCAAATATTACATAAACATCGGCATATCCACCATTTGTTATAAATATTTTTGTTCCATTTAATACATATTCATCACCATCAAGCTTTGCAACTGTTTGTTGTCCTGATGCATCAGTACCTGCATTAGGTTCTGTAAGACCAAATGCACCTAATTTTTCTCCACTTGCAAGTGGTGCAAGATATTTTTTCTTTTGTTCATCATTTGCAAATTTATTAATGCAATCTGCACATAATGATGTGTGAGCAGAAAGGATTACACCTGTTGAAGCACAATATTTTGAAATTTCTTCAACTGCTAATATATATGTAAGTGTATCTGCACCTTGTCCACCATATTCTTCATCGAATGGTATACCAAAGAAACCTAATTCTTGCATTTTTTTAATGGTTTCTTCTGGAAACATATGTTCTTCGTCAACTTTTTGTGCTAATGGTTTTACTTCTGCTTCAGCGAAGCTATGAAACATCTCTCTCATTTCTTCATATTCTTCTGATAATTTATACATGTTTTCTCCTAAATAATTTTCCTTATTTTGCGTTCAGTATCAAGAAAGCAATCTCTAGAAACATTTTAATACTCATGTTATTATATTAACAATCGTAACCAAGCTTGTCAAGTCTAAAAGCTAAAATTTTATCAAGTTTTTTAGAAATGACTTGAATTTACTGTATTTTTTTTAACTAACATTACGTCATAGATAGCTAAATCCAAAACCCAATTCATTATTATGATATCATAAATACCTTATCAGTCAAATTATTATCAAATATATAAAAATCAATCTGAAAATGTTTTATATATTATTTTATTATTTGCTATTATTTTATTAGATTACTTTAGAGTTTTCTAAAAATTTTACCTTTTATAATTAAGAAAAATAACATTGTTTATCTATATTTGCCCATGTAATATATTTCTTTATTTTCCTAACATTTAGTACAATTATGTAAAAACTTTAATTTTATTTTATCAAGTGTTATAATCAGTATACAAAATTTACATATCTATATTAGGTAGGAGGATTTATGGATTATAACAAAATCAATGACAATATTATTGAAAAAATTAAAAGTGCAGTCAAAGGAGCAGTTTATGTTGGAGATGAAGTTAACGAAGACTTCTTTCATGATGAGATGCCAATATATGGAGAAGGTATTCCCGAGTGTCTAGTTGATGCTACTTGCAAAGAGGATGTAGCAAATATTATGAAAATCTGTAATGAAGAAAAAATACCTGTCATTGCAAGAGGTGCTGGAACTGGTCTTACAGGAGCAGGCGTGGCAATTAAAAATGGCATCATGATTAATATGCAATCTATGAATAAAATTCTAGAATTTGATGAAGAAAATATGATTGTAAGGGTAGAACCAGGCGTTTTACTTAATGATTTAGCTAAAGCTTGTCTTGATAAGGGCTATCTTTATCCACCAGATCCAGGTGAAAAATTTGCTACCTTAGGTGGGAATGTTTCTTTGAATGCTGGAGGAATGCGTGCAGTAAAATATGGTACAACCAGAGATTATGTAAGAAAAATGGAAGTTGTTCTTCCAACAGGAGAAATTACAGAATTTGGATCTATTGTTTCAAAATCATCTACCGGATATTCTTTGAAAGATTTAATGGTAGGAAGCGAAGGTACACTTGCCATAATTACAGAATTAACCTTAAAAATTGTACCAAATCCAAAATATATTGTTAGCTTAATTGTGCCTTTTGAAAGCTTAAACAATTGTATCTCTACCGTTCCAAAGCTATTCCAAAACAACCTAAATCCACAAGCTATTGAATTTATGGAAAGAGATATAATTATAGCTAGCGAAAAATACATAGGAAAGGAAACTTTTCCTAAAAAACTTGATAGTATTGATGTTGGAGCCTATCTTCTTATAAGCTTTGATGGTGATGATGAAGATTTAATCGATAATACTCTAGAGCAAGCCGCAGAAATTCTAATCAAAAATGGAGCGATAGATGTCTTAGTCGCAGATACTCCAAACTCTATAAAAGATGCATGGGCTGCAAGGAATTCTTTTTTGGAAGCTATTGAAAGCCAATACAAACTATTAGATGAGTGTGATGTTGTAGTTCCTGTTACAAAAATTGCTGATTATATTAACTTTGTCAATAAGGAGAGCAAATCTTATATCTTTGATGTTAAGTCATTTGGTCATGCTGGTGATGGGAACCTTCATATATATACTCTTTCAAATGAAGTTGATAAGATTAAGCAATTTAAAGAAGAAGTTGACAAATTCATGTCTATAATATATGAAAAAGCCTATGAAATGGGTGGTAAAATTTCTGGAGAACATGGTATAGGTTTTGGAAAGAAAAAATATCTTAAAAATTTTGAAGGTGACGTTAATATTAGACTTATGAGAGCTATAAAAAAAGCTTTTGATCCAAATATGATTCTAAATCCTGATAAAGTAATAGCTATATCAGAATGATTACCGATAGATAATTAAGAGAGTTCGCATTTTTACACATATAACTTTCTAAGATATATATAAGTATAAATATATTATAAGGGCTGTTGCAAAATGAATTAATCATTACAAACCCCTCCACGACAATTTGACCTCCATAGGCTGTCAGGCTATTGTCAATTATCTATGGGTAACTTGTAATGGTGGAACATAGAAATTCATAATTTTGCAACATCCCCTTATACATAATATTGCAATCTACAGATAAATTATAATATTAAATATTATACTAAATAATTTATAAAACATTTAAACTTATTTTGATATTAAGTAAATTCACATATTATTTAAATTAATTTCTAATTTTATAATATTTAATTGATTCTTTGTATAGTTTTATTAGATTTTACAATAAGACTCCTATTAAATTACTTTCATCTTTAATTAACTTAATTATAGAATTTATATACAAAAAATTTTTATACTTTATGATAGTAAACTTTAGATTATTAAAAATCTCCTAATTTAGTTTCTTCATATAATTTCTATATGACTCATATACCTTAGTATAGCCATCTTTTTTTAGGATATCTTCTACATAAGCTCTAATGGTTTTAGTTGATATAATTTTTTTCCATTCTTTTTTCACTATCTTTTCTATATCACCTTTTATAATTTCCAAATCAGAACTATTAAGTGGTGACTCTACTTCTTTTGCTGCGTTTTCAACAGATAAAGCTATCTTATCAATGCTAAAGGGTTCAATCTTTGTGCTCTTCTTTTTTACATATAATTCATCATCTATAAAATTTTCTATAACTTCTAATTTGGCCTTATCGAGTTGACTTGACATTTCTTCAATTGATAAGTTTTTTTTATCATAGTAGCTTAAAATTAATTTTGTTATATCTAACATAACTTTCCCCCTTATTTACTTTTTATATATTTACCCTAATTCTAAAAAATGAATGAGTTAAAATAAATAAATTCTAATACAAATTTAATTTCTATCGTTTTTTAGACATATAAATATCTTTAATAATACTTATACAATTATTAATTCCTATAGAAGAACTATCTAAGCAAATATTATAATTATTTGCATCTCCAAATCTTTTTTTAGTATAGTAATTATAAAATGTACTTCTCATTTCATCGACTTTTTCCATCTCTTCTTTAATATTACCCTTAATCTTATATTGGACTTTTACCCTTTCAACCCTACTTGGAAAATCTGCAAATATAAAAACTTTTATTAAGTTGTCCTTATTTTTAAGTATATCATCAGCGTTTCTTCCTAGGAAAATACAATCCTCTTTATTTGCTAAATCTATTATTTCTTTTTCAACATATTGATATTCTTGTTGTTGTATAGCTGACTGTATAGTACTGAGAGAAAGGCTATCTTGAAATAATTGCAAACTTTTACTAGGCTCATTATTTGATTCTATATGTTTTTTATATAGATAGTCTTTATCATAATAAGGTATATTTAATTCTTTTGAAAGCTTTTGTGCAATTTCTAAACCTCCACTTCCATATTTACTACTAATTGTAATAACTACAGAATTATCTTTACTACTAGTTAATGATTTATTATTTAATTCATTTGCCCATTCAAAACCCTTTTTTGCCATTAAAACTGCAATGATTTCATTAATTACTGCTGCAGCTGCTATAGTACCTTGTAGAATCTTTGCACTTTCTGGTGCTGGATTCTTTAAAGCATTAACTGCTATACCAGTAAATACTAAAGAAACTCCTGAATGTGGTAATAAGGTAAAACCCAAATATTTTTTAACCGTATTAGGTAATTTTGTTATGCTCGCTCCAAAATATGCTCCAAAATATTTTCCAATGGCACGTGCAAGAATATAAATTACAGTATACAATCCAGCTCCCGTAATCAAGGCATAATCAAGTGGCATCCCTAAATTAAGAATGACAAATATAAGAGCTATTCCTAATATTGGATTAAAATATGAGATCATATGATCTAACCTATCTTCTTGAACCATATTTGAAAATGTGGCAGAAAACGCCATACCAATTATCATAAAGTTGAGCATAGGTCTTGGCATAATAAAATAATTAAAGAAAAGGCCAATTATTGAAGTTAAAATAATTGATAATATCATTACTATAAGTGTATTTTTTCTATTTGTTTTTTTCTTTAATAGAGGACTAAATAATAATCCACACCCTATCCCTATTATTACAGGAAGTAAAACAGTCAAAACTATAATATATGATGGTAATCCAGTTTGTGAAAAATTGCTCATTACAAACGCCATAACTGAAAAGAAAACAACCACACCTACCATATCATCAAGAACCGCCATTGGAATCAATGTCCTAGTTACTGGTCCATTTGTTTCATATTCACGAACAACAGACAAGGCTGGTGCTGGTGCTGTTGCTAAGGCAATTCCACCAAAAATTATACTCAGATATATAGGAATATTAGTCATATAAAATATAATTGCAAACATTAAAGATACAAATAAAAAAGTTCCCAAAGACTGTGTTAATGTTGTAATAATAATTGATATTCCATACTTTTTTATTCTCTTGAATACCAGTTCTGTCCCAATCATTAAACCAGCTGTACATTCCAAAATATTTATAAAGACCTTATACCAAGTTTGCTCTAATATTGATTCATTCATTAGAGACAAGGCATGTGGTCCTAAAATCATACCTGCAATAAGCCAACCCAATATTGCTGGCATCTTTATTTTTGTAATAATTTTTCCAAATAAATAAGCCAATATAAAAGTAATTAATAATTGCAAAATTGAAATAACCATAAAAACCTCCTAGTACTTACTATCTATATAAAATTATCTTTATTACTTACATCATATTTTTCTAAAATTAATCAATATTTTTCTCTTTAAATAGATTATAAAAAACATAATTAAAATATATTTATAAATGATTAAACAATATATATCACCCTCTATCTTTACTTCTTATCTTATTTACTTTTGATAGTAATATCTTTTGATTTCCATATCTCTTTCTTTAAAGTTTAAAAAGTAAATTATACTATCGAAAAAGTTTCTTTTTTATTATCTATTAATTAATACATGTTAACAATTTTTCATTTTTAGGTCAATATCAAAACAAAAAAGATATCATCATTTTTTGCTATGATGATATCTTTTTTCTTAATTTTTAATTTCTTATTTTTTTGTATAATTCGGTGATTCTCTTGTAATTTGGATATCATGAGGATGATTTTCTACAAGAGTTGCAGGAGAAATCTTAATAAATTTAGATTTTTCTTCTAATTCATTTAAATTAGAAGCCCCAACATACCCCATACCAGAACGAAGTCCTCCAAGTAATTGATAGATTACATCTCCTACAAATCCCTTTAGAGCAACCCTTCCCTCTACTCCTTCTGGAACAAATTTTTTGGTATCATTTTGAAAATATCTATCACTTGAGCCTGATTTCATAGCAGAAAGTGAACCCATGCCTCTATATTCTTTGTATTGTTTACCTTCAAACATTATTGTCTCACCCGGAGATTCTTCTGTTCCTGCAAATAATGAACCTGCCATTATTACACTAGCTCCACAAGCTAAAGCCTTTGTAATATCTCCAGAATATTTGATACCACCATCGGCAATTATTGGTGTATTTGATTCTTTAGCTGCTTTTACACATTCAATTATTGCAGTAATCTGTGGCACACCAACACCTGTTACAACTCTAGTTGTACAAATTGAACCTGGTCCTATACCTACCTTAACTGCATCTACTCCTGCTTTTATTAAATCTCTTGTAGCATCTCCTGTAGCTACATTACCAGCTATAACTTGAAGATCTGGATAAGATAATTTAATCTTTTTTATAGCTTCAAGAACTCCTTTTGAATGACCATGAGCTGTATCAACAGTAACAACATCAACATTTGCCTCTGTCAAAGCTCTAATCCTATCCATCATATCACGAGTTATTCCAACTGCAGCGCCAACTAAAAGCCTGTCTTTGTCATCTCTTGCAGAGTTTGGATATTGCCTAGATTTTTCTATATCTTTTATAGTTATAAGTCCTTTTAATTTATAATTATCATCAACGATAGGAAGTTTTTCTACCTTACCAGATTCCATTTTTTTGACAGCTTCTTCCATACTAATTCCTTCATAACCTACAATTAATTTATCTTTGGTCATTATGTCTCCGATTACAACATTTACGTCATTTTGGAATCTTACGTCTCTATTTGTCAAAATACCCTTAAGGGTCATTTCATCATCAACTATAGGCACACCTGATATTTTATAGTTTGACATTATTTCAAGAGCATCTTTTAACAAGTTCTCAGCTTTTAGATAGAAAGGATCAGTGATTACACCATGCTCACTTCTTTTAACTCTGTCAACTTCTTTGGCTTGTTCTTCTATTGACATATTTTTATGAATTATTCCAATACCACCTTGTCTTGCCATTGCTATAGCCATTTTTGACTCTGTAACTGTATCCATTGAGGCTGACATCAATGGTATATTAAGCTTAATCTTTTTAGTTAAATTTGTTTTAAGATCTACCTCATTTGGTAGGACTTCAGATGGTCCTGGAACTAGTAGCAAATCATCAAATGTTAAACCTTCTCCAATTATTCTCATGTATCCTCCATATTTCTAACTTATTTCTTAAAATATTCTACTGCATTTTAAATAATTCTTGATTATTTTTTTCATAAATATTCTTGTAAAGATCATCATCTAATCTTTCTAAATGACCCATTCTTCCTAATATTTTGCCATCTTTTGATAAGATTCCTTCTATATTATAATCTGAACCATTTGGGTTTATATCATATACTGAAAATATTTGACCATTTTTTAACAGTTCTTTATATTTTTCTTCATTTATTATAAACCTACCTTCTCCATGAGATATAGGTATTTTATATATTTTATCTAATTTTAAGCCTCTTGTCCATTGACTTTGATTATTTATAACTCTTGTATCAACAAATCTTGAAATATGCCTGTTATTAGTGTTGTAGGTTAAAGATGGATCATCTTCTGTAATTTCTTTTATCTTACCATATGGTAAAAGTCCAGTTTTACAAGAGCTTGGAATCCATTGCAAATACCTATTATAAGAGCATCATTCTCATCTAGTAAATAATTAATAGCATCTTTAATTTTTTTATTTCTAATAATATTGGCTAAAAATTTTGGAGATCCATCTTGCTAATCAGCCATAGAAACCCCCAGGAATAGCAAAAATTTGTGAATTTCTAATTGAATCTGCAAGTTTATCTATAGAATTATCTATATCTTTTCTATCCTTATTTCTAAATAAGTTTATAGAAACTTCTGCTCCATTTTCACTAAATACATCCATTGTATCCCATTCACAGTTGGTACCTGTTACAGCAAGTATTGATACTTTAACCTTATCCACTGTTTTCTTTGATTTTAGATTTAAATTCATCTTGTTTTGTTTTATATCAATTGGATCAATCTCTTCTTTTGCTGCAAATATTTCATCTAAAGAATGTAACTAATCATTTTTAAGTTTTTTATCATTTAATTTTTCACCATTTACTATTAAGTCTTTAGAAAATTCTCCAATATTTTCAACAAAATCCAAATCTTCAAGATATTCCACAACAAATAAACCAAACATAGCTTTATAAAGATTATCATATTCTAAACTGAAGTTTGAATTTCCTAAAGCTTGTTCATATATGTTTGCCAAAAGATCCTTATTATCCAAACTTATTGTAGTAATAATAGAGCCTTCTCTCATTACTTTTATAAGCTTTTCTAATATTTTCTTATATTTATTTAAATCAAGGCTTCCATCTTCTTTGTATGGGCTTTTATTATACCTAGCTTTCCCTTAGCCTTAAGGTCATTTGATTTTATATTTTCTATATCTTCATGTGTTACTGCAAATGATATAAGGGTTGGTGGTACTTTTAATTCTTCAAAACTTCCACTCATAGAATCTTTTCCACCAATTGGTGGTATTTTAAAGAAGTTTGTTACTTCAAAAGCACCTAGTAAAGACTTAAGTGGCTTTGCCCAAGCTTTTTCATTATCCATCTTTTCATAATATTCTTGAAATGATAGTCTTATCTTATTAAGATCACTACCTACTGATACAAGCTTTGCAATTGATTCTATTACTGCATAATAACCACCAAGATATTGACTTTTTTCTGAAAGATAGGGGTTAAATCCATAACTCATTATAGATACGATTTTTGATTTTCCATCCTTTACTGGAATTTTTGAAACCATTGCTTGAGATGGATTTAATTGTTTTTTTCCACCTAAAGGTTTCAATACTGCATTCTTTCCTATAGTAGAATCAAAGATTTCTATTAAATTTCTTTGACTTGTTATATTTAAGTCAGATACTTTTTCATAAAACTTTTTAGGATCATCTTTTTTATTATTTTTTTAGGAATATATTCACTTACAACAAGGACTTTTGCCTTTCTATCTGCACCATTAGTATTTATGAAATCATAAGATATATCTGCAATCTTTAAATCTTTATAGAACATTCTCATCCTATTTGTGTAAGTTACTTTGCCAACTAAAGAGCTTTCTACATTCTCTTCAAGACAATATTGTTCAAATTCTTTAATGTATTTTTTATCTATTACTACAGCCATTCTTTCTTGAGATTCACTTATAGCTATCTCAGAAGGCTTCAATCCTTCATATTTTAATTTAACTCTAGAAAGATCAATATCCATTCCATTGAAGATCTCTCCAATAGCAACAGATACTCCACCCACACCAAAGTCATTACATTTTTTTATAAGCCTTGAAACTTCACTTCTTCTAAATAGCCTTTGAAGTTTTCTCTCTTCTGGAGCATTTCCCTTTTGCACTTGGGCAGATTCTGTTTTTATTGATGAAACTTTATGAGATTTTGATGAACCTGTTGCTCCACCTATACCATCTCTTCCAGTTCTTCCACCAATCAATAAAACAACATCTCCTGGTTTTGCTCCCATTCTTTTTGCCTTATAACCTTCATGAAATATTTCCTTTACAAAGCCAGTAGCAAGACCTATTTGGTTACCATATGATGAATAACCTTTTGTAGCAAGTTTTGTTATTTTTCTTTATGGAAGTTTTCCTTCAATTGTATCATCAACTTTTTCAAGTATATTCCCAGCTCCTGTTATTCTCATAGCTTGATAAACATAGCTTCCTCCAGAAAGTGGATCTCTTATAGCTCCACCAAGGCAGGTTGAGATTCCACCGAAAGGCTCTATCTCTGTTGGATGGTTGTGAGTTTCATTTTTAAACATTAAAAGATAATCTTCAAGTTCCTCTTTGCCATCTTTTTCTACTCTCACCTTTACATAAACCGAGCAAGCATTAATTTCACTTGATATTTCCAGATCATCAAATTCATTCCTACTTTTCATATATTTAGAAAGAATTATACCAAAGCTCATTAAAATTATTGGATTTTTGATATTGAGCTCTTTTCTCATTTCCATATATTTATCAAAAGATTTTTTTATTGCCTTATCAAGAAGACTTTTTGTTTCAAATTCTATATCAAGACTTGTATTAAAAGTAGTATGTCTACAATGATCTGACCAATAAGTATCTAGGATTTTAATTTCTGTTTCATTAGGGTCCCTATTTTCTTTTTTAAAGTAATCCATAACCATTTTCAAATCAGCAAAGTCCATGGCAAGAGATTTATTTTCCAAAAACCTAGAAATTTCTTCATCGCTATAATTTATAAAACCATCAGATATATCACTAAATTCATATATTGTAGCTGTCTTGCAATCTATATGTTCATCAAGGACTAAATTCAAAGTATCTATTACTCCTTGTCTTCTTTGGTCAAATTGTCCTGGTAGGTATTCAACTCCAAAAGCTTTTTCAAAAGAATCTTCGAGTTTAATAGCCTCATCTTTTGTAAAAAACATAATCTAGGCTTCTTTCAGATAGGACATTATTTATAGCCTTATCCAGCTTATCATCTGAAATTTTAATATCATATCTATTGTAAATATTAAGCTTTTCCAACTTGATTTTTTATAGATTTTCTATTTCATTTTTTACTTCCTTTGACTTAGAATCAAACCTATCTTTTTTTCTTACATAAACTCTTTTAACTTATTTTTCCATTTTTAACCCTTAATGTCTAAAATGTCTATTGTTAGTAAATACCATAGATATTCCATATTCATTACACTTATCAATTGAATCTTTATCTCTTATAGAACCACCCGGTTGGATAATTGACTTCACCCCAATTTTGTGAGCATATTCAACACAATCATCAAATGGGAAAAAAGCATCAGATGACATAATTGAATCAGTAAAATCTACATCTGGATGGTTGTTTTTAATGGATTCTAGTGCCCAAATTCTAGAAGTTTGTCCACAACCTACTCCTAAAGTTTTCCCATCCTTAACTATAACTATAGCATTTGATTTGACATATTTCACTACAGTCATAGCAAATTTCAAATCACTTATACAGGACTTTTCTGGAGATTTTTTTGTAACTACTTCAAAATCATCTTCCTTTTTATCCTTATCTTGGACTAGAACTTTTCCATCTAAGTATTTTACATCTTCTGTTGTAGTATCCTTGCTTAAATCAACTTTTATAAGACGAACATTTTTCTTTCTTTCTAGTACTTCCAAAGCCTCTTTGGTAAAGTCATTAGCTGCAATTATTTCAAGGAATATCTCACTCATCTTTGATGCAGTTTTCTCATCAATTATTCCATTTATTACAACAATTCCTCCAAATATAGATAAAGAATCTGCTTCATACGCCTTTTTATACGCATCATATACATCCTCTCCTATTGCTACTCCACATGGAGATTGATGCTTTAGTGCTACACAAGAATTTTCTCCTAACTCTTTAGAAAGTTCTAGGGCAACATTTAAATCATTATAATTATTAAAGCTCATTGACTTACCATGTAAAATTTCTATATCTTTTAAAAGACCTTTAGCATAGGTATCCTCATAAAGAGCTGCTTTTTGGCTTGGATTTTCACCATATCTTAAATCTTCAATTTTTCTTAAACCATATGTCTTATATTGACAATCTTTTTTACTTAAGTCTTTAAAATATCTTGAAATCACAGAATCATAATATGCTGTTAAGGAATAAGCCTTCATAGCTAAATATCTTTTATACTCTATATCAAAATTTTGAGTATTTAATCTTTGTAAAAATTCCTCATAATCATTAGGATCTGTAAGAATTATTACATCTTTATGATTTTTGGCAGCTGACCTTATTAAAGTGGGTCCGCCTATATCAATATTTTCTATAATATTGTCTGAGTCATTAGTTTTAAGTGCTTCTTCAAATTTGTATAGGTTAACAACAACTATATCTATATCCTTTATATTGTTCTTTTTCACAGTATTTTTATGGTTTTGATCATTTCTTTTATAAAGAATTCCACCATGAACATAAGGTGATAAAGTCTTAACCCTGCCATCTAAAATTTCTGGAAAGTTGGTTATCTTTTCAATTTCAATTGCATCAATGCCACATTCTCTAATTTTTTTGTATGTACCACCTGTAGATACAATTTCCACACCAAAGTCGCTTAGGCCTTTGGCAAGCATTCCAATATTTTTTTTATCTGTTACAGATATTAAAGCTCTCATTAATTCCTCCATAGTAAGCTTTTTTGCCTAAACTTTAGACAAGAAAAGGGAAGCCAAAAATTAGCTTCCCTAAAAACATCATAACATCCATATTTACATTTGGGCATAGGTATTCATTAGATAATTTTAGTCTTTCTTTTTTCTTATCTAATAATATTATATTTGTAAACTTTTTAAAAATATTATTTAAAAATACCATAAGTCCCCCCTATTTGAATGTAAAATTATCATATCATATTTTATTTTAAATTAAAAGATATTTTATAAATTTGATTTTCAGTAATCCTATATAGTGCTCTAAATCATTTTGCTATTTGGTAAAGTAACTATCTCCGTTTTATTCTTTGGAAACTTCTTATAATCTTTTAAAGAGGCAAAAGTTACAATATTTCTATCATATTTTTTTCTTATATCATAAATAGCCTTATCTATTCTTTCTTTTTTTATAATCTTCTTATAATCTGAAAATATATCTATTTGAGCAGGTATTCTTGCATCTATAAGATTAATAGCTCTAATTCCCAATGATCTTATAGGGTAAGACCACTTATACTTTTCCTTAAATAATTTAAGGCCTTCTTCAGAAAGAATTATAGATGACTGGGTCGGATTTTTAAAAGACTTTTGAAATTCATAAGAAATTAAATTACTATCCTTCATATAAATTTTAATTCCTTTAGCAGAAAGAGAAACTTCTCTTGGTCTTTTTGAAACATCTAAGGAAAGTATTTGAAAAACATTAAATGCTTCCTCATCACTAAACAAATCTTCTATAAAGAGTTGATGAGTTTCCTATTGTCTGTATAACTTTCTTACAGTTATAGTCTAAAACTGGCCTATTATCATTTGCATATTGCCAAAAATAAATTCCATTAATTCCTATAAGAGATTTTAAAATTTTAGGATCAGAATTTGCTAAATCTCCCAAAGTTTCTATTCCTATCCCCATTAATTTTTCTTTCTGTTGCTCCTCCTATCCCAATAATACGATATACAGCAAGTGGCCAAACTATAGACTTAAAATTATCCTTACTTATTACAGTATTACTTATTACAGTAGTTGAATCTGGTTTTTTTTAATCCGACCCAAGTTTTGCAAAAATCTTATTGAAACTTACTCCAACACTTACTGTTATACCTAATTCTTTTTTCACTCTTTTTCTTATATTATTTGCTATAGTCTCTCCACTTCCAAAAAGTTTATAACTCTCTGTCAAATCAAGCCAACATTCATCAAGCCCAAAGGCTTCAACCTTATTTGTATAAGAATAATATATTTTTCTTACTTTTCTAGAAAATTTAAGATATTTTTCATAATGAGGCGAGACTATTATTAAATTTGGACATTTAAGTTTAGCCTGCCAAATATCTTCTCCTGTCTTAACTCCTAGTAGTTTTGCCTCTTGGCTTTTGGCAAGAATTATCCCATGCCTATTTTTAGGATCTCCCGCAACTGCCATAGCCTTATTTTTAAGACTTGGATTAAGTTTTGCTTCTATTGAAGCATAACATGAATTTATATCTGAATGTAATATTGTTCTTATCATAACTTCTCCTTGATGTTAAAAGACTTTTACTGTATACTTAAGACAGTAAATGGCTTGATTAAAGTTTAGGACATTAAAAGTCTTTTATCAAGACTTTTATAAAATAATTAGACATTTATAGTCTGAGACTTTAATTTATTTTAAGGAGTGTATATGAGTTTTCCAAATAAATTAAAAAAATTACGTGAAGATAAAAAACTAACCCAAGAAGAACTATCAAAACTTGTTGGTGTTTCTCTTAAAACCATATCTAGGTATGAAAAAGGAGAATCAAAACCAAGATATAGAAAAATATATGATAAACTAGCTGAAGTCTTAGATACAAGCCATGACTATCTTGTAACTGATGAAGAAGATTTTATCCTAGATGCAAGAGATAAGTATGGCTATAAGGGTGCAATTGATGCAAAAAAGATGGTAGATGGGGTAATAGGACTTATGGCAGGTGGTGAAATCGATGAATCAGATAAAAAGGCTATCCTTGATTCTATACAAGAAGCTTACTATATAGCCAAAAGTAAAAATAAGAAATATGGTCAAAAAAAGACTAGGTGAGATATGTCATTTTACGATGAAATATTTAAAGATGTTAAAAATATAATAAAAAAATATGATACTAGAAATCCAAAAGAAATTTTAATACAAAGAGGGGTTACCATTTTAGCCTTTAAAGAAAATACAAAACTTTTAGGTATGTATAAGATAATAAAAAGAAATTCCTTTGTTTTTTATAATCCCTTTGTAGATAAGAGAATACAAAATATGGTATTTGCCCATGAACTAGGACATGATATCTATCATAGGACTTATGCCAAAGATTCTAATCTTATGGAATATGAACTTTTTGATATAAATTCTGAAATGGAGCTTTGTGCGAATATTTTTGCAGCTCATCTTCTTTTAGATGAAAATAAATTAATCGAAGATATTAAGCAAGGATATACCTATAACCAGCTTGCCTCACTTTATAATGTAAATGTAAATCTAATGATATTTAAATTAAATGAGATGCACAGAATGGGTATAAAAATTAAGAAAGAAGAAGCCGACTCTAGATTTTTTAAAAATATAAATGGTAAGGACATTAAAAACCATGACCTATACTGAAATAAATAACCCAGTAAAATTAGCTCATCTTATTATAAAAGAAAGAATAGATAAAAATATAAGGGCTTGTGATATGACAGCAGGAAATGGTAAAGATTCAGAATTTATACTCAAAAACCTTAATCCTAGAATGCTTTATTCTTTTGATATACAAAAAAAGGCAATGGAAAATACAAAAAATCTTATAGGTTCCTGTCCTAATTTTAAATTCATCCTAGATAGTCATGATAATATAGATAAGTATATATATGAAAAAATAGACCTTTTTATATTTAATCTTGGCTATTTGCCAAGAGGAGATAAGTCCATCACAACAAATTATAAGACTGTTATAAGAGCCTTAAAAAAATCTCTTAAACTTTTAAATCACAATGGACTTATTATAATTTGTGTTTATCCAGGTCATGAAAGTGGAAGACTTGAGGGAGAGTTTTTAGAAGAATTTATGGAAAATCTTGATCAAAAAATCTATCAAGTTATAAAATACGACTTTTTAAACCAAGTTAATAATCCACCATATTTAATAAGTCTTAGGAAATTATAAGATTAAAGTATATATTTGCTATAATGAAATAGAGGTGAATAATGAAAAAAAGATTACTTTTTATTTTTACTCTTATTTCAGCTCTTTTAATTTTTATATTCTTAAAAAAACTAAGTATAAATGACCCCAAGCAAATAGACTTACCCAGTCTTGAAGAAGGGGATAAAAGAGAATTAGATAAAAAAGAGTATATGGAGGATTTTGAATTTGTATATAATACATTAAAAGAATATTATCCTTACTTTGATATAAATAAAAAAATTTATAATATTGATTGGCTAGCTAACAAGAAAGAATATAAAGATTATATAGGAAAGTCAAAAAATGATATTGATTTTGGGCTTAGAATGAATAAAATTCTTTATGAATTAAATAACGACCATACCCAGCTTATAGACCAAAACCAAGCTCTAGATATGTACCTAACTTATTATAAAGTCCCAGAATATAATTGGAGACATGACATAAGCCATATATATGAAAAACAAAATGTAAGAAAAAGGTATAACTTAACTAATAAAAGAATAAATAACTATCTAAAATATAATGATTATAAGCAAACTTTTAAGGAAAATGAAATCTACAATCTAAAGGGAAATTCCTCAATCAAATCAACTTCAAATGACAATGTTAAGGTTCAAAATATTAATGAAGATATAGGCTATATAAAAATAAATAAGATGATAAATTATGACAAAGCCTATGAAGATCAAAAGCTTATTAAAAATTATTTAAAAACCTTAAAAAATAAAAGGGCCTTAATTCTTGATATAAGAGGAAACCGAGGAGGCGATTCAAATTACTGGCAAGAATTCTTGCTTCCACAAATTATAGATAAACCATATACAAGTAAGTATTATAATTTCATAAAACATGGAAAACTTAACAAGAAAGTTATAAGTCAGGAAAAATATCAAGAAGGAGTAAGTAGGCTCTTAAGTAAAACTGAATTTTCAAATGAAACAGAAGAAATCTTATCAAAATTTGATTATTATAAATACTATACTTCTAATATTAATCCAAGTGAAGATTCTATAAAATTTAGGGGAAATATTTATCTTCTAGTTGACTCTTCAGTTTATTCTTCAGCCGAAATGCTTGCATCATTTTGTAGTGAGACAAAGCTTGCAACACTTGTTGGTGAAAAAACTGGTGGAGATGGTATAGGTTCTGATCCTATGCAAATTGACCTACCTAATTCAGGCTATGTACTTAGATTTCCAAAGGAATTAGGTTTAACTGCTTCAGGTAAAATAAATGAAATTGAAAAAACAAATCCTAACATATTTATAGATTCTAATCCCTATGACAAGCTTTCAGAGCAAGCTATAATAGATAAGATAATAGAGCTTGAAAATCAATAATTTGCTTAAATTTTATTTTATAGTATAATTTTTGGGTTAGTAAAAGGAGTATATATGAGTCTATTTTCAATATTAGTATTGGCTTTCGGCCTTAGCATGGATGCTTTTGCTGCTAGTATATGTCAGGGTCTTCAAATTAAAGAAATTAAATTAAAAAACACCCTATCCATAGGTTTATGTTTTGGAATATTTCAAGCTTTTATGCCTGTATTAGGGTATTTACTTGCTTCAAGCTTTGCTAATTCTATAAGGGCAGTTGACCATTGGGTTGCTTTTGTTTTATTATTTATAATAGGTTTTCAAATGATAAGAGAATCAAGAGATCCAAGCTGTGAAATAAATAAGGGGCTTAGCCTCAAAGATTTAATTTCATTGGGTATTGCCACAAGTATAGATGCCATGGCTGTTGGTGTATCTTTTGTTTTTTTAGATGTAAATATAGTGAATGCAAGTCTAATAATAGGGATAACAACCTTTATCCTATCATCTTTTGCATTTAATATAGGAAGTAAATTAGGTACAAAAAGCAAGCAGATTTCAGAACTTATAGGTGGACTAATCTTGATGTTTTTAGGATTTAAGATATTAATAGAGCACTTGTTTTTATAATACAAGTGCTCTTTTTAATAGCATGCAACAGGTCCGTAAGGTCCTTTTATTATAGAAATATCCGTATCAAAAATTTTAGATAATTTATTATTACACATTATCTCTTCTGGTCTTCCAAATTCTTTAATCTTTCCTTCTTTCATACAACATATATAATCAGAATATTTAGCCGCAAAATTTATATCATGAATCACCATAACAATTGTCTTTTTAAAATCTTTGCTTATATTTTTTAGATGTTCTAACATCTCAACACTACGTCTTATATCAAGATTATTTAAAGGTTCATCTAAGAGTATATAATTTGTTTCTTGACTTAAAACCATTGCTACATACACCCTTTGCCTTTGACCTCCCGAAAGCTGATCTAGGTACCTGTCCTTTAGTTCAGATAAACCAAGATATAATATATATTTATCTACTATTTTTGCATCTTCTTCGTTAAGCCTACCCTTGCTATAGGGAAATCTTCCAAAAGATACCAATTGCTTTACAGTAAGTTTTGTTACAAAATGATTTTCTTGTCTCAAAATTGCAAGATTTTTAGATAGAATATTTGATGGTGTTCTTTTAATATCAAAATCATCTATAAAAATATCTCCCTTATCCATCTCTAAGAGCCTTCCTAGCATAAGTAAAAGAGTAGACTTACCTGCTCCATTAGGTCCTACTATAGATGTAAAAGAGCCTTTTGGAATTTCTAAATCTATAGGACCAATTTTGACCTTACTTGAATATTGTTTTTCTAAACTACTAATCTTTATCATAAGGATTCCTTTCTAAGTATAACAGATAAAAATAAAAGTCCTCCAAATAACTCTATTATTATAGTTACTACTCCTTGAGATGAAAATACATGAAACATTAAGAAATATGATAAACTAAGGATTGAAAAAGCAAGAAGTATTGCCATAATAAATAAATACTTATGGTCAAAACTTTTACATATTTCATAGGTAAGACTTGCTGATAGGAATCCAAAAAATGTCATTGGCCCTACAAGGGCAGTTGATACTGACATTAGTATGGATACTAAAATCAATATTAAGTTAGCAAGTCTTTTATAATTTAATCCAAGATTAACAGCTATATCTTTTCCTAGGCTTAAAACATTTAACTTATTTGCATATAAAAATAAGATAAGACTTGATATAAGCACTATAGGTATAGCTATCTTAAAATATGATGGGTCTGACTTTGAAACTGATGCAAAAAGCTTAGCTTGCAAGATATCGAATTCTGATGGAGATAATATTCTTCTCATGAAAGCAGAAAGTGATCTAAGTCCTGTTCCTATTACAACCCCAATCAAAAGCATATAGTGAATATTTGCATACTTACCATTTAACATAAATCCATAAAGAAGAAGGCAAAGAACCACCATTATAGCTATTTGTAGTACAAAAGATGATACATCTCTAAAAGCTAAAAATGCACTTACTCCAAAAAAGAACATCATAGCTGTATGTATAGTTGAATATACAGCTTCAAATCCTAAGAGTGATGGAGTTATAACCCTATTATTAGTTATAGACTGAAAACTAATAGTTGAAAGAGCTTGACAAACAGAAGCTATAGTAATAGCAATTATTGTATTCATCCTATTTTTAACAATAATCTTATACGAAGAAGAATCTATAGGTACTGGGTTATTATAATTTAACAATAAAAAGCTTAACAATATAGAAATTATTACCATAAAAGTTAATATAAGCATATAATTTTTAAAATCTTTTTTACTTTTAAAAGAACTTCTTATAATATTATACATTTTTCCTCCTTTTATATAAGATTAAAACAATAAATACAAATGAGCCAAATGTTCCCAAAATCAAAGAAACCGGAACTTCAAAAGGCATAATAATAGTCCTAGAAATGATATCTGCTAGACATATTGTTATCATTCCAATTAAAGCAACCCACCAAAGGTTAGTTTTTAAATCATCACCCCTAAAGGTTGATACAAGATTTGGCACTACTAGTCCTAAAAATGGAAGATTTCCAATAACTGATGAAACTATACCCACACATAAAGAAACCAAGCTTGTTCCAATAAGTAAAAGCAACTCATAGTTAAGACCTAAGTTTTTTGAAATATCTTCTCCCAGTCCTATTATAGTAAGTCTGTCAGCTAGAATAAAGATAAGTATTGAAACTAAAATTATTAAATATAAGTATTCATATCTTCCTCTTTCTACTGACGAGAAAGAGCCTTGAAACCAAATTTCAAGTGACTGACTCATCTTAAATACTAGGGATAAAAAAGTGGAAATACTTGATACTACCGCACCAAGCATTATCCCGATTATAGGTACAATGAGAGATGATTTTAGTTTGATTTTTCTTAAAAATAAGAAAAATACCATGGAACCAAAAAAAGAAAAGATAATAGCAAAGCTCATTCTCATTGTTAAAGAAGGTGCCTTAAAGATTAGAAAAGATACTATTATCCCAAGACCTGCCCACTCAATAGTTCCAGTAGTTGTAGGTTCTACAAACTTATTTTGAGTCAAAAGCTGCATTACTATTCCTGACATACTCATAGCAAGACCAGTAAGCATAAGGGATATAGTTCTAGGTATTCTAGTAATAAATATCATCCTAAGTCCATCTTCATTTCCACTTATATCATATGCTCCAGTAAATACTGACAATATGCATAAGGCAATTGTCAGTATTACAGTTAGTATAAAAGGCTGAGTCAAAATTTTATTCTTCTTAACTCTAATTTTCATAAATTACTTAAAACTTTCTGCAAGTGATTCAAAAATTTTAGTAAAGGTTTGAATTGACTCATTTAAATATGTGTCATTTGGTGCATATACAATCTTTTTATTTTTAACAGCATTAGTGTTGGCTAGTGCCTCAGATTCTTCTATAACATCCTTAGCAGGTTTATTTTCTTTATCTGCCATTGACGCATCCCTATCTAAAACTAAAAGATAATCTGGATTAGATTCTGCTATAGCCTCAACTGAAACATCATCTCCCTTATGATCTGATGATGAATCTTTCACTTCTAAAGCAGGTTTAAAGTTAAAGATATCATAAAGTGGTCCCCATACTCTTCCTGAATGAGGAGCAGCAAATCCTATCTCCCCTCCACTTACAACAAGACTCATTACAGATTGATCCTTATAATTATCTTTAACATCTTTAATAGACTTATCTAATTTCTTAATTAATTCATTGGCTTCATCTTCTTTTCCAAATATTTTTCCCAAACCTTCTGTGGATTCTTTTAAGCCATTTATTAAATTTTCTCCAGAATTTCCTTCTTTTGCTGATACATCATAAGAATAGTCTATAATTGTTGCTTCTGGAAGTAATTCCTTTATTTGATCATAGTATTGAGCAAATCTTTGACCGACTATTACTAAATCAGGTTTTACAGCAGCTAATACCTCAAGGTTAGGTTCTCTATGGTTTCCAATGTTTTCTACCTTATCATCCTTAACATAGGAACTATCAGATTTCATAACATCCTTTGGTACAGCCTTTAGTTCAACCGACCAAGATTCAAGTGTCTCAAAAGTTCTATTATCTAAAGAAACTACTGATTTTGGATTTTTCTTAACTTCTACTTCTCCATGAATATCCTTAATTTTTACAGTATCATTTTCTTTATCTTTATTTGAATTATCATTTGAAATTACATTAGATTCTTTTACATTATCACTTGATTTTTCATTGCTTACTAAATCAGTATTTTTATTACTTGCTACATCTGCACCCTGACCTTGTCCACAAGCAGTTAATACAAAGGCAAGTATTGATATTGCTATAATATTTTTTATTTTCATATTCTACCATCCTATTATTATTTTTAATATTATCACGCGCGATCAATATTGAAAGTAATTATCATTACAAATAAGATTTTAACATATGATTTAAAATAAAACAAGTTAAAATATTAAAATTATTCTAATGTTAATATTATTTTAATATTTACTTTATTTTTTAATCCTAAATATTTATATAATATTATGATTTAAAAAACTTGCTGTTTTATTTATAGCAAGTTTTTTAAATTATCTATCTTTTTTAACAATTTTACAAAGTCTTTCATTTCATTAGAGTTTAAATTATTGAAAGAATCTTCTATAATCTTTTGGTTTCTTGGAAAAATTTCATTAATTAATTCATATCCTTTTTTTGTCAACGAAAGAATCTCTCTTCTCTTATCTTTCTTATCCTTGTATGAAAAGATATAGTCTTTTTTCTTTAAATTTCTAACAATAATTGGCATAGTGCCAGATGTAGATAAAATCTTCTTTTTAACTTCTCCAATACACATATCACCTTTGCTATAAAGAGCTTCCATAACCGCAAACTGAGGAAGACTTAAGTCATATTCTCTCATAAGCTTACTAGATCTTTTATCTATTGAGTTTTTTAATCTGGAAATTCCAATAAAGGCTCTTAATTCATAATTCATAATATCTCCTATAATATATATTATATCTAGTTAGATGTAATTTTGAAATTAAAAACTTCCAAGAAAATCTTGGAAGTCTCTTACTATACATAAAATAGAGGTAATTTTTCTAAATATACAATATCATCTCTTTTGCTAGCATCACCTTCAGCAAGTATTGAAAGCTTTTTGACTATCTTACCTCCTGCCTTTGTAACTAAATTAGACAAAGCCTCAAGTGACTTACCTGTTGATATTACATCATCAACTAAAGCCACCCTTTTTCCTTTGATTTTATCTAAATCTTCTTTATCTAGGTATAATTTCTGAATATTCTTAGTAGTTATAGAATCTACATCAACGTCTATAGTTTCATTCATGTAAGCTTTTTTAGATTTTCTAGCTACAATAAAATCTTTCATTCCAAGATTTTTTGCTATTTCATGAGCAAGAGTTATACCCTTAGCCTCGGCTGTAACAATAATATCACACGAAAGATTCTTACTCAATTCATAAGCCGCCTTAGTAGCAAGCTCACAATCTCCAAGAAGCACGAAAGATGCTATCTTAAGATTATCAGATATTTGAATTATAGGTAGTCTTCTTTTAAGTCCACACACTTCTAAGTTATAATATTCCATCTTATCTCCTATAAAATTATAAATTTAAGAATAGTTCCTGCCAACAGTCCCATAAAAGGATCACTCGCAGCTGTGGTTGCCATTGCAATACCTGCTACAAGTATTGTATCACCACCTGCTGCAAAAGCAAGATTTGCATTTGTTGGTACGGTCACTAATGCTCCTAAAACAAACAAAAAACCATGAATAGACTCACCTGGAACATACTTTCCAAGTTTTGGTAAAAGTCCCATAAACATAATTACACCTAAAATCACCATCATCAAAACACCACTATTTACAGGATTATCACTTGCGCCTGTTGCAGAAATTATTGCCTCTACTGGTGCACCACCAAAAAGTGATGATACAGAATCTGCAAGACCTGAATAAATTGTTAAATGATCAATATTTGCTTGAAAGCTTCCTAGAGATGCAGTTATATTTCCAAAGGCAATATTAGCTCCTATTGTAAGACATGCCAATGATAAGGCACCCCTTAAAATATCTTTGTTCATTATAGGTTTTTTTATGGATAATTTTCTCTCTTCTTTTTTTAAATTTTTACCTATTTCCATTTTCTTTACATTTGCATAAATAGATGAAATTGTTACTGATACTATAATTGTATAAACCAAATCCCTATTTGAAATAAAATAAGTAAATAAGGCTGTTAATATTGATATTAAACTTACCATCTTAGTTTCAAGCTTAAGCCCATCTACAGCAATTTTTGCAAGTATAAGTCCAACCCCTGCCATCATACCGTTAAGTACATATTCACCTGCAAGATTTACAATAAAATTTAAACTTCCTGTGATACCTAAAATGGACATTATAATTCCTGCCCAAAATACAACAGAAAGCCTTTCTCTTATATCCTTTCCATAAGAGCCTGCCAAGGCAATAGTCTCAGCCTGCATGGATATAGGTATAGGAGATTGTAATAAAAGACAAGCAATTACTCCAATTGCAAATCCAAGAGATGTAGGAAATGCAGCAAAACCAACAGATAGGCCCAAGAGTGCTTGTGGTATACCATTTATCACAACACCTATAGCAGCCAATAAATCATTAAATGTCATAATTCCTCCAATAATTTTAAATTGTCAATGAATTTATTATACCTTATTATTTTAAATTTCTATAAAAAAAAGAGACTTTTACAATTTTTTTGTAAAAGTCTCTTGCCTTATATTTTTTCTACTTCTTTATAATCATAATCCTTGGTATCAACTGTGATTTTTTTTATTTTTACATCTTCAAGAGGTTTATCATTCATATCTGTCTTAACTTCTGCTATTTGATCTATTACTTCAATACCTTGAATAACTTTTCCAAAGGTAGCATATTCACCATCTAAGTGAGGAGATTTTTTATGCATTATAAAAAATTGGCTTCCAGCAGAATCTGGCATGAAAGATCTTGCCATCGATAAAACTCCTTTATCATGTTTTAGATTATTCTCATATCCATTGTGGGAGAATTCCCCCTTAATTGAATAACCAGGTCCTCCCATACCACTTCCCTCAGGATCTCCACCTTGAATCATAAAATCCTTTATCACTCTGTGAAAAATAAGACCATCATAGAAACCAGATTTTACTAAAGAAATAAAATTATTAACTGTATTTTCTGCAACTTCTGGAAAAAGTTCTGCACTAAAGCTTTTACCATCTTCCATTTCAAATTTTACTATTGGATTTTCCATATATCCCCCTATTTTTTATTCTTAGTTCTTTCTTTTCTATCTAAGTCAATATCCCTCTTATCACTTGACATAGTAGATCTAGAAACATGGATGCTTGACATATCAAAAGAGTCATCAAAATCCATCATTTTATCATTATACTCTTTTTTCTTTCTTTTTTGTTCTAGATATTCTTCTATCTTTGAAATATCAAATCCCTTAACTAAATTATTGATATCAATTTTCTTTTCATAGGAATAATTATTTTTAACTTTTATATTTTCTTTTTTTGTATTTATCTTTATATAAATGGAATCATCTATGTATTTTAGATTATATCCATTATTTTTCTTGATTTTTTCAAACTTATTTGTAAATAGCTTTATTAGATCATTAGGATAGTTTCCATCTCTTATTATCTCTAATTCAGATTTTATTTTCTTTAAGATTTTTTTACTATTTTCTTTATATTCATTACTTAGATCCTTCTCTAAATATTTATTTAAGTTTTTAAAATCATCCTCATCTATATCATCATAATCAAAATGGCTTATAGCATAAGCATCAATTGCGTTTTTGGAATTTTGATCAAGCTCAACCCAATCACTCGGCTTGTCATTATTTATTATCCATGAATACTTAGTGTCTATTTCTATACTCTCACCTTCAAGCTCTTTTGAAATCCTAAGTCCACTATATTCTCCTGACTTATAATCAATAAGTAAGTCTACAGATGTCTTCTTATCCTTAAATATAGTACTAATTTGATTTTTATCGGTAATTTCTTTTATTTTGTTTTTTACTTCTAAAACCTTGTTCATAAATCCCCCTTTATATTTGCTTTTTAATAAATCTACCCTTAATGAGAGTTTAATTTGTAAAATTAATTTTACTTTCTATTTGAAGCATACATTAAAGAAAGAGCTGAAAAGAAAAGTGAAGAGCCTCTTGAATATGAAAGATATCTCTCATCCCATTTTGTAGCATACTTATCTTTATATGATTTTAACCCCTCAAAGGAATAAAAAAAGTCACCAAATTTAAATATCAAATAAACGAGTTTTTCTTGTAAAAAAGAATGTCTCATAACACCAACATTGTATAAGGGTGCCATTCCTAAGTCAAAGTATTCTATATCATTTTGCTTACAATAGTTAAAAATATTTATAAATAAAAAGTCCATAAGCCCATCAGGATTTGCATCCTTCTTATAGCGCATTAAATCAACAGTCATCCAATTTTCAATATTTCCATAAGGAAGATTAGCAAACGCTATAATGTTTCTATCTCTATCATAAACTACGGCTATATCTGATTCATTAAGGTAAGTTCTATCAAAAAAGCCTAAAGAAAATCCCTTTTCTTTTTTACCATCAAGCCATGAATCTGAAATCTTCTTTAGTTGTTGAAGGAATTTTCCCTTATGTGGCTTTTCATAGATTTCAAATACATACCCTTCTCTATTTAGCTTATTTATAGACTTCCTTAAATTCTTGTTCTTCTTGCCATCTAAATTAAAGCTACTTAGATCAACTCTAGCACATTCACCAAATTTCATAAAATTAAATCCATATTCATGAAGCTTTAAAGTGATTTCTTTACTTACCTCATAAAAGACGATATTATAGCCATAATCATCTGCTTCATTAATAAAGGAATCTAATAGGTTAAAAAAGAAAGTTTTATCCCCAATGGGATCTCCCATTACTATTAATTTGTCTGAAACTCTCCTAAATTGAAGGCATGCTAAGTCTTCATCATCTTTCTTGTACCAATATAGATATTTATCATTTAAGAAGGCTAAAAAGGCTTCTTTTGATCCACCTTTATTTTCACAAAGACTTACAAATCTATCTCTATCAAAGTCCTCACCTATAATAATTTTTTTACCTTGAAGATATTTTATTATAATAAACACAACAAAATAAATTAATGAGATACTTACTACTATAGAAATAAAATTATACTCAAAATGTACTACCACAAAGTCACTATTTTTAGCTATGTAAGCATCAATTATGGAGCCTGACTTTAGTATGCCTCCAACATAGATTATAAGCATAGTATTGGTTAGGATAAAATCAACAAGTCTATCTTCATTTGCATAGAGGAATTGTTTTGTATACATACCTTTTCTTGTAAATATCCAAATAATAAGCATTAATAATATATAGACCATAGTAGATATGCTATAGCCTGTAAGATAGGTATAGATTAGGACTAAGGATAATACTATAGGATTTAGAATATTTGATTTTTTTTGCCTTGATATATAGGCCCTTGCCATAATTATAAAAATAAAACCAAATAGAATTGATGGAAACTGGTAAATTGCAGATGCTTTTATAGGATTTAATCTTGCAATAATTCCTGACCCATAGGCCTTACTTGGAAGAGTTGCAGCAAGAATCATAAAAAGACCAAACACATACATCAAAACCGAATTTACTATAATAAGGATATTTCTTGTAAGTCGTCTTATAAATTTTTCATCTTTTATATTAAATACTTTACTTAAATTTTTAATAAAAAATCCAGATGCTATTAAAAATGGAAGTAGGTAATAAAATATCCTATAAAGTAGAATCCATGTGAAAGCCAGCTCCTCATCTATTCCTTGACTTGATAATGCTAGAAGAATTACCAAATCAAATGACCCAATAGAACCTGGAATCATAGAAATATATCCAATAATATTTGCAATTACTACAAGTATAGCAAGTTTAAATATATTAAATTTAACCCCCATTAAAAGTCCTATAACTACAAAGGAACTCATTACACCAAACCATTCAGAAATCGAGATCAAAAATAGACTAATTTGACTTGACTTACTAAATTCAATCTTTTTTAAAATTGAAAGACCCAGTACAAATAGTAAGTATAAACTTGCTCCTATAAGAAGAATATAATAATTTTCTAATTTTTCATTAGGATGAAAATGTAAAGAAATTAAAGACAAAAGTGAGAAAAACCCCAATCCAGTAGGAAGAAAGACTAAAAGCTTCATAATTTTTCCAATCATTTCAGATGAATTTCTTCCCTTGCCATAGTAGGTCTTTCTTAAACCTATTGAAATGAGCCCTCCAAGACCTAGTACATCATTAAAATTATTAATTGTAAAAGCAGTTTCTCCTATATATCTTTTATCTAAATCACTATTTATCTCCTTATTAAAAACAAAGTCATATAAAACTTGGGGAAGGTTGGCACAAATACCGTAAATTGCCATAAAAATTAGTGATATGAAGGACTGTTTTCTAAAAATATTATTTACTTCATCAAAACTTAATTCCTTAGAGATTTTTCTAAATTCTAAAACTATTAGTATTAGCACAGATATAAAAAATATATTTTTAAATACCTTTTTTAATGTCTTAAATTTTTCATTCATAATTACTCCTTAATACCTAAAATTTTAGAATATACTTTTAATATTCTTTAGAAATTTATTTACATATATTATAAATATCATTTTTTTATAAATTTATTTAGGTATTTACTATTTTATCATTATTAACTTATTTAAATTTATGTACTTTAAAAAATCCCAGGCTAAGGCCTGGGATAAATCAAAATATTAATTCTTATTTAATTAAGCTATAACTTTTGTTACAACTCCTGAAGCAACTGTTCTTCCACCTTCTCTTACTGCGAATCTTAGTCCTTCTTCAAGAGCTATTGGTTTTTGTAATGTGATTTTGAATGTTGCATTATCTCCTGGCATTACCATTTCTGTTCCTTCTTCTAATTGGATGTCTCCTGTTACGTCTGTTGTTCTAAAGAAGAATTGTGGTCTATAGCCTGAGAAGAATGGTGTATGACGTCCACCTTCTTCTTTGGTTAGTACGTATACTTGGCCTTCAAATTCTGTGTGTGGGTGTACTGAACCTGGTGCTGCTATTACTTGCCCTCTTTGGATTTCGTTTCTTTGAACTCCTCTTAGTAGTAACGCACAGTTATCTCCTGATTCTGTTACTTCTAGTGATTTGTGGAACATTTCTATTCCTGTTACTACTACTTCTCTTGTTTTGTCAGTTAATCCTACAATTTCTACTGTTGAGCCTAGTTTTAGGGTTCCTCTTTCTACTCTTCCTGTTGCTACTGTTCCACGTCCTGAGATTGTCATTACGTCTTCTACTGGCATTAGGAATGGTTGGTCATTGTCTCTTTCTGGTATGTCAAAGTATTCATCTACTTGTTCCATTAAGTTTAGGATTTTATCTGACCATGGTCCTTCTCCACCTTCTTGGATTGCTTTTAATGCTGATCCTACTACTACTGGTGCTCCATCTCCGTCGAAGTCGTATTCGTTTAGTAAATCTCTTACTTCCATTTCTACTAGTTCGATTAATTCTGGATCATCTACTTGGTCTTCTTTGTTTAAGAATACTGCGATTTTTGGTACTCCAACTTGTCTTGCTAGTAGAATGTGTTCTCTTGTTTGTGGCATTGGACCGTCTGCTGCTGATACTACTATGATTGCTCCGTCCATTTGGGCTGCTCCTGTTATCATGTTTTTAACGTAGTCAGCGTGGCCTGGTGCGTCAATGTGTGCATAGTGTCTGTTTGGTGTTTCATATTCTACTACAGATGTGTTGATTGTGATTCCTCTTTCTCTCTCTTCTGGAGCTTTATCGATTTTATCATAATCAATTGATTCACCTGTTCCGTATTTTTTATTTAATACTAATGTGATTGCTGCTGTTGTTGTTGTTTTACCATGGTCAACGTGTCCTATTGTACCAATATTAATATGTGGTTTACTTCTTTCAAATGTTTCTTTACTCATTTCATCCTCCTGTTTGTTTTATTTATTTAATACTTCTTCTTTTACACTTTCAGGTACTTGTGCATAGTGGTCAAATGTCATTGAATATGTTGCCCTACCTTGAGTTTTACTTCTTAAGTCTGTTGCATATCCAAACATTTCTGAAAGTGGAATGAATGCATTTAGCACATGGATTCCATCTTTAGGATTCATTCCATCAATCTTACCTCTTCTTGATGAAACATCTCCCATTACATCTCCTAGGTATTCATCAGGTGTTGTAATTTCTACTTTTTCCATTGGTTCAAGTAATATTGGTTTAGCCTTAGCTACTGCATTTTTAAGAGCCATAGAACCTGCTACGTGGAAAGCTACTTCTGATGAGTCTACTTCGTGGTATGAACCATCAAATACTTCTACATGCATATCAACCATTGGATATCCACCAAGTATACCTTGAGTAGCTGCTTCCCTAACACCTTCTTCAACTGGTTTAATATATTCTTTAGGAATTGCTCCTCCAACAATTTTGGATTCAAATGTAATTCCTGAGCCTTCTTCGCCAGGCATAATTCTAAGAACAACGTCACCATATTGACCAGAACCACCAGATTGTCTTACAAATTTACCTTGTGCTTCTGCAGGAGCTGTTATAGATTCTCTATATGCTACTTGTGGATTACCTATATTTGCTTCTACTTTAAATTCACGAAGCAGTCTATCTACGATAATTTCAAGGTGTAATTCTCCCATTCCTGAAATTATTGTTTGTCCTGTTTCTTCATCTGTCTTAGTAACAAATGTTGGATCTTCTTCAGCAAGTTTTTGAAGTCCTAAAGCCATCTTATCTTGTGAAGCTCTTGTTTTTGGTTCAATGGCTACCGAGATAACTGGGTCTGGAAATTCCATATTTTCAAGAATGATTGGATCATCTTGAACACATAAAGAATCTCCTGTTGTTGTATTTTTAAGTCCTAGAAGAGCTACAATATCTCCACAATAACCTGTTTCGATTTCCTCTTGTTTGTTAGAGTGCATTTGTAGTATTCTTCCAACTCTTTCTCTTTTACCCTTTGTTGCATTATAGATGTATGAACCTGATTCTATAACTCCTGAATAGATTCTTACATAAATTAACTTACCTACATATGGATCAGTTACTACTTTAAATGCTAAAGCAGAAAGAGGCTCTTCATCTCCAGGGTGTCTTTCAATAACTTTTTCTTCATCTTTTGGATCTGTACCTTGGACATCTGGAATATCAAGTGGACTTGGCATGTAATCAACTATTGCATCAAGTAGTGCTTGAACACCCTTATTTTTGTATGCGGATCCACATAGACATGGGAATATTTTCTTTTCGATTGTTCCCTTTCTTATAGCAGCTTTCATTTCATCTTCAGTTACTTCTTC
Organism: Anaerococcus faecalis; assembly: GCF_013371425.1. Classification (NCBI taxonomy): domain Bacteria; kingdom Bacillati; phylum Bacillota; class Tissierellia; order Tissierellales; family Peptoniphilaceae; genus Anaerococcus; species Anaerococcus faecalis. Next base: position 128,512 of record NZ_JABVBA010000004.1, read on the forward strand.
ACCTTCTAGATATTTCATCATGATTGTATCATCAATTTCTGACAATTCTTCTAAAAGATTAGATCTGTACTCTTCTGCTTTTTCTTTCAAATTATCTGGGATTTCGCCTTTGATTGGGTGTGCTCCTAAATCTTCTGTATTGTATGTTACAGATTCCATTGTTACTAGGTCAACTACACCTTCAAATTCAGATTCTGCTCCTATAGGTATTTCTATAGGTACAGCATTTGCTTTTAACTTTTCTTTGATAGTATCTACAGACATGAAAAAGTCAGCACCTGTGGCATCCATCTTATTTATAAAACAAAATCTTGGAATATCATATTTATCAGCTTGTCTCCAAACTGTTTCTGATTGTGGTTCTACACCACTTTTGGCATCAAATAAGGCAACAGCACCATCTAGTACCCTTAGAGATCTTTCAACCTCTACAGTAAAGTCAACGTGACCTGGTGTATCTATGATGTTAATTCTGTGATTATTCCAGTAACATGTTGTAGCAGCAGATCCTATTGTGATTCCTCTTTCCTTTTCTTGCTCCATGGAATCCATTACTGCTGTACCATCGTGAGTATCACCTATTTTATATATCTTACCAGTATAAAATAACATTCTTTCTGTTACTGTTGTTTTACCAGCATCGATATGAGCCATGATACCTATATTTCTGGTTTCTTTTAATGAGACATCTCTTGCCATCGATCCCCCTAATATCTATAGTGTGCGAAAGCTTTATTAGCTTCTGCAGCTCTGTGCATTTCTTCTTTACGTTTAACACTTGCACCAGCATTATTTGATGCGTCTAAGATTTCTTTAGATAATCTTTCAACCATAGTTTTTTCACCACGAGCTCTTGAGAAATTAACTAACCATCTTAAGCCTAAAGTTTGTCTTCTTTCTGGTCTAACTTCCATAGGAACTTGATAGTTTGCACCACCAATTCTTCTTGCTTTAACTTCAAGTGTTGGCATAACATTCTCTAAAGCTTGGTAGAATACTTCTAATGGATCATTTCCAGAAGTTTCTCCAACTATATCGAAAGCATCGTAAACTATTTTTGTAGCAACACCTTTTTTACCGTCAAGCATAACGTTGTTGATAAGTTTTGTTACAACTCTATCGTTATACTTAGCATCTGGCATTACCTCTCTTTTTGGTATATGTCCTTTTCTTGACACTTTGCTTCCCTCCTTTACCAATTTAGTAATATCTTTAGTACTCGACCCTAAGGCCTTAAACGACCTTAAAGCCGTTTGTGTGCACATATACTTTATTTTAAGCTTAGTACATTATGCACTACATCTAAATACTAATTATTCGCCTTTTTTAGCTCCGTATTTAGATCTACCTTGTTTTCTTCCTTCTACTCCTGCTGTATCAAGAGTACCTCTTATAATATGGTATCTAACACCTGGAAGGTCTTTTACTCTTCCTCCTCTTATAAGTACAACTGAGTGTTCTTGAAGGTTGTGTCCAATTCCTGGTATATAAGAAAGAACTTCTGCTCCATTTGTAAGTCTAACTCTGGCAACTTTTCTTAAAGCTGAGTTAGGCTTTTTAGGTGTTACTGTTCTTACTGAAGTACAAACTCCACGTTTTTGTGGTGATTGAACCTTAGTTTGTCTTCTTTTAAGTGTATTGAAGTTGTAACCTAAAGCTGGTGTAGCTGACTTTTCTTTAATTGTCTTTCTACCTTTTCTAACAAGTTGGTTAATTGTAGGCATAATGCACCTCCTTTTCTTTTAAATTTTTTAATGATAATTAATAGGACTGACCTTATGCCAATCCTTATTAATTTTACTATCTAATGTCTCTAATGTCAAATATTTGAAACACTTTAATAAAATATTTCTTTTTATTTATTTTACAAAACTTAATAATTGATTTTTGAATGTCTATAAATTATTAAAAAAATCTTAATCATAGCTATTTATAAAGGTATTTACTAAGATATAGTCCATATAATTATTTATAAAGAAAGAGTCATATTTTTCTAATTTATCAAATATTTTACTTTATGAAGTATTTTTTTTACTTTTATAATTGATATATTTAAGAACTAAAAAATCTATAATAACATAATATTGACTTACTGGAGATATGGATGTGTTTTTTTCATACCTATAGACCTCATGAGATATAAAGTTTAAATTTACATCAGATATCTTTGAAAGTTTATTATTAGAAAGCTTTGTAATTGATACAACAAAGACTTTTTTCTTAATATTATTTAAAAAGTTTATAACTAGCTTATTATCTCCTGAAAAAGATAAGGCAAATATAATATCTTTTTCTTTTATATTCTCATTAATTAAGGCTATATCTCTTCTTGCATCAATGATAATTATAATTTTTCCTATATTAAGAAAATTTCTTTTAAGCTCTTGGGCAAGATTCCTTTGGATAAAGCCTGAATAAATTACATATATGTTTTCAGCCTTGTCTAGATTTTCAAATAAAAAGTCGAGATTTCTATTTTTAATCATATTCATACTTATTAAAATGTCATTATAGGTAAACTCTATTTCGTTTTCATCAAAATCTACAATTTTCCCATCTTCCCACTTTATTAGATACTTAAGTTCTGAGTAACCATCAAGTCCTAATTTTTTAGCTAAATTTACTATAGAGCTTGTTGAAAATTTTGTATTTTTAGAAAAGTCTTTTAAGTTCTTTTCTACAAAATCATCCTTATTTTGAGTTATATAAGAAAATAGTTCTATATCTTTACTATCTAAATTTTCATAAGATTCTTTTACTAAATCACTAACTTTCATTACTTATCCTAAATTCTCTATATTTTTTAAAAAAATCTTCTATCTTCCCTAAATTTTTTGTTATTAGATTTAAACTCTTATCATGAATTTTTTCTAAATTTATAAAATAATCACAAAGAAATGCATTCTTAATTCCATCGCTTATAAGAATCTTTAGACAATCTATATTTGATATTATTGACAAAAGCTCTAGAGCATACTGATCTTTTGATAAATCTATTACAAATATTGTCGAATTTTCTAATAATTTCTTATTAAAGGTTGATAGTTCATCCCTTCCCTGATAACTCTCTGAAAATTGACCAAAATCTTTTAAATATAGTTTAATGGAAGAACACAAAACTTCTTCATATTGTCCATTGCCGTATATAAAGATATTGTTAGTATTAATAAGTTTTTCAAAAATTTCACTTAAGTCTTCTTTAATTTTACTTTCATCTATGCTTTCAGCATTTCTATCCTTATTGATATAAAATTTAAGTTCACTATATCCATTAAATCCTAGTTTTTTAGAAAATCTTAGTACACTTGTCCTTGATGTAAAGCATAGTTTTGCCAAATCATTAATAGATTGGTCTAAAACCCCTCTATTATTTAATATAAACTCTGCAATCGTTAGGTCAGTTTGACTTAGCTTTTTTTTATTTTTACTTATCAATTTTTCTATTGTCATGGAACCTCCAAAAAAATCCTAGTAACATTATACTGCTACTAGGATTTTTATTTCCTATATTATTCTAATTTTCAAAAAATTTAATTATTTTAACTCTGGCCAATAATCTTTATTAGCATTGATTAAGTCATCTAAAATAAGCTTTGCAACTTTTGCACTTGGAACTGTCTTTGAAAGTGTAAGTGCTTGCCATAATTTTTGGTAAGATCCTTCAATCCAAGCTTCTACTGCAAGTTTTTCCACAGATACTTGCTCTTCCATCATACCTTTTTGAAATTGTGGAATTTTTCCTTGGCAAATTTTCTTATATCCAGTTTTATCAACAATACATGGAACTTCTACCATAGCTGTCGGATCAAAATTTGAAATTGCCCCATCATTTGGAACTATTAGCAAGAATACTTCTTTTGTATTTTCAGCTAATGCTATAGCTAAGTCTACTATATATGATGCGTGAGCGTCTATTTCAAAGTCTATACCTTCTGCTGTTCCTCTTTCGGTAATAGTATTACATAGACCAAATACTTCTTTTTCTCTACCTTCTTTAACTTCATCTACCCTGGTGTGCTTGATATCTGTATGCTCCATTACGAAGTCTGGATATAGGTAGTATTTTAGGTAAGTATTTGGAATTGTTTCTGGATCTAGGGCATATACATCTTTTGCCTTTGTAAATGTTTCAACCCATGATTCATCTAGATGTTGAGCTGTTCCTATTCCATCTGCAAAACCATTTTTAGAAACATGTTCTTTAATTTGTGGCATTAAGTCATTTCCTTCTTGATCTCTTATATCTGTAAACCAACCAAAGTGGTTAAGTCCATAGTATGAAAAGTCGAGATCTTTCCAGTGGCTTAATCCAACCATATCTGCCATCTTATACATTAAGTCAATTGGCATGTCACATATATTTATAATCTTTGAGTCAGGTCTTAATCTTCTTGTTGCTTCTGCAACTATAGCTGCAGGATTTGAATAATTAAGCATCCAAGCATCTGGTGAGTATTTTTCCATATAATCAAGGATTTCTATAACCCCGCCTATTGATCTAAGACCGTAAGCTATTCCACCTGGCCCACAAGTTTCTTGCCCTATAACACCATATTTTGGAGGAATTTTCTCATCTTTTGATCTCATTTCATACTTACCAACCCTTATTTGAGCCATAACAAAATCAATATCAGTAAAGGCTTCTTCAGGGTCTAGGGTGTGGATAAATTCAATATCCGGATGTCTTTCCCTCATGAATATATCAAAGGCATTACCAATTTTATCCTGTCTTTCTTTATCGTTATCATAAAGCTTAATAGCTCTTATTGGAAACCTATCAAGGTTGTCCATAAGCATTAGAATCATTCCCGGTGTAAATGTAGATCCACCACCTGCAATAGTTATAGCATATTTTTTCATTTTTCTCTCCTTAATTTTCTTCTAGTATTTTTCCAAATTCATCTGCCACATATTGAATATTTGTCCCAACTATAACATGGACTGATTTGCCATTTCTACTTGTTCCGTAAGTTCCTATTTCCTTAAAATAATCATTTTCCATTATTTTTTCTGGATCATTGACATTTACCCTTAGTCTTGTAACGCAATTTGTAAAATCTTTAATATTTTCTGCCCCACCAAGTCCTATTAGGATTTCATCAGCCATTACTTGAAATTCGTTAGCTTGAGACTTTTTATTTGTATTCTTTTCTCTATAGTCTTTTTTATTATAAAGTTTTATATCAGATTTAACTTCCCTACCTGGAGTTTTAAAATCAAACTTCTCAATTAAGAATTTAAATACTAAATACCAAACTCCAATAGCTACTATTCCTATTATTAACATCTTAACATAAGCTGGCCAATGGTTAGCCATAAGTGGTATCCAGTTAAGCGACGCCATTTCTATGGCACCTCCCGAGAATATTCCTATAACTCCAAAGAAGTACATTATTGTTGATAGACATGCAGCTAAGATAGCATGAACTATAAATAATGGTGGAGCTATAAATAAGAATGTATACTCAATAGGTTCTGTAACACCACACATAACAGCTGATATTGTAACCGGTATTAAAAGTCCTGCTACTTTCTTTTTATTTTCAGGTTTAGCTGTCTTATAAAAGGCAAGTGCTATACCAACACAGCCAAATAACTTTGACCATCCTGTTGAAGTGAAGGCTGCAAATGGTGCAAGTTCTATAAGTGGTTTAGAACTTGCTGCTATTTCTGGCAAAGCTTTTGCCCACGCGGCATATATACCACCAGATACCAATACTGAATCATAATAAATTGGTGCATAAAGTAAGTGGTGGAGTCCAAATGGTATAAGTAATCTTTCGAGTAAGATAAATATCCAAACACCTAGTCCACCTGCATTTGTTACAAATCCTTGGAATGATGTAATAATCATTTGAATCTTAGGCCAAATAAAACACGCAAGGACTGCCACTGGAATCATTACTATAAAACCAAGTCCTACTACAAAAGCAGAACCTCTAAAAACACCTAACCATTCAGGAAGCCTTGTGTCAAAATATCTGTTATGTAGAAAAATTGCTAATCCTGAAATTAGTAAGGCTCCCATCATACCCATATCTAAAGTTTTAATATTAGCAACACTTGCAAGCCCCGTATCAGCTCCAGCTTCTAATGAATAATCTACACCAAAAACACTCCCCCAAGTTCCAAGTATTGAAGCTACATAATAATTGAAAATTAAGTATATAACTAACGATTCCATACATGCTCTTGCATTTTGTTTGCTAGCAAGTCCAATAGGTAACGAAACCGCAAATAATAGCGGCAATTGGTTAAATACTGTCCAACCACCATTTAGAATCATATCCCAAAAACCACGCCAAAATGTACCCTCAGCTGCGATAGATCCTAATATTTGTTCATTTGTAAACAATATTCCAAATCCAATAAGTACTGCAGATACTGCAAATAACATTACTGGGGTAAACATCGCTCCTCCAAACTTTTGAATCTTTTCCATCATTTTTATCACCCTCCTTAGGTAAACGATATCTATATATTGATATGATATTATTATTTTTAGTGATTGTCAATAGATATTGAAATTTCGGGATATTTTGTTATTTTATAAATATATTTTTAAAATGTGAATATTCTCCTTTAATATTTTCACAGATCAAGTACAATCATGAAAACAATTTTAATGAATTAACTTCTATAACTACAAAAAATAAATTTTGAAATAAAGAATTTGAGGTAAGTATGACTTTATATAAATTATTAATCTTGGATTTGAAAGAAAAAAAGAAAAAAATTGAATATATAGATAAGCAAGTAAGTGATTTTTATATGGGAGGTATTTCTCTTTGTCTTTATTGGATAAATAAAAATAAGCAAGTAAAAGATTTTTGGGCTATTTTTACATCTGCTCTTATTAACTATAAGAATCCAATTAGTAAATATATAATTTGTAAAGGAAAAAATTCTAAAATCAAATCATATGCTAGCATAGGAGGAGATTTTTCATATTTTTTAAAAAGTAACTCCTATGACGCATTGATTCTACTAAATAAGGCAGATAAAATATATGACTTATATATAGATGGTACAGATATAAAATTTAATAAAATATCTAATGATAACAGTAATAATGATACTTTCACCTACCTTAAAAATACATATGGCAATGATACATCTTCTATTTATATAACTTCTTCTACAAAAAGAGGAGATAAATTGTCAAGGCTAATTGTTGATAAGTATCGTGGATGCTCTAGAAATCTATCAAATTTTCTATATGAAAAAAATCTAAGATCAATTATAATAAGAAAAAATAAACTTAAATCCATCTACTTAAATTTATATAAAAAATCTTCAAGTCCTTGTGAAGGCTGTCTTATATCATGTAAGTCAAGGAGTAAAAAAGAAGAATCTAGTAACCTATTTTCTAAAAAAGATTCTTATCTAAAAGGCGATTTGAATAAATTAAAAGAAATAAAAGAAAGACTTAACCAATATGGTATAGATATTTTCGGCTTATCTAAAAGCATAGAATTCTCGTTTAATCATCTAAATCACATCTACAATTTCAAGGATTTAAGTCTTAATAGCTTAGATAATATCGTAAAAAAAGTAACATCAGATAGAAGAGATAAATTATATGCTGACCTTTCTAATGGTAGGGAGTTTTTAAAAGATAAATATGGTATAAAAACACTGGAAAAAATGAAAAAAACAGACAATTACTCATATAATAAAAAGATAATTGATTCTATTTGCATTTGTTTATTTGCAGTAAACATAAATGACATAGAAGATATAGTGGAAACAATAAATATAGTTTCTATGAAAAACTTTAAAAAAGATAATATTTATTCTTTAATAGCTGAAATAAAAAAAATGAATGCTTACTATAAAATATAGCTAGCATCCACTTGTACTTAACTAATTAATATTGTGTCAAGTTTGATTTTTATCTTATATAAGTTTTAAATTGATATACAAAATATTTTAACTCCCATTATAGACCTTTATATTATTATAGAGCCACTTTTATCAGTATTGTATCCTCCAAGTTTTTCCATAGTATCCTTGAATTTTTTTGATTTAAGGATTTCAATAATGTCCTTAATTGAATTAAGTTTCAAATTTTTTTCCTTTACTATAAATTGATATTCTTCATCCTTTAAGTAAATAAAGTCAATGTCCATTTTTATGGCAGCCGACTCAACTCCAATAGAAAAGTCACAGTCCCTATTTTTTACAGCAAGAGCTGCTGAAAGATGGGTTGTTACTTCATTGTCATAGCCCTTTATTTTATATTTATCTATATTTTTCTTATCCAATAAATAATCAAATAAAAGTCTTGTTCCAGCTCCCCTTTGCCTATTTATCATGGTCTTATCAAGCAAATCTTCTATAGTTTTTATACCTAAAGGATTTCCCTTTTCTACATATATACCTTGCCTTCGACCAACCACATTTATTTTTCCTACCTTTTCATTTTTAAAAAATAACTTTATAGCATCATTATTATAAGTACCATTCTTATCTAAAAGATGGCTAGGAGCTATTAATGAATCCCCTTCACTTAAGGCCTTAAAACCTGAAAGTGATCCAACATGAGAAGATGATAATCTTGTATTTTTATTTTCTATAGCAAGTAAATCATTTATCACATCCAAAACTATATCATGTGAGCCTATTGACACTATCCTATTTTCTAAAACGTTTTTTGGAATAGGTCTATGAAGACTTACATTTACAACATCTCCCCTATTATAACCCTCAATATTTCTATCTATAATTACATATCCATCAGATTCTGATAGGGAATATAGGCTTCCTGCTTTTCTATCTAGAGGTGTTGCTATGAGCTTTCCATCGACTATCCCAATCTTTATCCTTATATATTCCCTATTTTTAAGAGATGATATAATTGGCCTAGTAAGCTTAGCCTTTAATATTAGCTTATCTTCTATATTTACTCTCATTTTTTTAAGTATTGTAGAAATCACAATTTTATCAAAGATTATATGAGCTGATACTGGATAACCAGGTAATCCTACAAAAGGTGTTTCTCCTATTTTCCCCAATATTGCAGGCTTTCCTGGTTTTATTGATAATCCATGGGCATAAACTTCACCCATTTCTTCCAAAACTTCTCTTGCATAGTCTTTACTTCCTGCAGAAGTTCCTGCAATAAGTGTTATAAAATCACATTCATTTAAGGCTTTTTCTAAGACTGTTTTTATATCATCTTTATTATCTTTTACTATTGGATAAAGCAATGTATCAATTCCATTTTCCCTTGCCATGCTTATAAGCATGGCAGAGTTTGACTCTATAATTTTACCAATTTTTAGCTCATCTTCTTCTCCAATTATTTCATTTCCAGATGGAATAATAGCTAGTTTAACTTTTTTTAATACTTCAACTTCAGTTATTCCACTTGCTATAAGAACAGAAAGATCTACCGATGAAAACTTATGAAATGATGTAAATAAGAGATCTTTTTCCACAACATCTTCCCCTTGTATTCTTATATTCTCCCAAGGATTTACTGCTTTCATTATAGTAATTCCATCTTTTTCAATTTTTACATCCTCAATCATTATCACTGCATCATAACCTTTTACTAGGGCAGAACCTGTATTACAAAATATAAAATCTTCATTTTTTAAAAATAATGGTTTATTTTCTCTAGCATATTTGGTCATCTCACTTTTTACCATTACTCCATCCATAGCAGATGAATGATAAGCAGGAGATGAATATTTTGCATAAATTGCATTTCGACTTACTCTTCCAAATGCATCTTTTGAACTTATAGTTTCAGATTCTAGTTTATAAAAAAATTTTAATATATTTTCTTGGAAAATCTTTAAAGCTTTTTCTAATTCCTGAGTATCTAAATATATATTTCTCATTTAATAAGGCTTACCCACACATATTCATTTTCCCTAAGTCCTTCACTGTATTCATCAATTAAAATATATCCCCTTACTTTCTTTAGTAAGGAAATATTATTTGAAAATCCAAATATCGGTATGGCGATAAGCTCATCCTCCCTTCTTTCTATGTCTACTAATTGAATCAAGGTTTTGGCAGATTTAGCATGAATATTTCTAACCAATCTGCATTTAATTTTAAGACTATCTTCTATATTATAATATCTGTTGTAGGCCTTTTGAAATACACATTTAAAAACTGTATAAGCACTTATTGGATTTCCAGGTAAACCTAGAATTATCGTTTTATTATTTAAGCTAAGACTTGTTGGTTTTCCTGGTTTTATAGAAATACCATGATATATTAGACCAGGTTCTAAATCTTTTGCTATAAATGGTATAAAATCTTTTTTTCCCTTTGACGATGATCCAGATACTATTATTAAATCAATATCTTCTAAAAGCTCTTTTCTAATAATCTCTTTATCATCTTTTAAATGTTTCATAGAAACTACATTTATGCCCATAGAATTTAGCAATGAGTAAAGCATATAAGAGTTTATATCCCTAGTCTTTGCTGGATAGAGTTCAGATGATACTGGAAGAATCTCATCTCCAGTTGATATTATTTTGCAATTTATCTTATCATATACCTCAATCTTATCATAGCCTAAGCTTGCAGCCATTGCTATAGTTTTTGGATCTATAATTTTGCCACTTCTCTGATAAAGATCTCCCTTACTAGAATCTTCTCCTATATCTATAACATTATCCATAAAGACTATGGGCTTATTGATAGAAATTAAATCATTAGAAAATTTTTCTGTAAATTCTATTGGTATTACTGAATCTGCCCCTTCAGGAAGCATTCCTCCAGTATAGATTTTTGAAGCTTCTCCATTTTCTATCCTACACTTGGGTTCAGATCCCATTTCTATCTCTTCAACAATTCTTAAGATTGTTGGTATAGTATCGCTAGCTCCTTGGCTATCCTTATATTTTATTGCATATCCATCCATAGTTGATTTTCTAAAACTAGGCAAATCATCTCTAGATACTAAGTCACTAGCTAGTATATAGCCTAAAGAATTTTTTGTTTCAAGTAAAATCTTTTTCTTTAATGGAATTTCTTCCATAACTTTTACTTGAAGGTTAATAGCTTCATTTATTGTTTTTACATCTAATAAATCCATAATATTTTTATTCTACAATAAGATTTTTATTCTTATTGTAGATATTAAACCTTTCACCTCTTGCAAAGCCTATTAAATTTATATCCTTACTTCTTGCAATTTCAACTGCCCTACTTGTAGGAGATGATTGAGATACTATCAAAGAAAAACCGATTTTTTCTATTTTTTCTATTATTTGCTCATTCACCCTACAAGATGTAAAAATAAATTTATCGCTTATATCTATCTTTTCTTTTAAAATATGTCCTATAAGTTTATCTACTGCATTGCTCCTAGATACATCTTCTACAAATTTAACTATTTTACAATCTTTAATGAGACCTACAGAATGGGCTCCACCCGTACGTTTGAAAATTTCTGATTTATTTTGAAAGATTTCCGAAAGTTTAAATAAGTCATTTTTTTTGATTCTGAGTATTTTTGTATTATAAACAATTTCTTTTGATAGTTGTGTATTTAAAATTACATAAGAATCTTTATCTTCTATCCTTATACAATTTATATCATCAATTGAACTTATATATCCTAAGTTATAAAGATAACCTATAGTTAGATTTTCAATATCTTTTGGACTTATTAAAAGCCTTGCTATAATCTCATCTTTTATATGAATATTAAGATCTTTTTCAACTATAACCTCATCTATCATAAAAAATGATTTATCTTTATTTATTTTTTCTATCTTAAAATTTCTAATCAAATCTTTTTCCATTTTCTTCCAAATAGTTTTTCCAATCTTGAGGATAATTTAAATTTCTAAAAACTTTATTTATATTTTCTATATTTTTAATTTCTTCATACTCAACCGTATATGCAGAAATTTCATTTAAAAATCCATTTATACTTCTTCTACCTTTATTTAAATAAATCTTTATATTTTCAAACAATTCTTTTTTATATAAGGCAAAAAATGGCTCTAAATATTTTCCATTATCATATACTAAGGCTTTCTTATATTCTTTATTTTCTAAATATTCTAAATATTGACAACTAAAATAAGGCATATCACAAGCCATCAAAAAATTATCTTCATTCGATGAAGAAATAAGACCTGTATACAAACCAGCACATGGTCCTATATTTTTTATTATATCTTCCCTTATAATTATATTATTATCATAAGAATTATACCTATCTTTAAAAAAGTCTACTTCATTACTTACTATTACAATCTCATTAAAATATCTAGCTAAGTTTTCTACAATGGTATCTATCAAGAATGAGCCTTTATAATTTAGTTTTTTTTTATCTTTTCCCATTCTAGTTGATTTTCCGCCAGAAAGTAAGATAGCTGTCAATTCTTTTTTATCCATTAACCACCCCAACTAATATTCATATACTTATCCATCAACCTATCATACTCATCCTTGAAAATCTTAGCATGATTATCTTCCCATCCAGCAAAATGACTTAGAATTTCTCTTAATTGTTCATCTTCCACTTTTTTTGACATACTATAATAATCTCTAAAATCTTCTTCTATGAGATAAGCCATACGAAGTACATTCATATCTTGAATCATAGATTGTTCAAAATTTTGAGCTAAATTCTCACTTTCTTTTCTTTTTTCGAAAAAGATTTCTCCCTTATCTTCAGGTAGATTCAATTCTTCACTGACAGTTTCTCCATCCTTATATTTTTTAAGCAATTTCTTAAGATATTCATAATGCTCAAGCTCTATTTTGGATAATTTTTCAAAGATTGCTTTTGTTTGTAAATTTCTACTTTTTATTGAATTATCTTTGCAAAAGTTATAACCATGCAATTCCATAGCCATGACAAGATTTATTACTTTTATAGAATTATACATAAGATTTCCTTTCAATCTTTTCTATAAGAACACTTGATACCTTTAACTCAGGTATTTTCGCTATAGGGTCCAAAACAGGATTTGTTAGTAGGTTTGCAGGTCCATCTGCATAATGAAATGGCATAAATACTACACCAGGCTCTACCTTTTCGGTTATTTTTACAAAAGATTCAACAAATCCTCTCCTTGACTTTACCCTAATTTTTTCACCATCTTCTACATTATAAATTTTTGCAGTCTTTGGAGAAATTTCTATATAAGATTTCCCTGCTATTTCATTTAGACCTTCGATTTTCCCTGTCATAGTTCTTGTATGATATTGATAAAGCATTCTACCGGTTGTAAGAATTAATGGATAATCCTCATCTGGTAATTCCTTACTTTCCTCATATTCAATAGCTTTAAAAAGCCCCTTTCCCCTTGCCATAGTATTTTTGTGCATATACTTTGTTCCTGGATGTTCTTTGCCTACACAAGGCCATTGCAAAGACTCTTTTTCTAATCTTTTGTAACTTATACCACTATAAGATGGGGTGCAAAGAGCTATTTCATCCATAATTTCACTAGGAGAATTATAATATTCTTCATATCCTAGTAAATTTGATATCTCCATTATAATTTTCCAATCTGCTTTAGACTGACCAATAGGATTTATAGCCTTATTTACTCTTTGAATCCTTCTTTCAGTATTTGTAAATGTTCCATCTTTTTCTGCAAAAGAGCTGGCAGGTAAGACAAGATCTGCAAGTTCTGCTGTTTCTGTTAAAAATATATCTTGTACGAGGAGAAAATCTAAGTTTTCAAGTGACTTTTTAACATGCTTTAAGTCTGGATCTGAGATCATAGGATTTTCACCCATTATATATAAAAATTTAATATCTCCTTTTCCAGCACTATTTATCATTTCTGTTAAAGTAAGACCCTTTTTGCTTGGAAGATTGCTTTTCCAAAAACTTTCCATACTCTCTCTTACAGGATCTATAAAAACTTTTTGATATCCTGTATAGTCTGTAGGAAGAGCTCCCATATCACAGGCTCCTTGAACATTATTTTGTCCTCTTAGTGGATTAATCCCTGTAGATTCAAATCCAACATTTCCTGTAAGCATCTGTAAATTGGATGTTGACATAACTCCATTTGTTCCGCTTGAATGTTGAGTTATCCCCATTGAATAATATAGGCTTGCCTTATTGGCCTTGGCATATATTCTTGCAGCCTTTATTAAATCATTCTTATCAATACCACAAATTTTCGAAACTAAATCTGGCTTGTATTTTTCAATTGTTCTTTTAAATTCTTCAAATCCTTCTGTTCTTTCATTTATGTAGTCCATATCATGAAGATTTTCTTTCAAAATTACATTCATAATACCGTTTAAAACTGCTATATTGCTGCCAGGTTTTATTTTTAAAAAGACATCTGCATATTTAGCAAGTTCAATTTCTCTGGGATCTATAACTATTAGTTTTGCTCCATTTTTAACCCTTCTTTTTATCTTGCTCCCTATAACAGGATGATTTTCAGTTGTATTTGTTCCTATTATCATAAAAGCATCAGTTCCATCTATCTCTTCTATTGAGTTTGTCATAGCTCCACTGCCTAATGTATTAGCAAGTCCTGCGACTGTCGATGCATGGCAAAGTCTTGCACAGTGGTCAACGTTATTTGTTTTAAAAACTGTTCTTACAAATTTCTGAAAGAGGTAATTTTCTTCATTAGTACACCTTGCTGATGAAAAACCTCCGAAAGCATCTGGTCCATTTTCTTTCATAATTTTAGAGTATTTTTCTTTTATAAGCCTATAGGCTTCTTGCCAGCTAGCTTGAACAAATTTACCATTTCTTTTTATAAGTGGCTTAGTAAGTCTATCTGTATGATTTATAAATCTATATGCAAATTTACCTTTTACACATAATAATCCATCATTTGGTATGGTATTTACAGGTTCAATTTCTACTATACGATTGTCCTTACTAAGTAAATTCATCTGGCAACCTACTCCACAATATGAGCAAGTAGTTTGAGTCCTTTTGACTTCCCAATACCTAAATTTATCCTCTATATATTTCTTTTTAGGATTTAAGGCTCCCACAGGACATGCTGAAACGCAATTTCCACAAGAGACACAATCGCTATTTCCAAATCCCTTATTAAATGGCGTTTCTACAATTAAATCAAATCCCCTACCTGTAAAACTAATGGCTTGACTATTTTGAAGATTATTGCAAATACTTACGCATATACCACATTTTACACACTTATTTGGGTCATAGGTGAAAAATTTGTTTGTCCTATCTATGGGTAAATTACTTTCTTTATTTTTAAAAGTTGCACTTACTATTCCATACTCATAGCAATAATCTTGTAATTTACACTTACCTGACTTATCACAATTTAAACAATCATTTGGATGGTTTGAAAATAGCAAATCTAGAATTTGTCTTCTTAATGATTTTATCTTTTCACTATGGGTATAAATTTTCATTCCATCTTTCAATTTCTCCAAACAAGAAGTGACAGGATTTTTGTAGCCTTCTATTTCAACAATACAAAGCCTACAAGCTCCATTTGGTAAAACTCTTTTATCATAACATAGGCTTGGGATATCAATTCCTTGTTTTTTACAGAAGTTAAGAATAGTCATTGGCCTATCTATTTCGTATTCTATATCGTTTATATAGACTCTCATATTATTCTCCTTCATTTTTCTTTTCTAATTTTGAAATTTTCTTAAAGACATTTTTAAATCCTATTACTGTTATCCAATCACTTTCAATAAATTCTCCACTTGTCTTTATATAAGGTGTATCAGGATTATCTAAGTATAAAAGTTCTGTCATCATTCTTCCCTTAAGGCATAGTGGTCTTCCGTCACTTGGTTTTTTAGCAATAACCGCAATATTATTTCCATTTTTTGAATAAATTTCAAAATCACATCCAAACTCACAAACTTTACACTTAACAGTCTTTTTATCAGCATCAAAACTTCTAACTTTTCCTAATATCCTCTTATCTGTTAAGGCTCCTACTGGACATATAGAAACACACCTATTGCAAGATATACAATATGAATGAGCAAAATCTTCTCCCAAATCACAAGCTATATATGTATCATATCCTCTATTTGCGAAAGATAAGATAGACCTATCTTCTATTTGTCCACAAATTGATACACACTTCCCACAAAGAATACATTTAGCATTATCCTTCATTATATAAGGACTAGATAAGTCATAAAATTTTTCTCTTTTTTCTCCATCAATGTCCCTAAAATTAACATCATAATCATAAGCATATTTTTGAAGCAAACACTCCCCTGCCTTTTGACAAGTTAGGCAATCATTTGGATGTGAATCTAATAAAAGTTGTAAAATGCCCTTTCTTTTCTTGATTAAATTTTTACTACTTGTCTTAATCTCCATACCATCTTTAACTTTCGTTGAGCATGAAGTGTCAATCTTTGTCCAACCATTATTTGTAATTTCAACTATACAAAGTCTACAACCACCAAACTTTTCAAGACTCGGGTCATAACACAAACTTGGAATTTCAATGCCATTTTCTCTAGCAACATCCAAAACGAAGCTATCTTTTTGAGCTTTTATTTCTTTACCATCTATTTTGATACTTACATAACACATAAAATCACCCTTTAGCTACAGCTTTTGGCTTGATTGGACATACATCTAGACAAGTACCACACTTAATACACTTTTCTTGATCTATTTTATGAATTTCTTTTTTACTTCCACTAATACATGAAACCGGACAATTTCTCTTACAAGTACCACATCCTACACAATTATTTTTTATACTAAAATGTATAAGATTCTTACATATACCAGCAGTACAATGTTTATTTTTTATATGATCAATGTATTCATTTTTAAAATATTTCAACGTTGAAATTACAGGAAAAGCTGCTGATTTACCCAAGCCACAAAGAGAAGTTTCTGTAGTTAATTCACAAAGTTCCATTAATTTGTCTATATCTTCACTTTTTCCATCACCATTAACTATTCTTTCGAGTATTTCTAGAATTCTTTTAGTGCCTTCTCGACAAGGGACACATTTGCCACAAGATTCATCACATGTAAATTCCAAAAAAAATCTTGCTATATCAACCATACAGGTATCCTCATCCATAACCACCATTCCGCCAGAGCCCATTATGGAATCTAGTTCTTTAAGCGTCTCATAGTCAACCGACTTGTCTAGGAATTTAGCTGGTATGCAGCCTCCAGATGGGCCTCCAGTTTGTATAGCTTTAAGCTTTTTATCATTTTCTATTCCTCCGCCTAAATCATATATAATCTCTCTTAGGCTAGTTCCCATACTTACCTCTATCAAGCCACTTTTTTTTACATCTCCTACTAAAGAAAATACCTTGGTTCCTGGAGATTTTTCTGTACCAATACTTCTGTACCAGTTCGAGCCATTTAAAATAATTTGGCAAACATTTGCTAAGGTTTCAACATTATTAATTACGGTAGGTTTTTGCCACAAGCCCTTAAAAGCTGTTCTGTGAATCTTAACCCTTGGCATCCCTCTTTTACCTTCTATCGACTCCATAAGAGCAGTTGATTCTCCACATACAAAAGCTCCTGAACCTAACCTAAGTTCTATAGTAAAATTAAATCCAGAATCCATAATATTTTCACCTAAAAAGCCCTTCTCACTAGCCTCTTTTATAGCATAATTAAGACTTTTAACAGCTTTTGGATATTCTGCCCTTACGTATATAAATCCTTCAGCACTACCAATTGCATATCCTGCTATAATCATAGCCTCTATTACTGAATGTGGATCATACTCAAGTATGGACCTATCCATGTAGGCACCAGGGTCTCCCTCATCGGCATTGCAAATAATATATTTTTTATCAACATCATAATCAAAGGCAGTTTGCCACTTGCGACCCGTTGGAAAACCTGCTCCACCCCTGCCTCTAAGCTTTGAATCCTTTATAATATCAATAACTTCTTGTTGACTCATCTCTTTTAGCACCTTATAAAGGGCAAAATAACCATCTCTTGCTATGTACTCATCAATATTTTTAGAATCTATAACTCCTAAATTTCTTAAGGCTATTTTAACTTGAATATCATCTTTTTTATCTAAGTTTTCTGGATGACTTATTTCTGTATTTTCTTTTATATTTATAAGATATTCTAAATCAATCATTTTTATCGCCTACTTATATTTTTCCAAAACTTTTTTAACATCTTCTTTAGTAAAGTGAGCAAGCTGCTTACCATTAATCTCAACAACAGGAGACTTCCCACAATCTCCTAAACACCTTGTTTCAGATATTGAGAATTTTCTATCTTCTGTTGTCTCCCCATTTTTTATATTAAGTCTTTTTTCAAACTCCTCTAAAATATCTGCCCCTCCCTTTACATAACAAGCAGTTCCAAGGCATATATGTATATCTGTTTTTCCATTAGGTATAAATGTAAATTGCGAATAAAAGGTAGCCACTCCATAAATCTCAGCCAAAGGAATATTTAGTTTACTTGAAATAAGCTTTAATATGTCTTCTGGCAAATATCCAAAAAAATTTTGACCTTCTTGCAAAATTGGCATCAATGGTCCTTTTCTGTCCTTATTTTTTTCAATAAATTTCTTAAATTCATCAATCTTTTCTTTATTTTCTTCTTTATCAAATATAAAATTTCCCTTAATTGTTTTCATATAATCCTCTTTTTAGCTAAAACTTAAAGCTTTTAAAATAAAAAATATAAAACTCTTAACTTCAAAATATAAAGCTAAAAATATACATCTTTAATTATTATTTTAGCATATATATATTAATTTATTTATAATTGTAAAACATTTTCCTATCTATGTCAAAGCAATATAGATAAAGTCCATATAATTGTGTCAAAAGAAAATGTCATTTGAAAGCTTAACTAGTACAATGTTTTTAACTAAAAAAATAAACTAGGAGGTATCAAATGACTCAATTACATTTTTCAATTAATCAGGAAGATATTCAAATTTTAATTAACTCGTAAGTTGAAATTATATGGAAAATTCTCCACAAAAGTCTTTGAATGATACCAGAAAAATTAAAAAACACTGCCATTACTATATTAGAAATGTACATCCAAAGAGTATCTACTAGGAAAGTATCTAAAGTAATATAGAATATATGCACAAAAACATATTCTAAATTATTTGTATTATCACTAACTAAATATCTTGGAAAAGAGGTAAAGCTATGGAGAAATAATGACCTAAGTATAATAAAGTATCCATATTTACTTGTAGAATTAGTTTATATAAAGTTAAGAGAAAATTATAGATAAGATGTTTTTTCATAATTGATAAATAATATGATTAATAATATACTTGAATTGATAATTTCTTTAGAAAGACTAAAAAAATTAGAAGACTTGAAAAAGCAATAAAAATATTCGCTAATGAAGAATCAGATATTAAACTAATAGGCGAAATCCTCATTTATATCAATGAGGATTGGATTATATCTTATAAATTATATATTAGAATGAAATAGTAGATATTGGACTAGTAATTTTATGCAAGATTTTGGACTTTACAACCTTTAATAACATTGAAATTATAAAAAACAATATATCATGTATTGCTATTATTAATTTATATTTTTTAACAATTTTCATATTTACTTCAATAATCTAGGGCTAATACAAAAATTATCCATCTAGTATTTCACAATTTATATAAAACTTTAAACAATTAAAATTTCTTAACTAATTTCACTTAAGCTACCATTTTCCATAAAAAAAATCTTATCACAAAGCTCTTCTATTATATTTTTTTCATGAGAAGATACTAATATTGTTTTTCCTTTTTCTTTTTCTTCTTTTATTATATCTATTAAAGAATCCACTCCTTTTTGGTCTAAAGCTATAGTTGGTTCATCAAATATTAATATCTTTGGATCTTCTAATATTACATTTGCAAGTCCTAATCTTTGTTTCATCCCAAGTGAATAAGTCTTATAATTTTTATTCATAGCATGTTTTAAACCAACTTTATCCAAGACTTCTATTATTCTATTTTTGTCGGCAATTTTTCTTATTGATGCTATCATTGCTAAATTGTTAAAACCTGAAAGTTCATCTATAAAGGACGGATTTTCTAAAAGCAATCCTATATCATTATAAATCGCATTTCCATCAATTATTAAATCATCAATTTCTATACAACCACTATCTAGTCTAATAAAACCACAAATCGCCCTAAATAACATTGTTTTTCCTGAACCATTCTCCCCTTGAAAACCATATACTTTTGCTGATTCAAGTTCTAGATTTATCTCACTTAATACTTGATTTGATCCAATCTTTTTAAAAGCTTTAGTAACTTTTATCATTCTTCCCTCCCATAGTAATCATAATATTTTGGCAAAAAATATAATAATAAAATAATAATTATAAAGTAAATTAAGATAAACAGCAAATTTACTTTCAAGTCGAATTCTCCTCCATAAAAATCTTGCTTCATAATAAGTGATCCTTGCCCTAGGATAAATCTTACGTTAGATAGGATTGCAATAAGGAGATTTATTATAAATACAGACAATGCAAATAAATATTTTGTAAATAAGGCTATCATAAAAATCATATTAGTAAATAAAATATTTTCTAATATATAGAAAATAGCAACTCTCACAAAACCTTTCATAAGATATAGATCATTTTTACCTTGTAAAGAAAGATATAATAAAATTATTGAAAAAAACAACAAGCCAATAAATACATTGAATATACTTGCTCCTAAAATTTTCCCAAGAAAATATTGTCTTTTGCTTTTAAATTTAGGCATTATATAAGTTCCGAATTCTATGTGATCCTTGTAAAATATTTCAGATATTCCAAAGACTGGTACAAAATGTATTACAAAAAATGAAATTGGAAGTATGAAATTATTGAAATCAATAAAATTTCCATTATCTTTAAATGCCTGCTCAATAAAAACTTCTATAGGTGGAGTTTCATTAAAAGCCCCAAATGTTATAAGAATTAATAAAATTAGATAAATTCCCATAAAAATCATAATTTTTTTGCTTTTTTTTAAAAGCAAGTCTATTTCTCTAAAAAATCCACTCATATTATTTCCTTATTTTTCTTAAAAATTAAAAAGTAAAGGCAAGATATTAAAAATAAAAGCAAAGGATATATAAAACTTGAAAAACTATGTTTTATTATTACCCCATTAAGAAAAGAGCTCAAACTCAAAAAGTTGTTAAAAATCTCGAACCTACTTCTCAATATAGACATTAGTAAATCCAATATTATATCAAGTATAAAAACCCCGCCTATTCCAAGATATTTAGACTTAAATATATCATTTAAGAACATAGCAAAAGAGCCTATAATTCCTCCTATAATAAAATCTATAAATATACTAGCTAAATAAAAAAGCAAAGGACTCTTTACTATGAGCTTTATCAAAAATAAATCATTGTTGAATGTAGTATTATAGTAAGTTATAGGTAGGCTTGGTCTTAGTAAAAGCCATACTGCAATATTTATAAGTAAAACTAGGCTAACACTTAAACCTGCATATACAAAATTTATCAAAAATTTTTTGACTGTATATTCCTTATCTGTTATTTTAAGCATATATGTCTTGTATATACCACTTTCCCTATCTTCAACAAAGGAATCTGCCATAGGTAAACTTGCTAAAATAAAAGATAAAAAAACAAACATGATAATAGCGTTACCAAGAGAACCATTTATCATAATATTTTCAAGAAAAGATGATTGTACTATAAGCTTATCATTAAAAATTATAGCTTTTCTTCTAGGTAAAATATCCACTAAATTTATTAAAATTATTATGAAAATAGTAAAGAAAAACCTTTTTCTTTTAAAAAATCTATAAAAACTTTCTTTAATCATAAACATCTCCTAGGTCAATTGTCTTATAGTATAGATTTCCTTTTTTATATTCTTTTTTATATTGATCTAAGTAAGTATTGATACTTATTAATAAGGCATTCTTATAATCACCCTTATCTTCTATCCAGTAATAAAAAGCATACCTTTTCTTCTCTCCCTTTTTTATGTTTAAATCTTTTAAATTATAAGTCGGTTCGAATATAAGTTCTTGCTTTTCAGATTCTCTTATATTCTGAACTATACATGAAGAAAAATCCTGATATAAACTAAATGCATATCCTAATTGTACTATATTCATATCATTTTTTTGATTCATATATTCAATATCTACACGAAGAGCTTTCCTACCTCCAAAATTTTCTATCTTTCTATTATATATTTTTACTTCAATATCTCCTAAATCAATATTATCTTTGTAAGAATATTCCTCTATCTTAGACTTGCTTGGATATCCTGCATTAGCCCTTTGATAAAGAAAAATATATGAAAAAATTAAAACTATAAAACCTAAAGATATAAGAATCTTCTTTTTCATTATTTTATATCCTCCAAGCTTTCAACTTCTTGCATTGAAGATATCATATTTTCATAATCTTCATATAATTTATCCAAATTAGAATCTTTTCTATCTAAAATTATGGTATTTTGTGCACCTTCACTAATAGTGCTTGCTTTTGTCATTATAAAATCACTATTATAAATCCTATAAGTTCCATCAGACAAATCAATTCTTATCCCATCATCTTCTTTTTTTATAGAACTTATATTATTATCCATTAAATTATCATATAAATTTGAAATATCAGGGTACTTGCGACTCAAACCCTTTACAAAATCAGAATCATCAGAAATTTTCCCTCTATAAAATTTATTTTCTATTATATTTATATATAAGGCTTTATTTCCTTTAAAAAGATAAACTATTTCAATTGGTTTATTAGGATTATAATAATTTTTCATATAAGAAATATTTTTATCATCCCAATTTACATTCATGTTTTCTGATAATAAACTTCCATCTTCATAATAAGTTTTGTAATATAAAGCTTGTTTGGGATTTGCTTTATAGATATTTTCTAAAAGCTCAGCATCCTCTTTGTCCATATTAGATAAACTTTTTTCTATATTTTGGTTTTTTTCATTCTGATAGTCATCATTACTACATGATGAAAATATAATCACTATTAAAATTAATATAAGAGTAAATTTCTTTTTCATAAAAATATATTAATACATGAACTGACTTAGTATTAACTTAAATTTTACCAACCACAGGACCAAGAATCAGGAGACCATAATCCAGATGCTGATAGTGTAGAAAATGTACTATATTTAGATCCATGCACTAGGGCTGTTCTGTAACCATCTTCATGTATATTGCTAGAAATACAGTACTTTCCTCCCTTATTTATATAATATACAGGTGCATAAGATGTAACTTGTTTATTTCCAGCTAAGGCCCTTGCTTTTAAAGTATCCCCACTTATATTATTTACATAAAAGTATATAGGAGATGCATCTTGTTTTTCCCTAGAAGGAGTATAAAGATTAAAATTTGTCCTTCCAAAATTAAAAGACCAAGATGTGTCGCCAGTATTTGCTGCCAAAGAAGTCCCCATCATAAGAAACAAAAACGTTATCATAAAAATCGAAAATAAATTTTTAATTTTTTTCATAAGATTTTCTCCTTTAATCTATTTCTTATATTAGTCAGTTCATGTATGAATCCTTTCTTAGATTAAAGATATCATAATTTATTTTTCGTGTCAATTAAATGTATTTATTTGATGTATTAATTAAATATATACTATATATTGATATATGCACATATATATTTTATACTCATTATTTCTCCTTTATTCTTTTAAATTTTTATTTAACAATCAATAGCAAGTATTTTATTATTTAGGTCTAAAGAATACAAAATAAAAATACTATGGAGCAAATTACTAGTCCATAGTATTTTTTCTTAATTATTGATTTTGTTCAGTTTCAGCCTCTGCTTTTTTTACTTCTTCTATATTCAAAGCTATTTGAGCATCTTCTAAATCCTTATTTTCATAGTCTATATCAAAGTCATTGTAAACTTTCATACCTGTACCTGCTGGTATCAACTTTCCTATGATTATATTTTCTTTTAGTCCCTTCAAGTCATCAACCTTGCCCTTGATTGAAGCATCTGTAAGAACTCTTGTTGTTTCTTGGAAGGATGCTGCTGATAACCATGATTCTGTTGCAAGTGATGCTTTGGTTATTCCTAGAAGCTCTTGGCTGTATTCAGCTTTTTTCTTGCCTTCTTTTTCCATCTCTTCATTTACAATACGAACATCTCTTATCTCTTGTAGTGAACCTGGCAAGAAGTCTGTATCTCCTGCTTCTTCTATTTTTACTTTTTTAAGCATTTGCTTTGTTATTACTTCTATATGTCTATCATCAATTTCTACACCTTGAAGCCTATATACTTTTTGTACTTCTTTAGTGATGTAGTCTTGAACACCGATTTTGCCTAATACTTTTAGTACATCATGTGGATCAAGAGAACCTTCTGTAAGTTGTTGTCCCTTTTCTACAACGTCTCCTTCTCCAACTAGAAGTCTTGCACCATATGGTATATTGTATTTTTTAGAATAACCATCTTCTGAAAGTATTTCTACATCTGTTTTCTTTTCGTTTTTAATAAGTGATACTGTACCTGAGTTTTCAGCTATGAATGCAAGTCCCTTTGGTTTTCTTGCTTCAAATAACTCTTCAACTCTTGGAAGACCTTGAGTAATTCCAACACCTGCTATACCTCCAGAGTGGAATGTTCTCATTGTAAGTTGTGTACCAGGCTCACCAATTGATTGGGCAGCTATAATTCCTACAGCTTCACCTATATTCACTTTCTTACCTGTTGCTAGATTTCTACCATAGCATTTTTCACATACTCCATGTTTTGACTTACATTCTAGTACTGAACGTAATTTAACTTCTTTGATACCTTCAGCTACAATTTTTTCTGCTCTTTCTTCATCAATAATTTGATTTTTAGCTACAATTGTTTCGCCTTCACTATCTTTTATCTCCTCAAAAGATGTACGTCCTACTATTCTTGTATATAGGTTTTCTATAAGCTCATTACCATCTTTAAACTCATGAGCCACTACATATCCATCTGTACCACAGTCTTCTTCTGTAACTATAACATCTTGAGATATGTCTACCATTCTTCTAGTTAAGTAACCTGAGTCTGCAGTTCTTAAGGCTGTATCTGTAAGTCCCTTACGTGAACCATGGGTTGAGATAAAGTACTCTTGTACTGAAAGACCTTCCCTAAAGTTAGCCTTTATAGGAATTTCTATAATCTTACCATCAGCCCTTGACATAAGACCACGCATACCACCTAACTGTCTGATTTGGTTTGTAGAACCACGGGCACCAGAGTCAGCAAATATCTTGATGTTGTTATCAGATTTAAGTTCATCTAGAAGGGCAGCTGTAACATCATCTGTTGCCTCTCTCCATATGTCTATAACTTTTTCGTATCTTTCATTGTCTGTTATAAAACCACGTCTATAAAGTTTTTCATACTTATCAACTTCTTGATCAGCCTTTGATACTATATCCCATTTTTGATGAGGAATTGTAACGTCTGACATTGAAACTGTAAGTCCTGATAGGGTTGAATACTTATACCCTGTAGACTTAATGTAGTCAAGAACTGATGCAGTCTTTATATTTCCATGCTTTCTAAAGCAACGATCTACTATATCTTTTAACACACCTGATGAGGTAACTTGATCAATTTCAAGAGAATAAGGATCTTCTTTTCTATTTACATAACCTAAATCTTGTGGGATTCCTTCATTATAGATAAATCTACCTACTGATGAATTTACAATCTTTCCCGGGTCATTTTTATCTTTTTTTATCCTAACTCCAACTTTTGTTTGTAGGGTTACATTGTGGTTAAGTAAGGCTTTTTTCATCTCTGAAATGTCTGCAAAGGTCATTCCCTCTCCCTTTGCACCTTCCTTTATTGTTGTTAGGTAATACGCTCCAAGTACCATATCTTGGGATGGTGTTGTAATCGCCTTACCATCTTTAAGACCTAGGATATTATTTGTAGACATCATTAAAAGTCTTGCTTCTATTTGTGCCTCATTTGATAAAGGTAAATGAATAGCCATTTGGTCACCGTCAAAGTCCGCATTAAAAGCAGGACAAGCAAGTGGATGAAGCTTAATTGCCTTACCTTCTACAAGTACTGGTTCAAATGCTTGGATACCAAGCCTGTGGAGTGTAGGGGCACGATTTAGAAGTACTGGATGGTCTTTTATAACTTCTTCTAAGATTTCATAAACTCTTGGATCCTTCTTCTCCACCATTTTCTTTGCAGATTTAAGATTGTGAGCCATTTCATTTTCTACAACCTTATTCATAATAAATGGCTTAAATAATTCAAGAGCCATCTCTTGAGGTAGGCCACATTGGTTAAATTTAAGATTTGGTCCTACTACTATTACAGATCTACCTGAATAGTCAACCCTTTTACCAAGAAGATTTTGTCTAAATCTACCACTTTTACCCTTAAGTAAATCAGATAGAGACTTCATATTTCTATTTGAAGCTCCTGTTACAGCACGACCTCTTCTACCATTGTCTATTAGAGCATCAACTGCTTCTTGAAGCATTCTCTTTTCATTTCTTACAATTATTTCTGGAGCTCCAATATCAAGTAGTCTTTTTAGACGATTATTTCTATTTATAACTCTTCTGTAAAGGTCATTTAAGTCACTTGTTGCAAATCTTCCACCTTCAAGTTGGACCATTGGTCTTAGCTCTGGTGGCATGACTGGAAGCACATCAAGAATCATCCATTCTGGTTTGTTACCACTTGTTAGAAAGGCATCTACCACTTCAAGTCTTCTTGATATTCTTATTTTCTTTTGTCCCTTAGCATCTTCAAGTTCTTTTAATAAGGATTCATATTCTTTTTTAAGATCCATCTTAGCTAGAAGTTTCTTAACAGCCTCTGCTCCCATTTCAGCTTGAAATTCTGTATCATCTGGATAATTATCAAGAGCTTCTGAGTATTCAGCTTCTGATAATTCTTGTTTTTCATAATATTCAGTTTCACCAGGATTGATTACTACATATGATGCAAAGTAAAGAATCTTTTCTAGAACTCTTGGGCTCATATCAAGTAAAAGACCCATTTTTGAAGGTATTCCCTTGAAAAACCAAATATGGCTTACTGGGGCAGCAAGTTCTATATGTCCCATTCTTTCACGTCTTACCTTAGATTTTGTTACTTCAACGCCACATTTTTCACAAACAACGCCCTTGTATCTTATTCTCTTGTACTTACCACAAGAGCATTCATAGTCTTTTGTAGGTCCAAAAATCTTCTCGCAGAACAGGCCATCTTTTTCAGGTTTTAGTGTTCTATAATTGATAGTTTCTGGCTTTTTAACCTCACCATGAGACCATGATCTAATTTTTTCAGGAGATGCTATTTTCATCCTCATAGCACCAAATTCTTGTAATTCTGACAAAAAACCCCCCTTACTCTGTTAAACCTTGACTTGTAGAATCTTTGGCATCTTTAGTCTCAGTTTCTGAAACTTCCTCATCATTTTCAGATTTTGCCTTTGAAGCAAGTCCTGCAAGTTTTTTAGATTGATTTCTAATCTTTGCAGCATCAATCTTTTCCACTTGTGAGAACTTATCTTGCTCATCTATATTTTCTTTAATTTCTATTACTTCTCCATTTTCATCTAAAAGCTCAACATCCAAAGCTAGAGATTGGAGTTCTTTTACAAGCACCTTAAATGATTCAGGTGTACCTGGTTCTGGAACATTTTCTCCTTTGACAATTGCTTCATATGTCTTAACTCTTCCTGTAACATCATCTGATTTTACTGTAAGAATTTCTTGGAGGGTATGACTTGCTCCGTATGCCTCTAAAGCCCATACTTCCATCTCTCCAAATCTTTGTCCACCAAATTGTGCCTTACCACCTAGAGGTTGTTGGGTTACTAGTGAATATGGTCCTATACTTCTTGCGTGGATTTTTTCTTCTACCATGTGGTGAAGTTTAAGCATATACATAACTCCAACTGTTACTGGATTTTCAAATTCTTCACCTGTTCTTCCATCACGAAGTCTAATTTTCCCTGTTTTGTTTACATATGGAGCAATCTTTTGTGCTTCTTCTAATACTTCCTCTATTTCTGTATCCATAGCTCCATCGAATACAGGAGTTGCTATCTTCCATCCCATAGTTCTTGCAGCAAGACCCATATGAACTTCCAAAACTTGTCCTATATTCATACGTGATGGGATACCTAGTGGATTTAAGCAGATTTGGATAGGCGTACCATCTGGTAAGAAAGGCATATCTTCTCTTGGCATAATCCTTGAAACAACACCCTTGTTACCGTGTCTACCACACATCTTATCACCAACCATAATCTTTCTTTTGGTTGCTACATAAACTCTTATTACCTTATTTACTCCTGGTGAAAGTTCATCTCCATCTTTTTTGTTGTATTCTTTTACATCAACTACAATACCATTTTCTCCATGAGGGACTATTAGTGAAGTATCACGAACTTCACGAGCTTTCTCTCCAAAGATTGCTCTTAAAAGTCTTTCTTCAGGTGAAAGTTCTGTCTCTCCTTTTGGAGATACCTTACCTACAAGTATATCTCCACTTTTAACTTCGGCACCTATCCTAATAACCCCATTTTCATCAAGGTTTTTCTTCATGTCATCACCAACATTTGGAATGTCTTTTGTGATCTCTTCAGCGCCAAGTTTTGTCTCACGGGCTTCACATTCATGCTCTTCTATGTGAACTGATGTTAGGACATCATCCATTACTAGCTCTTCATTTAAAAGCATAGCATCCTCGTAGTTATATCCTTCCCATGTTGTAAAAGCTATAAGAATATTCTTACCTAAGGCAAGCTCACCATTTTCTGTAGATGGTCCATCAGCAAGGATTTCATTTTCTTCTACATGTTCTCCAAGTTTAACTATTGGCCTTTGGTTAATAGTTGTACCTTGGTTAGCACGTCTAAATTTAAGAAGTCTATAATAATCTATTTCTCCATCAGAGTCTCTTTTAACCCTGATTTTTTCATCTCCAACATATACTACTTCACCAGCATTTTTACTTACTACACAAACGCCTGAGTCTTTTGCAGCCCTATGTTCTATACCTGTTGCAACTATTGGTGCTTGTGTCTTTATTAAAGGAACTGCTTGTCTTTGCATGTTAGCACCCATTAGAGCACGAGTAGAGTCATCATTTTCCAAAAATGGTATTAAACTTGCTCCTACTGATACAATCTGTTGTGGAGAAACATCCATATATTCTATTGTTTCTCTTGGATAAATATCATTCTCACCATTTATACCACGACCTGATACACGATCGTTAATGAATCTTCCCTCATCATCTAGTGGCTCATTAGCTTGAGCTATGATGTAATTATCTTCAACATCAGCTGTTAGGTAATCTATTTGATCTGTTACATAACCATCTTTTCCGACTTTTCTATAAGGAGTTTCTATAAAACCATATTTGTTAATTCTTGCATAAGTTGTAAGGGAAGTTATAAGTCCTATATTTGGTCCTTCTGGAGTTTCTATTGGACATATTCTTCCATAGTGGGAATCATGTACATCTCTTACTTCAACTCCTGCCCTATCTCTTGAAAGTCCACCTGGTCCTAAAGCTGAAAGTCTTCTTTTATGTGTAAGCTCACTCATTGGATTTGTTTGATCCATAAATTGTGAAAGCTGACTTGAACCAAAGAATTCCTTTATAACTGCTGTTACAGGTTTAATATTTATAAGTCCTTGTGGTGTTGCAAGATCTGGATCTTGAGTTGTCATTCTTTCTCTAACAACTCTTTCCATACGTGCAAGACCTATTCTAAATTGATTTTGTAAAAGCTCACCTACTCCTCTTACTCTTCTATTGCCTAGATGGTCTATATCATCAACATTACCAATACCTTCAAATAGGTTAAATTGATAATTTACAGCAGCAAGAATATCACTTTTAACTATATTTTTAGGACATAATTCTTTCTTTCTCTTTTCAATTTCATTTAAGATGTCTTTTTTATCTTCGTTATTATCTAAAATTTCTCTCATTACTGGATAATAAACTTTTTCTGATAATTCTACATTAGATAGGTCAACATCTTTTAATTCTTCAAATGAATCAAGATAAACAAAATGGTTTCCACAAATCCTTAGCTCTTTATCTTCACCATTTTCTTGTTTGACAATGATATCAACAACATTTATACCACTTGCCTCAATATCTAAAGCAGTTTGTCTATTAATTCTTTCTCCTGCCTTAACAAAAAGTTCACCTGTTTCATCATCTATAACGTCACTTGCAGCTACTTGGTCTATTAGCCTTTCATTTAGTGCAAGCTTCTTGTTGTATTTGTACCTACCTACTTTAGCAAGATCATATCTTCTATCATCAAATAAAAGATTATTTATTAAATTTTGAGCAGACTCAAGACTAGCAGGATCCCCTGGCTTTAATTTTTTATAAATTTCAATTAAGGCTTCCTCACTTGACTCTGAATTTTCTTTTTCGAGCGTATTTCTTAAGTGTTCTGTATCTCCCAAGGCTTCTATTATTTCTTCATCTGTATCAAATAATAGCGCACGAACAAGAGTTGTTGCTGGGAGTTTTCTTGTACGATCTAATCTAACATTTACAGTGTGGGATGCGTCTGTATCAAACTCAATCCATGCTCCCCTATTAGGAATAACTGTTGAAGAGTACATATTGTTTCCTGATTTATCAAGCTCTGATGCATAATATACTCCAGGAGACCTAACAAGCTGACTTACTATAACTCTTTCTGCACCATTTATTACAAAAGTAGCTGAGTCTGTCATCATAGGGAAATCCCCCATAAATACTTCTTGTTCCTTAACTTCTTCGGTTTCCTTATTGATAAGCCTAGCTCTTACCTTAAGGTCTCTAGAATAAGTTGTATCCTTATATTTTGACTCTTCAACTGTATACTTTGTCTCATCGTCAAAATCATATCCAACAAATTCAAGTATTAAATTGCCATTATAATCTTCGATTGGGGAAATATCTTCTAAAATTTCTCCTAAGCCCTCTTCAATAAACCACTTATAAGAGTCCTTTTGGACCTTTAATAAGTTTGGCAAATCAAGAACTTGAGGAAATTTAGAAAAGCTAACACGTTCAGTTTTACCAAATAACTCTTTATGATATTGCACTATAAATTACTCCTTCATAATACTCTTAAGCCGACTGCTTAACTAGACTTTTTTATGTAAATTTAAAGCTTTGCAAAAAGAAAAAAGCCCTCCTTACATAAATAAAAAAATCTCGCTAAATTAGAATTCTAGCAATTGCTTATTATATCACTCCATGCTAGCACATGTCAAATAATCCAGGAGATTTTCTTAAACTTATAAAACCTTTTTTAATAATTTTTTATATTATATTGTATTTTAGAGCGTTGTCAAACAAATTTCTAAACTAATCTATATAATTTACGTCTATATGATGTTTCTTTCCCTTTATTTCTTCATTAGTTTTTCCGAGAATAAGACCATGGACAGGATAAAAATCCTCTTTTACTCCTAATTTTTCAATAAATCTTGCCTTCTTATCAAATTTTTCAAACATTCCTCTTATATAGCATGAGCCTATATCAAGATCAGTTGCCTTAAGACTCATATTCTCTATTATACATGCTGTATCTTCAAGCCTAGTTTCATGACCTTTTTTGGCTGATACAATTATAAGATATGGTGCAGAATAAATAGGATTTGCCTTATAATTATTAGCTACTTCCCTAGCTTCTTCTAAAATCTCACCTATGTATTCTTTATTTGTAATTACTGTAATAGCCATATTTGCATAAAGTCCCTTACCAACTGGTGCCTTAGTTCCCGCATTTACAATGGCCTCTAAATCTTTTCTGTCAATTATTTCATCAGTAAATAGTCTAGTTGAACATCTCTTATCTATTACTTTATCAAAATCCATAAAAACTCCTTTCTTTATATTATATAATTATA
Source organism: Anaerococcus faecalis (assembly GCF_013371425.1). NCBI lineage: Bacteria > Bacillati > Bacillota > Tissierellia > Tissierellales > Peptoniphilaceae > Anaerococcus > Anaerococcus faecalis. The sequence goes on from NZ_JABVBA010000004.1 coordinate 160,364, forward strand.
CGATAAAATAACTCAAATAAAAATAAAGATTAAGTACATGCTTTTTGTGGTATAATTAATGCAAAAGGAGGTAAGGATGAAAAAACTAAGTAATATTTTATTGAGGATATCTGGATTTTACTATTTATTGATTAGTATAGGTCTAATACTTTCTACTCTTTTTTCATTATTTGTTGATAGAAAGTACATATTTTCCATATTTGATTTATTAGGATTTTCAAATATTTCTCTAAGCCTTATAAAACCCATCTTTTTTATATTGCTATTTTGCTTATTTATCCTAATAAGTCTTTTAACAAATAGGATATTTTCTTCAATAAAAGATAAGAAACATTTCCCATCTAATATGTTTGCTGGATTCTTCCTCTTATTTACCAGTGTTATTGGACATGTATTTTTTAGAGATAGGATATTCATAATCTCTTATATTTTCAATATCTTCCTTATTATAGGATCTATGCTTGGACTTCATGAAAAAAGTATTGAATATTATGAAAATGAAGGTGATTTATACAATTCTAAGATTGACAATGAGGATAAAGAAAATATAGATAATAAAGAAGTAGAAATTATTAATAATAACACAATTAAAAAAGATTCAGAAGAAAAAAATGAAGAAGTAACAACATCAAAAAACACAAGAAATATTTAAAGATGAAAGCGAAATATTTTAGTATATAAAATTAAAAAAGCACTTAAGTTTTTAATATATAGTTGTTAACTAAAAGATGTCAAATTAACAAAAAAGGAAGCAAGAGGGGGCTGTTGCAGAATGAATTAATCGTTATTCCATCATTACAAGCTCCTCCACGACAATTTGGCCTTCATGAGCTGGTAGGCTATTCTCAAATTGTCTATGAGTAATTTGTAATGATGGAATGATAGAAATTCATGGTTTTGCAACAGTCCCTTTTTTGAATAGTAAAAAATATTAAGGAAAGGTATTCATATGAATGAAAAGTATTTAAATCTACTTAAAGAAAGTTACCCAACAAAAACCCACTTAGTCGATGAAATTATAGGTCTTAAGGCAAAACTTTACCTACCAAAGGGAACTGAGTATTTTTTCTCGGATCTTCATGGCGAGGCCAAGGCCTTTATTCACCTTCTAAGATCTGCTGCTGGAAATATAAGAGATAAGACTAGCCAATACTTTGGAGATACCCTAGTAAAAAAGGACCAAGATGATCTTGCAAACCTTATCTATAATCCAGAAAGAGAACTTGTTAGACTTAAAGAAGAAAATTTGATAGATGATGATTGGTACACAATTAATATTCATAGGTTAGTTAATCTTTTTAGGTTTGTATCAACAAAGTATCCAAAAGATACAGTTAAAAATAAGTTTCCTACAAATTATAAGGAAATTATAGATGAACTTTTATATACTAATGATTCTGAATTTAATAAGAAATTATACTATGAAAAAATAATTGAAAATATAATAAAATATAAGGCTGCTGATGATTTTATAATAGTATTATCATCACTAATCCAAAGAGTTTCTGTAGATAGCCTTCATATAGTTGGAGATATTTACGACAGGGGGCCTGAACCTAATATTATTATGGATGAACTTTTAACTTTTCCTAATGTAGACATACAATGGGGAAACCATGATATAGCTTGGATGGGAGCATGTTCTGGAAACAAGGCCTTGGTAGCAGCATGTCTTTGCAATGCAATCTCATATAATAACTTTGATTTTGTTGAAGAAGGTTATGGAATAAATCTCAGACCACTTTATGAGTTTTCTATGAAAACTTATAGAGATGACCCATGTGAGAGATTTATGCCAAGAATATTTGAAGAAAATATCTATGATAAAGTAAATAAGGATGTAGCAGCCAAGATGTATAAGGCTATGAGTGTCATAAGATTTAAGCTTGATGGTAAACTTTTAGAAAGAAATCCTGAATTTCATATGGATGATAGAAATTTCTTAAAACACATTGATTTCACTAAAATGACCTACAAGGGTGTAGAACTTTTAGATAAAAACTTTCCTACTATAGATAAAAAAGATCCTCTCAAGCTCAGCTTAGAAGAAAAATTCATAATAGACATATTGCAAAAAGAGTTCTCCAAAAATATCCTCCTAAATGAACACATTAAGTTTATGTATAACAATGGTTCTATGTATAAAATATCTAACGGCTCTCTTCTTTTCCATGGTTGCATACCTTTAAATCCTGACGGTTCTTTCCAAGAAATAAAAATCAAAGGAAAAGCCTATAAGGGAAAAGAGTTGATGGATTTATTTGATAAGCTTGCAAGAGATGCCTATTTCTTACCAGAATCTGAAGAAAAACAATATGCAAAAGACATAGTTTGGTATCTAGTATGTGGCAAAAAATCCCCTTTATTTGGTAAAAGTCAATATTCTTACTTTGAAAATCTTTTAGTTGATGATAAAGAACTTAAAAAAGAAGAGATGAATCCATATTATGATTTAAATAAAAAAGAAGATATTTGTAATATGATTCTTGATGAATTTAATTTAAAAGACCAAAGAAGAAGAATTATAAATGGTCACGTTCCAGTAAAAGTAAAGGAAGGCAAAAAACCTGTAAGAGCAAATGGTAAGCTTTATGTAATAGATGGTGGCATATCAAAGCCTTACCAAAAAAAGACAGGCATAGCTGGCTATACTCTAATGTATAACTCTCACCACATAGCACTTGCAGAACATGTATCTTATAAAAATATAAGGGATAATATGGGCTCCTATACCCCAAAAATTTATGAAACTGAAAAATTAATTCCTAGAATGCTTATAAAAGATACAGATGAAGGTGAAAAAATCAGAGAAAGAATTCTAGTTCTTGAAGAACTTCTAGAAATATTTGATAGAACAAAAATTTAGGCAAATAAATTATTATAAATATCTCAAATCTCCTTTTTAGAATAAAACTAAAAGGGAGATTTTTATAAATATACCTATCTTATTAAGCTTAAGTAACAAACACCCTTATGATGTTTTCCAATAATATTGATAGTAAAATTTTCATTAAATCTTATTATAATAAAGTTAAGTTTTTTGAAATAGGATTATTATGAGGCTAGTTTCTAAACAAACTCAAGCTTTTTATCATAGATTTAAAAAATAAATTAATAAAAAACTGTTGTTAGAAAAAATTCTTTCAACAGTTTTTTTATAAAAGATTATTATATTGCTAGAATTAAATTAAGACTTATGCTTAAATAATTAAAGAAAAATTCAAATCATTTCTTTTTCTTTAAATATAAGTGTCCACCTGCTGCAAGAACTAAAACTCCAGCCACTTTAGCAATTGATCCAATTCCTGTCCTTACAAAAGAACGACTTTTCTTCACAACTGGATTTTTGGATCTAGATACTGTAACTCTTTTAGGTGTTTCTTGTTCTAAGTAACCAGGTTTTTCATTTACTGCATCTTTTATTCTTTTTTCAAGATCCTTTAATTTTTCACTATCAAATTGATCATCATCAACTACAGAATTAAGTTCTTTAGAAAGTTTTGCTTTCTTTTCTTCATCTTTTATCTTGTCTTGATTTTCATTAAAATACTTAATAAGGGCATTGAGTTCATCAATAAATATTTTACCATCAAGATTATTGACAAGCTCATTATACTTATCTATAATTTTTCCAAAATCCTCTTCCTTACCTTCTTTTAAAGCTATTTGGCTATTTTTTAATTCATTAAAAGCCTTCTCCAATTCATCTTTGTCTTCTTTACTTGATTTTTTATAAACTATATCTTTTTTTACTTCTTCGTGATTTTTGATAGCATCTTCAATTTCTTTTGCTAATTTTTCTTTTTCTTCTTTTGCCTTTTTCCTTACTTTTTCATTAAAATCATCTACTTTTTTATTAATAGATTTTATAGCTTCATTAACTGAATCAAGATTAGAATCTTCATTATCTAAAACTTTTTTCTCATCAGCTAAATCAAGATTTTTATTTTTTTCAATTCCTTCTTTTAAGATATTTCTATCAAGAGAAAGTTCTTTATTGTAGGCATTTATTTTATCTTTTAAAATATTCAAATTATTATAATTTTGATTATATTCTTGTACAGAATCATAAGATTCTTTTATTTCATTAAAATTATTTTTTAGCTTATCTGATAAATTCCCCTTTATCATTGTCTTTATTTCTTTATAAAGTTTCTTATATTCAGCTAACTTTATTTCTGAAATTTTTTCACTAATCTTATTATAAGATTCTTGAGTAAAGTTTTCTTCATTTAAATTTCCTATTAAATCATCAAAATCTTTTTTGACTTTTTCATTTAAGTTTTTATATATCTCACTTTTTTTAAAGTCTTCAATTTCGCTTATAATAGAATCATAAGTATTTTCTTCGCTTGTTGTTATATCTCCGGCAAAAGCTATATTTTTATAATTTTTTTCAATTGGATTAATAGGGCTTGTTAACATTAGAAGGCCAAGTCCTAAGCCTAGAATGTTTTTTTTCTTCATTACTATCTCCTGTTTAACTTTATTATCCTTATTATAACAAATTTCAAAGTATTTTTGTACTTATATTTACGGACTTTATATAATATTTAAAACTAGTATGATATTATTATATAAAATAAGGAAAGGAATAATATGCAAGACTTACATATGCACTGCAAGTTTTCTTTCGATTCACATACTAATCCAGAAGAAAATATAAAATCATGTATTAATAATAATATTAAGATTATGGCTTTCACAGACCATATAGATAAATGTTGCCAAAAAAACGCCGATGATATGACCTTTGACCTTGATGATTATTTTTCTACCATTAATCATTTAAGGGAAAAATACAAAAAAGACATAAAAATACTAACCGGTGTTGAGATAGGTATAGCCTATGAAAACAAAGATATTATCAATAAAATAATAAAGGATAATCCTTTTGATTTTATAATAGGCTCGATTCATGCAGTTGAGTTTGTGGATGTATGGGGACAAAGAAAGATTATAGAAAAAGATCCTATTAATTCTTTTAGAAAATACTACTCTTATATGATTGATAGTGTAAAAGCTATTAAAGACTTTTCAGTTTTAGGTCACATAGACTACATAGATAGGTATATAAATGATAAGTCTTTAATACCAAAATATGAATTATATGAAGATTTAATTGAAAAACTACTAAAAGAATTAATAGATACAAATAGGGGTATTGAAGTAAATACTGCGGGTTTTAGAAATAATCTTCCGCATGCCAATCCAAAGGATAATATCCTAAAAAAGTATAAGCTTATGGGAGGAGATATTATAACACTAGGATCAGACTCCCATACTCCTGATACATGCGGATATATGATAGACGAAACTATAAAACACCTAAAAGACTTGGGATTTGGCCATATTTCATACTTTGAAAATAAAATGGAAAAACAAATAAAGATTTAAAAAGAGGCACTTGCAAATAACAATTATATCTTGCATCATTATAAGTTACCCAAAGACAATTTTGTGAACAAGCTTTCCAGCTCATCAAGGTCAAATTATCTTAGAGAAACTTGTAATGATTTAGTAAAGATTAATTTAATTTGCATAAGCCTCTTTTTTCTACATAAAATCTTTTAGTTTTTGAAACATCTCCTCTAGCTGTAACTATATTATAGCCTGCTTTTTTAACTCTTAACTCTAGACATGACCTACATTCAGCAGCCTCATCCCCAGTACAAATCTTATTATCATATAGAGAATAAAGTTCTCTATATGAAGTAGGTGAAAGATTTGGCATAAGGACATTTGCACCTGCCCTAAGTCCTTCTTCCCTACCAAAAGGATTAATAGTCCCTAGAGCAGTAGTAGCTGGTATTAAGCAATATGGAAACATAAGCCTAAGTATTGAAACAAGCCTTAATGTCTTTTTATATGACCCATTTTCCATATCCTTAAATGGGGTATCATGTTGAGAAATATAAGGACCTATGCCCACCATATCTGGCTCAAGTTCTTGTAAAAATCTTAAATCTTTAACAAGATCTTCATCTTCTTGGTAAGGTGAACCTACCATAAATCCTCCACCAACTTGAAATCCTATTTCCTTTAAGTCAAATAAACACTGTCTCCTATTTTCAAAGGACATCTCACTAGGATGGATTTTATAATAATGCTGTCTATTTGAAGTTTCTTCCCTTAATAGATACCTATCAGCTCCTGCATTATAAAAGGCTCTATAAGAATTTTTACTTCTTTCTCCAAGAGAAAGGGTTATAGCACAATCTGGATGTATTTTTTTAATCTCTTCAACTATCCTACATATATCATCATCCTTATAAGCCATATCCTCCCCGCCTTGAAGGACAAAAGTTCTATAACCTAATTTGTAACCTATTTTAGCACACATTATAAGCTCATCAAAATCAAGCCTATATCTTTCTATATTTTTATTTGAACGTCTTATTCCACAATAGTAGCAATCATTTTTACAATAATTAGAAAATTCAATAAGACCTCTTACATAAACATCACTTCCATAAATTGCTTTTCTAACCTTATCAGCTCTTTTGGCAAGTTCTTCATTATATTTATCATCTGAAATCAACTCAACAAGAGTAGAATCAGTAAATTCTTCTGCTTTTATAAAGTTCATTTAGACCTTCCTTCTAACTTAATTATCTAATATTATAACAAATAAGATAAAAAAATGATAATTTTTCTAAATTTTATATATTTCCACATATTTTCTACACAATCTTGATATATTATATGCCTTGTAAATGATAAGTTGTAATTATTTTGTAACCAATGTTACAAAAAAAATAAATTTAATCAAAAATAACTAGAAAATAGTTACAAATAAATTAAAAACAATATTAAGGAGAGTAATCATTATGACAAAAATAAAAAAATATGGACTAGTAGCTGCTTTAGTTCTACCGACAATCTTCACAGCAACAAATAAGGCAGAAGCTTCAAAGGCTGTTAAAAATTCCGATAAGGCAGCTGCAGTAAATGTAAGAAGTGAAGCTAAGGAAGCTAATAACGTTATAGGACTTATAGATAATGATAAAGCTTATGAAGTTATTGATAATCAAAATGGTTGGTTAAAAATCAAATATGATGATAAAGAAGCTTATGTAGGAAGCTACTGGTTTAACGTAGTTGAAGAAGCAAAGGTAATAAACCCAGCTAACTTCAGAAAAGATGATCACTTAGAATCAGAAGTATATCAAGTACTAAAAAAAGATGACGTAGTAGAAGTTATCTCATATGCAAACAATGGATTTGTTAAAGTAGTGTTTGAAGGAAAAGAAGGATACATACATGAATCACTTTTAGATCTTCCAGAAAGTTTTGCAAATACCAATAAGCCACAAGTGGTTGTAGCTAATAATAATTATACACAAGAAACTTCTTATCAAGCACCAGCTCAAAATTATCAATCTTCAAACCAAACTCACTATGAAGCCCCAGCACAAACTCACTATGAAGCTCCTTCTCAAAACTACCAAGGATCAAGCTCATCAGCTAAAGAAATCATAGCTCAGAGAGAATCAGGTGGATCATACAATGCTAGAAACGGACAATATATAGGAAGATACCAACTTTCATCTTCATACTTAAATGGAGACTATTCAGCAGCTAACCAAGAAAGAGTAGCAGACCAATATGTAGCTCAAAGATACGGTTCTTGGGATAATGCTCTAGCATTCTGGAATAACAATGGTTGGTACTAAAATTAAATAGATTTGAATTTCAAAAAGACTGCCCATATCATGATTTGGCAGTCTCTTTTCATCTATTTATACATCATAAAATCCATTTCTATATGACCTTATACAAGCCATATAAAGAAACTTAATAACTAAAATTATAAGAATAAATATAAATAAAAATGCAACATAGATATTAGTTAAATTATATATTAAAAAACTAAATACACCTACTATTAAAAGTATAATACCACTTGCAAGATAATATCCTATATTTGCTGATGAACCCCTAGTCAAATCTTTCTCTCTTTCCCAGTGGATATTAACAGACTTAGAGTCCATCAAAATTCCCTGCATTGATGAAAGAAGACTTGCTAAAGTAAATCCTATAAATAAGGATAAACTTGCCAAAAAATCTACTTTAGTAAGCAAAGATAAAATAATACATAAACCTATGTTTAAAATGGTATTTAATAAATTTATAGAAATAAGCCTTCCTAGAACATTATCCCTTGGGGCAATCGGATAAGTTAATGTTTGATAAAGCCCCTCTCCTTCCCTTGATAAAGACGAATTTATAGCTACATCATTAGCCGATATAAAATATCTAAAGACAAATCCGCCAATAATAAAGATTAAATATAAATCCTTATTCGAAAAATCAAGTGTTTTTATCATATCTAGAAATCCACTTGCTCCAAATCCCCAAAATATAGTAAAAATTATCATAGAAGATAAAACAGGATAAACATATACTGGAGTGCTTATTAGAGATTTGAAATCTTTTCTACATATTGCTATAATTTTCGAATTTTGTGAACTTTTAACCAAGCCTTGCTTTTTATCTCTTTTCTTCTGTCTCAATTCAGAAAATGAATCTAAGTATATTTTTGAGGAAATCTTTTCACTTATAAAAATCAAAATAGCAAAATAAAGGTATAAAACTAGGCTATAGCCTATAAAGCTTATAAAAGAAGCGTTTAAACTTTTTGCATATATCCTTGTATGGATAAATAAATATGAAAGAATGCTATCAGATGATATAAAAATTTTTCCTATTTTTGAAAATGCATCTCCACTATTTGACCTGAAAGCGTAAAAATAGACAAAACCTATAAGTAATAAACTTATACCATAGCCTATGAATTTGAATATATTAGAATAAGACCTTATATTTGAAAATCTCATTATAATCATGATAATAAGGGACATAAGTAGAATTGGTATAACAATCATAGGAAGAAAATTTATTACATATCCTATAAGTCTTATGGCTTTAAATCCGTCTATATAGAAATAAACTATACCCATTAATATATAAAATAAGAAAACTTCAAAACTTGATAAAATTTTAGCAAAAAATTTAGATAAGTAAATCTCACTCTCCTTAATAGGCATAGTTCTTAGTATAGTAATCTCCTTACTCCTACTATAGTCAGTAATCAGGTCATTTATACTTAAAATAAGGGCAAAGAAACTTATTACAAGAGATGATGACATAAAATATGAAAACTCATCTCCATTTTTAAGGTAAACGAAGGCTAAAAACATAAAGATAGAAAACCCTACCCCTAGATAAAAACCGTAAATTACTAATATCAAGAGTATTCTTAACACATAGTCATTAGGATATCCGTAGACCTTGGTATTTGGTAGGTATTTGAGATTTTCTTCTCTGAAATTTTTAATAAATAATTGTCTAAATCTTTTATTTAACATCTGTAAGCTCCAAAAACATCTCTTCAAGGGACTTATCTTCAGAAAGATTCTCTTTAATGTCATCTAGGCTTCCCATTGCCACAATTTTTCCTTCTGATATTATTGCAATCCTGTCACAAATATTTTCAGCAACCTCCATCATATGGGTTGAAAAGAAAACCATCTTGCCCCTATCTGCCCTATCCCTCATAATCTTTTTAAGATTAAATGATGATTTAGGATCAAGTCCTACCATTGGTTCATCCAATATTAAAAGATCTGGATTATGGATTAGACTTGCTATTATGGCAAGTCTTTGCTTCATTCCATGGGAGTAAGATGAAATATCATCTACCATAGACTCTCTTATATTAAAATAATCAAGATATTTGTTGAGTCTTCTGTCCCTATCTTCTTTACTTACGCCATATATATCTGCAACAAAGTTTATGTATGAAATTCCATTATATTTTTCAAATAGCAAAGGATTGTCAGCAAGATATGAGAATTTAGACTTATATAATAAAGGATTATCTTCAATCATAATATTATCTATAGTAATATCACCACTACTCTTTTTTATAAGCCCTACTATGGCTTTTATTGTAGTTGACTTTCCTGCACCATTTGGTCCTAAAAATCCAAAAATTTCCCCATTTTTTACAGTAAATGAAATATTATCTACAGCAAGCTTTCCATTTTTATATTTTTTGGTAAAATTCTTAACTTCTAACATGAAAACTCCTTTTTATATACTAAAAAACACCCTAAATAAAGCTAATAAAACTGCTATTTTAATATTTTTACCATAGATAGATAAAATTATTATTTAAAATTCCCCTTATTATTTCTCTATCAATACTACTTTCTCGTATATTTATCTTTTATTTTTATACCCAATATATTATAATTAAATGCAATAGATTGTAAAATAATAAATTTGATTTATAAAATTAAAAGCTTTCGCAAATATACGAAAGCTTTAATCTTATTCTTCATGCAATTTTACTATTTGTTTTTCATACTCACTATGAACCTTTACAGGATCTACTGTTAAACGGGCAATATTAAAAGCATGATCTCCAATTCTTTCAATAGTTGAAGCTATATCGACAAATACAGAGCTTGCAACTGTAGTTAGATTCTCACCATTTCTAAGTCTTTTATAATGTGATTTCCTTAAGTTTTGCTCAAGAAGATCAAGGTTAGCTTCATCCTCTTTTAGTTTTTCATAAAGTGCTGAATCTTCCGACTCAAATACTTCTATTGAATTAACATAGTTGTTTATAACCAAGTCATATATCTTATTTAAATCCTCTAAAGCTTCCTCATTATATTTTTCATTGGCCTCATTTATTTCGTCAAAATACTCTCCCAAATTTTGAGCAAGATCTGAGACTCTTTCCACATTTATTTGTACTTGTAAGTAGTTATGTATTTCACCTTCAAGCTCACTTACTAAATTCGACTTAGATATATCAAGTATATATTTTTGAATCTTAGTATCCATCTCATTTACTAAGGCTTCTGCTTGATTTGCAGTGGAAAGGTCATTTTTATCTCCACTATTTAGATATTTACGAGTAGCCTTAATAGTTTCAAGAGCTATCTTACTTTCCTTAATAATAGCAGACTTGGCCTGGTCTAAGGCTGCAGCTGGAAAGGTATTAATTAAACTTTCTTCAAGTTCAATATCCTTAACATCAGAAAAGATTGAATCCTTACCAGGTATAATTTTATGAAGTACCCTTGATACTTGCCTAATAATTGGTAAGAATAAAATCATACCAACAAAGTTAAAGCTAAAATGTGCCACTGCTATAGTCATCATTGGATTAAGCGAAAACTTATCAGATACAAAAGTTACAAATCCTTGGTAAGGCACCAACAATATTAAAAATATGATTGATACCAACACATTGAAAAGTACATGAAACAAACTTGTTCTTTTAGCAGATAAAGAACCACCCAAAGAAGCAAGAACTCCTGTTATACAAGTACCAATATTGGCACCAAATAAAAACCCAAGCGATAAGCTAAGCCCTATTGCCCCAGATGCATAAAGAGATTGGACAATACCAATAAAGGCTGATGATGATTGGATAAGTGCTGTCAGTAAAGCACCTACTATAACCGCTATAAGTGGATTTCTTCCTAAAGATGTAACTATATCTTCAAAGCCAGGGATGTTCTTAAGTTCTGCTAGGCTATCTCCCATCATCTTTAGACCTATAAATAAAAGTCCAAAACCAACAAGAATTTCTCCAATATATTTTCCCTTCCTTTTTTTAGAAAATAAAAACACGATTACACCTATAAGGCATATAAAATAGGATAAGTAGTCTAGGTTAAAACCAATCAAAATGGCAGTCACAGTTGTACCTATGTTGGCACCCAAAATGACACCAATAGCTTGCTCAAGACTCATTACACCTGCCCTAACAAAGCTTATGGCGATAACTGTAGTTGCTGATGAAGATTGAATTAAACCAGTAATAAGTACTCCCACCAATACTCCTTTGATTGGATTAGATGTGTACTTTTCTACATATCCCCTCAATTTTGGTCCAGCAAAATTAGTAAGGGCATCTCCCATAAGGTTGATACCAAATAAAAATATTGCAAGCCCTCCTGCAATCAGATTCCATTGCAAAGACGATAATGTCGATAATTGCATAATTCCTCCATTTAATAATATTCAATTTACAAGATTTTAACAAAAATCTCACCTTAATATAATATTATCATAAAAGGAATAAAACAACAATTGAAATTTAAATAATTTAAAAGCCTATTCTTTTTTTTGATTTATCAAAGTAAAGAATATTATTAGAAATTATCTTTTAGAGTAAAATATAAATGTAAGCTTATTAAATTAAAGAAAGGATAATTATGGATTTAAATTTAAAAGATAAGGTAGTACTCATAACAGGATCAACAGGTGGAATAGGTAGGGCTATAACAAAGGCTTTTTATAAAGAAGGTGCAAAACTTGCCCTTACATCTACTAGAAAAGAAAAGGTAGATAAACTAATAGAAGAATTGGGAAATCCACCAGAAGATAAGGTTCGTGGTTATGTATTAGATATAACAAATGAAGAAGAAGTAAAAAGGGTAACAGATCAAGTAGTTAAAGATTTTGGCACTCTTTATTCCCTAGTATCAAATGCTGGAAACAATGGAGACTACCAAGAGATAAAAGATTCAACAAAAGAAAATTATGACAAAGTATTTTCTATAAATGTGTATGGTGTTTTATATTCTATGAAATATGCCATTCCTTATATGTTAGAAAATAAAAAAGGTTCTGTTGTAGTTCTTGGATCAGAAGGATCTTACGTAGGAAGTCCAGGAATGGGAGCCTATGTAGCAAGCAAGCACGCAGTAGCAGCCCTTGTTAAGACCTTAGCTACAGAAGTAGGCGGAAGTGGAATTCATGCAAATTATATCGCACCATCTGCAGTAGACACTGATATGATGAGAAGAATAAAGAAAAATACATTTGGTGATAGTAAAACTCCAGAAGAAGCTGAAAGATTCTTTGCAGAAGCATCATATGATAAAAGATATGCAAAGCCAGAAGAAGTAGCAAATGCAGCCTTATATCTAGCAAGTGAAGTATCAGCACATATGATGGGATGGGGTCTTAGACTTGATGGCGGAAAACATATATTATAAATATAATAAAGAAGGTGCCTCTTGGCACTTTTTACATATTTCTATTTACCCAAATAACTTCTTAAACATATCATCTTGTTCCTTAAAATGAGATACAAACCCTATAGGGATTTCATTATTAGTAGCCTTAATAATCTCTTTTGCTCCTCTTTCTTCAAATGCCCCACAAAGCTCAATTACATCAATATCTTCTTTTTTTAATTTAATGGCTATATCTTTTGCCATCTCTAAATTTCTTACTCCAATAATTTGTGCATTATTATTTTTTCCTATACACTTTCTATCAACAATTGGATCAAAAGGACCCATAATGATATATGCAAATTTCATAAACTCTCCTTATAAATTTTAAAAATCATCTACTCTTATTAATATTTTTATAAATACTATATTAGCTTTTAAATTCTAATCTAATATTTTATATATAAGCTGGAAAATCCTTTAAAATAGTTTTAAAAGTATATTTTTTAATAAAAAAGAGCCTTTAGGATTACTTTAAAATCTTAAAAACTCTTGATTATAACATTTTTAAAAACCTATTTTATTTTTCAAATTATTAAGACTCAGTAGTAGAATCTTATGATTCTTTTCCATTAGAATCTTCATTTTTCCTAGAATTTATAAATTTAGTTACTTCCGGCATAAGTTCATCACTCATAATTTCAAGAATTTTTTCCATGGTTTCTATGTCTTTTTTATCAACTCTTTTTCTCAGTCTATCTAAGACCAACTCTATATAAGAATTTTTCATATTATAATACTCATAAAATTTTTCTGTACATTCTAGATAATATTCTCTTCTGTCTTCTTCGGATTGAATTTTTTTAAGATAGCCCTTTTTTATTAAAGCAGATATTTTATAAGCAATATTTGGATGAGAGCATTCAAGAAATTCAGTAACATCACTTACCCTTGGTCTATTTAGTGCATGTATAACTTCAATGGTAAAAGTTTCAGTTGCTGTCAATGTTGCCTCCCTATCCTGTAAGTTGGCAAACATATTTTTATATAAATTCAACTTAAATTTTTCATATACTTCATCAAATATTTTTTCCAAATTATTATACATTTTTCCTCCTATTTCAAAGCAAAGGATATTTCACAAGTCATTACAATTTCCCCATCTCTTATAATATTACCCTTTCCAATACCGAGATTTTTTACTATTTTCATCATCTCACAAGTTATTTCCAAATAATCTCCTGGTTTTACTGGCTTATAAAATCGTGCATTTTTTATTCCACCAAGCAAAGCAAGCCTTTTAGGATTTTCTCTTAAAAGTGCTACTGCTCCAACTTGAGCAACTGCTTCTATTTGAAGAACCCCAGGCATTATGGCCTCCTGTTGGAAATGTCCTTGAAAATAATATTCTCCACCAGATACTGATTTAATTCCCTTTGCATATTTATTATTGTCTATTTCAACAATCTTGTCAATCATTATAAAAGGATAAGAATGTGGTAAGATTTCTTTTAATTGATCAAAATTTATTTCCATATTAATACCTCTTAAAAATTAGGGCTGCATTATGTCCCCCAAATCCAAGTGAGTTTTTGAGAAAATAATTTATAGGATATTCTTCTGCTTCTAAAGCAAAGTTAAGATCACATTCTAAATCTCTATTTTTAAAATTTATTAATGGGGGTAAAAATCCTTCATTCATTGCTAAAATCGAAAGTATTGATTCAACAGCACCAGAACCACCTAGTAGATGTCCCATTTGAGATTTTGATGAAGATACTTTAATTTTTCTATCTCCAAATATATTTTTTATTGCAAGAGTTTCAAGTTTATCATTTAAAAATGTTGAAGTTCCGTGGGCATTTATATAATCTATTTCATCTGCACTTATTCCCGCATCTTTTATAGCATCTGCAATTGCTTTTGTTGCAAACTTTGCATCAGGTGATGGTGATGTTATGTGATAAGCATCACAATTTACTCCATAACCAACTAATTCTGCAATTATATTTGCTCCTCTTTTTAAAGCTGAATCCAAACTTTCTAAAACCAAAACACCAGCACCCTCTCCCATTACAAATCCGTTCCTATCCTTATCAAAAGGAATTGATGCCCTATTTTTATCCTTAGAAGTGCTAAGAGCTTTCATAGATGTAAATCCACCAATGCCAAGTTCGGTAATCGATGCCTCACTTCCTCCGGCAAAGATAATTTCTTCGTAACCATCTTTTATTGCCCTATAAGCTTCCCCTATTGCATTTGTAGATGATGCACAAGCAGTTACCATAGATATACAAGAACCATGTGCTCCTAGTTCTATTGCAACATTTGCACCTACTGAATTTATTATTGCCTTTGGGATAAAGTAAGGACTTAACTTATCAAATCCCCTATTCATTCCCCTTACATAATCTTCCTCAATAGTTCTTATTCCACCAATCCCTGAACTTATATAAACTCCAACTCTTTTATTTTCTATTTCTTCTTTTGAAAGTTTTGAATCTTTCATAGCATTTTTTGCAGCTAAGATGGCATATTGATTTACCTTATCCAATCTATTTATTTCTTTTCTTGAAAATTCTTTATCTTCTTTATAATTTTTAAGTTCAGCTGCAAGAGTAACTTCTCTATTTTCTATTGGATAACGCGTGATTTCGTCAATAGCACATCTTCCATCACTCATAGATTTTATAAGTTCTTCTTTCGTTGAACCTATTGGTGTTAAAGCACCAAAACCTGTAACTACAACTCTCATATATTCATTCCTCCATCAACTGAAATAACTTGACCAGTTATGTATGACGAGTCTTTTCCTGATAAAAAATAAACTAATCCAGCTACATCTTCAGCTTTCCCATATCTTTTTAAGGGAATATCTCTTAAAATTTCTTCCTTAACTGCATCATTTAAATTATTTGTCATTTCTGTATCTATAAAACCAGGTGCTACTGCATTTACCAAAATATTTTTTGTAGCAAGTTCTTTGGCAAGTGACTTAGTAAAACCAATGATTCCAGCTTTTGAGGCACTGTAATTTGTTTGTCCAACATTGCCTCTAATTCCACTTATAGAGGCAATATTTATTATTCTCCCGCTTTTTTTCTTCATCATTGTCCTTGCAAATAATTTGGAGAGATAAAAAACCGAATATAAATTTGTTTCTATTACTTTTACAAAGTCCTCTTCTTTCATTCTAAAAATTACATTATCCAAAGTCATACCTGCATTATTTACTAGTACTTCTACATCAAGATTTTCTTCTTTACATATATTAAAAACTTTCTGACAATCTTCAAAATTAGATAGGTCTGCACTTATACAAATAACTTCTGTATCTAATTCTTTTTTTAATTTATCTATCTTATCTTTCTTACTTCTTGTATGGAGGATTAAATTATAATCACTTGCAAGCTTTCTTGCAATAGCACTTCCAATACCCCCACTAGCCCCTGTTATTAGAGCATATTTTTTATTATTCATCATTACCCCTTAATTATTTCTTCTTCGTTTTTTAGAGAAATCACTTGAACTTCTTTGAAGTTTTTTCTAATTATATTAGAAATCACACTACCCGGACCGATTTCTACAATCTTATCCACTCCAGAATCTATCATATTTTTTATATCATCAAAAAGTCTCACAGGATTATATATATGTTTTGATAAAACAATTCTTAAATCTTCTTCACTATATTTTTTCCCTGTTAGATTTAAATAATAATCTATCTTAGGTTTTTCAAATTTTATTTCTTTTAACTTTTCAAAATATTTTTTTCCAGCATTTTCCATAAAGCTTGTGTGAAAGGCACCACTTACTTTCATTTCAATGGCTCGTATTTTTCTTTCAGTCATGTATTCTTTAAAAAAGTCTATTTTTTTTGTATCTCCAGCAACTACAACTTGCTTTGGACTATTTATATTTGAAATATGGATTTCATCAGGATAAGAAAAATTAATAATAAGATTTTTAACTTCATCTTCATTTTTATTCAAAATTGCAAGCATCTTAGTATCATATTTTTGACTTTCATCTTGCATAAGACTTCCTCTTATTTTGACAAGAGAAAGTGCATCTTTATATGGCAAAGAACCCGCCAATACTAGACTTGCATATTCTCCAAGACTTAAGCCGCAAGTTGCAGCTATATTCTCATTCTTTTTTAAAAATTCTAGTGCAGATATTTGAAATGCAAGCATTATAGGTTGAAGATTTTCAGTCCTTGATAATTCTTCTAGATCTCCATTTAAAATAATCTTTTTATACTCAGAAATTTCTTCATATATATATTTGGTTTTTGAATGATTTAAAAAAACTTTTCCCATATTTTCATATTGAGAACCTTGCCCTCCAAAAACCACCCCTATTTTAGTCATTTTTCCTCCAGTAACCAGTCTATATAATCATCTACAGACCTAACTTTTTCAATATTTTCTATATCAGTTCCTGCAAAAAATAATCCATTATCTATATCCCCTTTTACAGCATTTATAAGAGCCTCGCTTATACAGTAATTTGTATCTTTTCTTTTGCAAGTTTTAATACATGAAATACAACGCTTAGGTGGAATTTTTTCTGATTTCATTCTTTTAACAAGTTTGTTTTCTATACCTCTTGCAAGTAGTCCAACAGGACTTTCTAATATAACATTTTTAAGATTTCCATTATTTATTTCTTTTAGAAGTTTTTCTTTTGTAGATTTTGGCATACCTGATTCTTCTGTAAACAAAAATCCTGTTCCTATTTGAACTCCACTAGCTCCCATTTTTAAAGCTTTTTTCATAGCTTGTGGACTACCAAAGCCTCCTCCAACAAAGACTGGAATTTCTTCACTTAATTTAATAATTTTTTTCAACTCATCTAGAATATTTATTTTCAAATCCTCTCTTTTAAATCCAAGATGACCACCAGCTTTAGGTCCTTCCAAAATTATTAAATCAGGTTTTCTTTTGTACTTCACCCACTTCTTCATAATAATCTTTAATGCTCTTTCTGATGATACAATAGGGCCTATTATTTTTTCTTCTGAAATATATTTTGGCAATTCAAGGGGGAGTCCTGCTCCTACAACTACACCATCAACATCTGTACTATTTAAAAACTCTAAATATTCATTAAATCTTTCTACAACATGCATTAAATTTGTCAGTATGAGACCTCTACCATTCGACTTTTCCCTTGCAAATTTTAAATCTTCTATAAAGGCTCTCTTATTTGCCTCAAATGGATTTTTCATAAAATCTTCCTGTGCATAACCAGGATTTACCATTGATAAAGTGCCTATCCCAGCTCTATTTGCTACTGCTGCTACTAAGCTTTTATTTGACATACCAATTGCCATAGCTCCTTGAATAATTGGTATATTTATATATTTATTTTTTATTTTTATATTCATCTTTTATTTCTCGGTATTCACTCATTAATTTTTCAATATATTCTTTTACAGATATCACCGAATTAAAGGAGCCAATAGATAAGCCAGTCATTACAGATCCATTTTCTACATCCCCTTCAACAACAGCTTTCCTAAGTCTACCAATGGTGAAATTTTCAAGTTCTAAAAGAGAATTATTTCTTTCAAGCCTTTGATATTCTCTTGTCATTTTATTTTTTAAGACTCGCATAGGTATTCCATTTATATTCCCAATTACAGTTACTTTTGATGAATTAGATTTTAATAATTTGTTTTTATAATTTTCATGAATTGGACATTCCTTAGTAAATAAAAATCCTGTACCGATTTGTACTCCACTTGCTCCTAAAACTTCTGCTGCAAAAATTTCTCGTCCAGAGGCTATACCTCCTGCTGCTATAACTGGTCTTTTAGTCTGTGCTATAGCTTGAGGAATAAGGGTCATAGTTGTCATTTGTCCAATATGCCCTCCAGCTTCCAAGCCTTCTGCTATAAATGCAAAGGGTTCAAGAGCCTCATATCTTTTTATTTGAATTGGTGATGATATTAGCTGTAGAACCTTAATTTTTTTATTTTCGAAATCATCAGCATACTTTTCATAACTTCCTGCTCCAACTGTTATTATATTTACATCTTCTTCTAAAACAACTTTAACTAACTTATCAATATCTGGTCTAAGCATCATCAAATTAACCCCAAAAGGCTTGTCTGTTATTTTTCTCAATGCTCTTATATTTTCTCTTAGAGAATTGCTATCCATTCCTCCAGAACCAATAATACCTAAACCACCAGCACTTGAAACTGCTCCAGCAAATTCTCCATTTGCAATATGTGCCATTCCACCTTGTATAATCGGATACTTTATATCAAGTAATTTTTTTAAATCCATTTCACCACTCCATCAAAACACTTACAACAGAAAGACCTGCACCGAAACCAGAAAAGATTATTTTTTCGCCTTCTTTAATAGAAGCAAAGTTTTCTGCAAGAACAAGAGGAATAGATGCAGCAGACGTATTTCCATATTTTTGTAAATTTGATAGACAATTGCTTTTTTCCATTCCGATTTTTTCTACAACATGATTGATTATTCTCTTATTTGCTTGATGTAAAATCATCTTATCTATATCTTTTCCTGTAAATTTATTTTTATCTAAAAGTCTTTTTATAGAATTTAAAACTTCTTCAATTGCAAACCTATAAACTTTTTTCCCATCCATAGTGATTTTAGAGTTTTCACCTAAATTCAAAGAATTTTCATTTGGAAAAGATGCTACGTCAGCCTCCCATAGCTTATTATTTTTTTCTACCAAAACTCCTCCTGCTCCATCTCCAAAAAGTATGGCTGTCTTTCTATCTTCCATATCCATAAAGTCAGAAATCTTTTCACTTGCAAAGATATAAGCTCTTCTTCCCTCTAAAAGGTATGACTCTGCCATAAGTAAAGCCGCAACGAATCCACTGCAAGCAAGATTTATATCTAAACAAAGACAGTGGGGATTATTCTTAAGCTCTTCTCTTACTAGGTTAGAAATTGATGGCATTCTTCTTTTAGAAGAAAAAGATGCACAAATTATTAAGTCTAGATTTTCCATATTATTTTTAAATTTCTTGACTAAATTTAATGCCATTTCATCAACTCCATAATCTGAAAATTGTCTAGTAAATATCCCCGTCCTTTTTTCAATCCACTCTGAACTTGTGTCTAGATTATTTTCGAAATAATCATTTTCTACAAATTTTTCTATATCAAACTTATGAGCTTCTATAAATTCTAAACCCACTTAACACCTATCTTTCTAAATTTATCATGCCTATCTCTAACAATTTCATTTGAGGAAAATTTTGAATAATACCTTAAATCCCCCAAAATAATTTTCTTTAAATCTGAAATTGAGATTTTATTCCTATCTTCCTTTACAATCCCATCAATAATTCCATCTTCAAGTAAATCATGTGAAGTTAATCGCATTAGTTGAGCAGATTCTCTCGCCTTTGACTTACTTTTATATAAAATTGAGGAAAATCCTTCAGGTGAAAGAATTGAAAAAACAGCTCCATCCCCCATATAAATTTTATTTGCAAGAGCAAGAGCTAATGCACCTCCTGAACCACCCTCACCGATTATAAATGCAAAACTAGGAACTTTTAAGCCAGCCATAGTAATAAGACAATCAGCAATAAGTTGATGCTGTCCCTTTTCCTCTGCTCTAACACCTGGATAGGCACCTGGTGTATCAATAAAATTAACTACTGGCCTTTTGAATTTTTCAGCTGCCTTCATTAACCTTATGGCCTTTCTATATGCATGAGGTTCAGGCATTCCAAAATTTGTTTGTATAGCCTCCTCCATACTCTTACCTTTTTGTATACCTATAAAGGTCATTGTATAATTTTCAAGCTCTCCTACTCCACCAATTATTGAGTGTGTATCTCCAAAAGCCCTATCTCCTTTTATATAATAATAATCATCGAATAAATCTTCTATAACCTCCTTAGATACACTTCTATCTTTAGACCTAGCATTTATAACTCTTTCATAAGCGTCCATATTTACTCCTATGCATCCTTAAAATTTTTCCGATTATTTCTCTTTGATTTTTTCTCTCAATAATCATGTCTAAGAATCCGAAATTTTCAAGATTTTCTGCTTTTTGAAAATTATCTGGTATCTTTTCACGAAGTGTTTCCTTTATTACTCTTGGACCAGCAAATCCTATTAAGGCACCAGGCTCTCCAATGTTATAATCTCCTTGAGCTGCAAAGCTTGCACTAACTCCTCCCATAGTAGGATTAGTTAGAAGACTTATGTAAAGTCCACCTTTTTCTCCAAAAGAATAAAGTGCTGAACTAATCTTTGCCATTTGCATTAAAGAAAAAATCCCCTCTTGCATTCTAGCTCCTCCACTTAAAGAAATAATTACAATAGGTAGTTGCTTTTTCTCTGCTTCTTCTATCATTTTTGTTATTTCTTCTCCAACATAAGTGCCAAGACTGCCTAACATATATGTATTAATAAGTGAAGCCACTAAAACTGGATTTCCCAAAATTTTACCTCTTGCAATTTTTACAGCTTCGGTTTTTTCATCCTCTTTCTTATTTCTATAATTTGGAAAATTTATAGGGTTGGTTTTTTTTGAATTATAATCAATTACCCTATATCCCTTATCTAGGAGCATATCAAATCTGTCTATACCAGTTAAGGGAAAATATGAAGAACATTGTGAGCAAATAAATAAATTTTTTTTCAAGTCTTCTAAATGATTTGCCTTCCCACATTTTTTACAAACAAATATTTTTTCATTGTTTTTTTTTGTTGAAAAATCCTTGGCAAGCTTGCTAAGTTTTTTTATTGTGTATAATAAAGTCTTTCTATTTTTAAGATCTTTCTTGGACAATTTTAGCTACCTCTTTCATTTTATTTATTAAGACTTCTTCCTTATCTTTAATATAATTTGTATGGATTCTGCCTTTTAAAAAATCTACATCAAATAAAAGTGTATACATAAACCCTAGATTTGTCTCTATTCCCTCAATCATAGTTTCTTCTATAGCTCTCCTAAGTTTTTTTATTGAGTTTAACCTTTTATTATCCTTTACTATTATTTTTCCAATCATAGAATCATAGTAGATAGGAATATCAAATCCTTTATAGATAGCTGATTCAAACCTTGTACCCATTCCTCCAGGTGTAAATAAAAAATTTATTTTTCCACTTGATGGCATAAAGTTATTTAATGGGTCAACTGAATTTATCCTAACCTCAATTGAATGTCCAAAACACTTTACATCTTCTTGATTTATTGAAAGACCAATACCTGAAGCAATTTTAAATTGTTCCTTAATAATATCAATTCCAGTAATCATTTCTGTTACTGCATGCTCGACTTGAAGTCTTGTATTCATCTCGCAAAAATAAAAATTCTCATCATTATCAACTAAAAATTCAATAGTTCCTGCACCAGTGTATTTGGTAACTTTCACACACTCTAGACTTGCTTTATAAAGCTTTGCTTTTAATTGATTAGATATAAAATCACAAGGGGCTTCTTCTAAAAGTTTTTGATTATTTCTTTGCAAACTACATTCTCTTTCAAACAAATGTATAGCTTTATCTCCATCTGATAAAATTTGTACTTCAATATGCCTTGGTTGCTCAATAAGTTTTTCGATAAATATTTTTTCATCACCAAAAGAAGCTTTTGCTTCAGCCTTAGCTAAATTAATAGCATGAAAAATTTCCTCAGCAGAATCAACTCTTCTCATTCCCTTTCCTCCACCACCACTTCTGGCTTTTAGGAGTATAGGATAGCCAATTTCTTCACAAATTTTTAATATTTCTTCCTCACTTTGCTTATCAAGTGGAATTCCCTTTGCAACAGGAACTCCAATCTTTTCCATAAGTTTTTTGGCTTGAATTTTATCACTCATTAATTCTATTACATCTGGACTTGGACCTATAAAAATAATCCCTTCATCCCTGACCATTTTAGCAAATTCATGAGATTCTGATAAAAACCCATATCCCGGATGAATTGCATCACAATTCTTTTCTTTTGCACAAGATATAATCGCATCCATATTTAAATAAGTATCCTTAGAAAACTTATCTCCTATACAAACTGCTTCATCAGCTAAATAAATATAAGATTGATTTGCATCGGCTTTTGAATAAATAACTAAACTTTCAATACCTAACTCTCTAGCACTTCTTAAAATGGATAGTGAACACTCCCCACGATTTGCAATCAAAACTTTCTTGATCATAATTGCTCCAATTTAAAAATTTCAGCATCATATTCAACAAAGTCTTCATTGGATACAAGACAATCAACAATCCTACAATCATAAGGAGCTTTTATTTCATTCATCATCTTCATTGCCTCAATAATACATAAGGTGCTTCCTTTTTTTACCTTATCCCCTATTTTTACAAAGGGATCTGCCTCTGGACTTTTAGAAGAGTAAAAAACTCCAAGAACTGGAGCCTTCAAAATCTTTATATTTTTTTCTTCTTTTACTATTTCTTTCTTTTCTACTTTTGCATCATTGATTACCTTTTTAGCTTCAAAATTCTTGTTATTTTCTTTAACACTTTCTTGTAAGTTATTTTCAAAAAATGAATTTTTTCCAATTTTCAAAGAAAAATTATCCAATTTAAATTCAAGAACATCAAGTGATGAATCTTCCAAAGACTTAATAAGTTTTTCTGTAATTTCTAAATACTTTTCCATATTATTTATTCAAATAACATATTAGATCTTCTATAGTAGCTATTTTTTCAAATGCATCATCAGGAATTTCCTTTCCTGTTTCTTCTTCTATCGCCATTGTTAATTCAACTGCATCTAGAGAATCTAGACCTAGATCATCTTTTAGATTTGATTCCATCTTAATTTCTTCCTTGTCAATTCCAAAGTTACTAGCAATTATATTTTTTAAATTTTCTAAATTCATTTTATTCCTCCAATTAGTTAAAAATTTTTACTTAATTATTTTATAGTATTAATTCTCTTTTGTCAATTACTTAAGTTTTTTTATATAATTTTTTTTATTCTTTTTCTAATTTAATTATAACTATTTGAAAATTTCAATTAATATCCTAAATTTATAGATGATTAATAAAAAAGGATATATGCATCGACTTATTATCGATTACATATATCCTAATAAAAAGATTAATATTCCAATTTATTATAGATTTTTTAATTGCCTTAAAGATGAAAGTAATATTTTATTTATCAAAATCATAATTTTATAGACACATCTCCATAGCTTAATTTTCTGATTTTTTCATTTTCTAATATTACAAGCGATCCATTTTCATCAATATCCAATGCAAGTCCCTCTTTGATTGAACCATCAATACTATAATATATTTTCTTATTTAAAACAATTAAATAGCTCTTATACTCATCTATTATTATCCCTCTTTCTATTTTAAATATATCCGATAGTTCATTTAAAATCTTTGCTACTATTAAATTTTTATCTATTCCATCTCCAATTACACCAGCAACACTTCTAACTTCTTTTGAAAATTTGCTTTGATCCGTACCTATGTTAATTCCAATTCCAACCACTATATCTGTAATATCACCGTACATATTTATGAGCGACTCTGTTAAAATTCCACAAACTTTTTTATTATCAATAAAAACATCATTTACCCATTTAACTCCTACTTCAAGACCTATATTTTTTAAAACTCTAACTACAGCTACTACAGCTCTAATTGTTAAAATATCTGCAAAAACAAGTTCATCTTTTTTAAGAAAAATAGAAAAATATAGTCCTCCAGGAGATTCAAATTTTCTACCACACCTTCCTTTCCCATCACTTTGTTTTGGTGCAACAAAGATAGAAAAATGATTTTTGCCATTTTTCTTTGCTTCATCGTTCGTAGAATCAATTTCTTTAAAGCAATTTATTTCAATTCCATGCAAATCTTTTTGCAAATTTTTCCTTATTTCTTCTGATAAAACTCTATTTTCATTTTTAATTCTATATCCTTTTTCACTATAATTAATAATGTATCCATCTTCTTTAATTAAATTTACTATTTCTTTAACTTTAGATATTGAAATATTTAATTTATCAGCAATTGTTTGCCCTGATATAAATGAGTTAGTATCATTTTTTATTAAAAAAAATACTTTTTCTTTAAGCTGCATTCTATAATCCTTTCACTATAATAATCAGTAGAGAGATATTTTAAATTTATGCTAGGATTATTACAATAGTCCTAATAATTTTTACTTTAATATACTATATATATTATTCTTATATTTATTAACTCATGCATTATTTATATAATATTTTACCAAATGGTCAAATAAAGCTCAATCAATAGATATTATCTATATTTAATAATATATACTTCCTGTCGATAATATCCTTGCTTATTTTAAAACTTTAGCATAGTAAAAATATTTATCTTTACTTTGACACTTTCCATAACATTGTATAATATATTTCTTGGAGGTTATAAATGAAATTTAAAACAAAAGACATAACAAAAATAGCACTTTTAGTAGCGCTTATAGCTGTAGGTGCTTTTATATCAATTCCTGTAGGTCCTGTTCCAATTACTCTACAAAGCTTTTTTATATTTATGACTGGACTTTTATTAACACCTTTTTACGCTGGACTCACAGTTTTTATCTATCTACTACTTGGATTGCTGGGATTTCCAATTTTTGCTGGATTTAGCGGGGGTATACAGTCATTTTTAAAACCAAGTTTTGGATTTTTAATTGCATTCGTTATTTGTGCAGTATTTATTTCTAAGTTTACTAAAGGAGAAAAAAGTTTTATAAAGATTGTATCAGCTCTTATCATTTCAGAAATTATTTTATATTTGATAGGACTTCCTTATATGTATTTTATTTTAAATAAAATAATGGGAACTACAATAAGTATATCAAAAGTATTTACAATTGGAATGATTCCTTTTATTGTTCCAGACTTAGTAAAAATTCTCTTAGCTGCAATCATAGTCCCAAGAATTTCAAAGATTATAAAAATAAATTCATAGCAAAAAATATAAAATTGAACTATATTCTTAATTTTTGGTCTGTAATAAAAAAGACATATTTAATCATTTACCTTACAATTAAATTAACCACAACTTAATAAGGGAGATTAAATATGTCTTCTTTTTTATTACAAATTTACTAAATATTAAAGGACAATATATCTTTTTTGGATGGCATTCATAATGAAGTTATTAATGAAAAGATATAAGCAATTAATTCTTTTGATTTTTTCTCAGCAAGAATATATGATAAATCCTTATTTTCTAAGAAGTATTACTTTATTATTCACTACTATTTTAACTTAACTTATTTGATTTACATTTAAAAATCTTTTTATTTTTAAAAACGCATAAATATTTTTTATTGTATAATGCTAAAATTTCTAAAGCTATACTTGTTTATCTATCATATATCAGTAATGTAGTTTTTCATAAAATTTCCTACTAATTTTAAAATAGAATAGTCAATTTCTCTAATATAAGTCTTAAAACCTTACTTATATAACTATTTACTTCTGATTGATTATTTAATACATATTAATTTAATCAAACCATTTTACTTTATTTACAAAGCTATTCGAATTTTTATATCCAGCTTTTTCATAAAAATATGAATGCATCTTATCATTAACCGCCTGTAACTCAATACAAGACGCTCCATTTCTTATAACTAATTCCTCAACTTTATTTAATAACTTACTCCCATATCCTTTATTTTGTTCATTATATTCTATAATAATTTCTTCCAGTGTGTATCCTATGATATCATCATATTGCTTAAAATATCCTATAGCAAAACCAAGAGCTTTATTTTCATCATCTTCCATTATCAATGAAAAAGAATCCATTATTGTTAAAACTTGATATAATCTTTTATACGCTGTTTTTTCTGTCCAGCACGAGTTTTCAATTTCATTATAATAATTAATATAAAGTGAAATAACTTTACTAATATCATCAACTTTCATTTCCCTTATTCTCATTAATTTCTCCATAATATTATTTTATATAAATAGCTCCAAAAACTTGAGCTAAGTTATTTATACACATTTCTTCTTACCATAGAAGAACCACAGTCTTTACAATAAAGCATTACCGATTAAATATGTTGTATATCTGTCGATTCCTTTACATCTCTCAACATCATCTTATTAGCCAAAGCATAAATGATTTTTGAAATACTAGGTTGTAGATACTTTCCTGACTCGATGTAATCTCTTCCAAAACGTGATAGGTCTTTTACGATTACTATTTTAAACTTCTCATTCTCAAGATCTTTTATCATCTTTTTAAAATTTTGTCTGTCAAAATTTGAACCTGAAAAGCCATCATCTACATATTCTGAGACTATATTAAAGGCATTATCTTTAGCAAATTATTTAATTATCTGTCTTTAATTTGAAATAGAACTACTTTCAGAAACATCTCCGTCTTCTCTTTATAATCGAAGATACATGAAAGCAAATTTTTCCATCACAAAACCTCCTTTATTTTTAATTAAAAGATTTAATGTTAGTACAACTACATAAATAGCAATACTTAAAACAATCCTAAGTATGTTGCATCTATATTCATTAGTTTAGAACAAGTCTCAAGAAAAGTGCCATTTGGATGAACTCCAATAATTGGACTGAGCATTCGCAAGCTATATGACCATGGAAATAAAATCCAATTTTTCATTACTGCAATTACAGTTGATGGGAATGTCAAAATAAAATTTAATAATATAAGTACAGCTTTCTTTTTTACAAGTCCATATATCAAAAATGATAAAGCGACTATCAGTAAACTTCCAATAAAAAGACAAATAGTAGACACAATTAATTGACCTAGTAATATTTTTTCACCTAGAAAATATATAGCAACAATAAATATTAACATTGCTGATATTACTAGAATAGTAAATAATTCAGCTACAACAATCATATTTTTTGCAATTCTATTTTTGCAAAACTTAAATTTTTACTTTTTTGTAAAACAACATACTCGCTCTTTTCTTTACCACTTATATTCACAACTAGTAAACTCAAAACTACTGATAGAATTAAAAGTGGATACCAATTAAAAGAAGTTGCCAATATATAACTTTTTCCTTCTAGGCTTTCCCTCATCAAACTAACCATAGCTATATTAAATAACACAAAAATTATTGGCACAATAATTCCTAGCTTTAAATTAACAGATCATTTTTCTTTCATTAACTCTGTTTTAATAAAACTAATCATTATTTTTCACATCCTTTTTTATAATTTCTAAAAATAGCTTTTCTAAATCCATCTCAACAGAGTTATTAGCTTCATAAATAAGATTCCCATTATTAATAATTCCATTTTATCTGCTATCTGTTGAATCTCACTCAAAATATGACTTGAAATAATTACTGTAATTCCTTTTTTAGAAAACTCTTTTTTCAATTCTCTTAATTCTTGAATTCCCAAAGGATCTAATCCATTTGTTGGTTCATCAAGTATTAATAATTCTGGATTGTTTATCAATGCCATTGCAATTACAAGTCTTTGTTTCATACCTAACGAAAAATTTTTTGCTAATTTTTTATTTATGTCTTCTAAACCGACTATTCTTAACACATCATTGATTCTTCCTTTATCAATGTTTAATAATACTGTTAAAATTCCCAGGTTTTCATAAACTGTTAAATTTGGATAGATAGCAGGATGCTCTATAATAGCTCCAACTTTTTTAAATCCTCTGTACACATGATTTTTCCTTCAAAAAAATATCCCCTTATGTACAGTTCATAACTTTAGTGATTGATTTTAATAAAGTCGATTTACCGGCACCGTTTGGTCCTAACAATCCATATATTTTCCCTTTTTCTACTTTAATTGATACATTTTCAAGTATCATTTGTTCTTTGATTTTCTTTGTTAAATTTCTTATTTCAAGCATAATTTCCATATATTATTCCCCCATTTCTTATGTAATCAATTCTAATAATAAAAAATAACCAAATTATAATCACTCTATTTTTTTGCAAAACAAAAAGCATATATACTTAAAAAAAGAGTAAGCAACTCTTGTGTTCACTTACTCTCCTCCTAGCCTTTTATCTAAACTCTTGGAACATAGTCAAAAAAGTAGGCAAATAAATAGAAATGTTGGTCATTTATCTAGACAAATGATGCGAAATATTTTATTGTATTTATAGGATATTTTATGGCTAAGTAAATCAAGGAACTTCAGAAAATAAATGTTGTTTTAGATGAGAAAATTAATATTAAAAAAAGCATCGTCCTATTCACACCATTTATGAAACTTTTGCTCTGTCAACTAAATTTTATTTCATAAAAGCTACACAGTTATATTCACCAACCTGTGTAAGTCCATTATTCTCATAAAATTTTATAGTTTTATAACTATCTTCAGTTAATAAAATAATTTGTCGTATATCTCGATATTCATCAAGAATTAATTTTAAAAACTTACTTCCAAAGCCTTTTCCTTGGTATTCATTTAAAACTATAATATCTTGAATATAAATAACAGTATAACCATCCCCAATAACTCGTGCTAATCCTATTAATAAATCATCATCCCAAGCAGTCCAAACCTTAAAAGAGTTCTTTAAAGCATTTTCTAACTGCTCTGGACTAGAAGTGTAAGCACTCCAAGAAACATCATTATATAAATTAAGAATGTCATCTAACTTTGGTATTATACCTTCTTTAATTGAAATATTTTTCATTTTACCTCCTCAAGATTAAATCTTTATTATTTTTTAGGAAAACATCTCAATCTATTATTCAGGTCTGTTTTTACTTAACTAGTTTACTTTTTGAAAAAATAATGTTCCATATATAATTATTCTAAAAAGTAAACTAGTTCATTTTTTAATTTCTCTAGGTCTTGTCGGCATCCCTCCAATTTCCTATTGTAATTATTATGACAGAATCCTATAAAAATTAATTCTAACAGATTTTTTGAATATAAATAAAACTTACAGTTAATATCTATAATCCAAAGCTTTTAGGTGATATTTTAATTCCCAACATCTTACAAAATTGAATTCCAAATTTTACAAATTCAAAAGAAACAGATGTAACTATATTTTCATATACAATATATCCTTCTTCAATGGGATTTACTATACAGTCATTCCAATCTTTCATATATTTAAGATCTGCCTCGCTATAACCTTCTTCTAGTAGATCGTCCTTATCTGCTCCAATCATAAATGATTTACCATTTAGCATACCAGCTTTGACAAGCAAAATTGGTGCAATAGAAATAGCTCCAATTATTTTACCATCAAATTTTTTGATGAATTCGATTATTTCAACATCTTCTACTGTGAAACGAATATCAGCTGCATCAGATAATAAGAGGCTATCATATTCGTCTAAATCTAATTCATAAATAGTTTTATCTGGAGAAACTTTTAGACCTTCTTCAGATATGACTATTTCTTTTGTTTTTGCAAACACATCCATACTTTTGCCGTATGATGCTAAAATTTCTAATGCTACGCATATTTCAAAGTTACAGAATTGATCATAAATAAGAACTGCGGTTTTCTTCACAAAAATCACCTCCTAATTTAAATATAAACATTTAGTTTCTCCAATAGAGAGCTTAACCCTCGATATTCATCGTTACTATTTGCCATTGTAATAATTTTGATACGAAACCCGCAAGTAGGGTCGTATACTTTGTTTAAGTAATATTTTCGGAAATAAATCTATAAAACAAAATTCCTAGTATATATTGTTTGAAGTCCCATCCATCTACTGCCCCACGAACGTCATCGGCAATCGCCCAAATTTTTCTATGAAGTTCTGCTCTCTGTATTGTTTCCTTGTTCTCCTTTGTTAAATCTGACATCCTCTTCCTCACTTTACTAATTAGACTTTTACAAGTCCTTATTGACAAGATTTTTGTATTCTATCATAATAAATCCATCTTTTTCTTAAACCAGTCACAATTTGTTACTGGTCAATTCTAACTTATCTGAGGTTACATCTTACTACCTCGAATTTATTTATTTCTTTTGTTCTATAATCGAAACCATATCACCAAAATCAACATCTAGTCTCGTTCCAATACGATACAAAACTTCCATGCTAACAAACTCTCCTCTGCCCATTTTAGAAATTGTTGCAGGAGATAACTCACAAACTTTTAAGGCGACCCAAAAAGTTGTACCAAATACCAGATTGAGTTTTTACTTACTCTGGTATTTATTTACCTTTCCTACCACTAGGGGTAGGAAAATTTTCATGCTACATTCTTTTTTCTAAATTCTACTGGACTTAGATATCCTAATTTTTCTTTTATTATTTTTTCGTTGTAATATTTAATATATTTTTCTATTGTTTCTTTTAATTGTTCGTATGAATAGAATTTTCTACCATAATATATTTCTTGTTTTAAAATTCCAAAGAAGTTTTCCATTGGTGAGTTGTCTAAGCAATTGCCTTTTCTTGACATTGATTGAGTTATTCCATTTGACTTTAATTTGGTTGTGTATTGCTTTATCTAGAGCTTTTAATATTGGTTCTAGATTTGGATTTTTTGATATTTCGTAGCTTAATATCTCGCTGTTGTACATGTCTAGATATGGATTTAGATAAAGTTTCTTTATTTGATATGTGCCTGATTTATCCTTTTCTAAATACTTGAATTCTGTTGTATCTGTTGTTATTTGTGTATATGGTTTATTTGTTTTAAAAGATCTTTTTATTTTGTTTTCTGCTATCTTGCCTACAGTTCCTCTGTATGATGAATATTTTCTTGTTTTTTTGGAAAAGCTCTTTACTTGTATTTTTAGTTTTTGTACTAGTCTTTGTACTTTCTTTTTGTTTATGATTAATCCTAATCTTTTTAACATTGCTGTTATTCTTCTATATCCATAGTTTGGATTTTCTTTTCTGATTTCTAATATCTTTTTTTCTTCGTTCTTAGTTTGATTTTTTAGGCATATTTAAAGGTCTTCCTCGTTTTTTTGATTTTAGTCCTTCAATTCCCTTTTTTCTAAAATATATTACCCATCTCGATATTAAAGTTGGATTATTGAATTTAAGTTCATTTGCTAGGCTTTGATAGGACATTTCTCCTGTTAGATACAAGTTTACTACATTTAGTTTAAATTCCAAAGTGTATTTTGTATTCTCTCTTTTCACTTTTAGACCTTCATAGCCTTGAGATTTGTACGCATTTACCCATTTTCTTACTATGCATTCTTGTGGTATTTTATATTTTTTAGCTAATTGACTGTATCCTATTGTGTTTTTTAGATACTCTTTTACGACCATCATTTTAAATTCTGTACTGTATTTTGCCATTAAAAAACTGACCTCCTTAAGTTGTTTTTTAGGTCCAACTTTTGGGGGGGCAGTTCATATTTTCCTCGTCTTTTTTCTATGATAGGACTTTTGCAACAGCCCCTAATTTTTTGTCCAAATGCAAACCACTTGGGACTATTATTCAATTTATTCTTTTTAACAAATGTTCCCATTTTAATCCCAATTACAGTTTTTTATCTTCTGCAACCATTGAATTTACAAGATTTTTTATTTTTTTGCTACTACTCCCACTCTTCTTTTGCAAATGTACGAGTGGTGCAGAAGCATTCAAAATACATAATTTTATTTTTTCTAATATCACTAAATCCACCTAATTATAGGATATTTTTAAATTTTCAGTCCCAGTACCAATACTTTTTTAATATATGCATAACCACTATCTATAATTCTAATATTTTTCGCTTTACATGAACCTTATATTTAGGAGACTTTACTTCAGTATCTAAATCATCATCTATCCACTCAGATTTTACCTCTTCTATAGATTTTATTTCCATTTCAACATCTTCAGAGAATGTTATTTTAGACATAGGAGTAAAAATGGAAGTTTGCGAAATACAAAATTTCATAATTCCAAAATCGAATATAATAGCTTGATCTATTTTATAAACTTCATTTTTATCTTCATCTTTATAATCAATCATAATAGTATCTCGTATTATATTTATACCTACAACTTGCTTATTAATTTCTTTTGTATAGAGATCTTCTTCCATAACAGAATAATCAAACTTATTATCTTTCAATATTTTAGCGTCATAGCCTGCCAACTCTTCTTCTGTTCCAAAATATGGTACTAATCTATAATCATTTTCTATTTCTATAAAACAGTTTTGTAATTCTATCTTTATATTTCCATAACTTCTATTATAATCTTTCCAATCATCAGCACATATATTTAATATTATTTTACCCTTAATCTTTTTTAAAGTTTCTAAACCCTTATCTGAAATAATTAACCCCATTAATTATCCTCCTTTAAGATAAAATGAATTTTCTGTGATTTAGTATCGCTGGCATTTTTAATATTAATTTCCATTGCAGGACTATCTTTTGTTGATGTTTTAACTCTATAAGTCGCATAACTACCATCAGAAAAATTCACTAATAATCCATGTTTATTAGGTAATATTTTAATATTCCCGCCTTTAGAAAGCATTTTCCAAAATTCTTGAGCTGTTTTATATTGATTATTAGACTTTATTACCCTTACTTTAGAACTTTTGCCACTTTCACCAAAATATCCAGACTTAGTTTTTTGAAACTTTTTCTCTAATTTTTTGATATTATCATTTATATTTGATAAATTAAATTCTATTTGTTTAGATTCTTCTTTATCTCCATTAGTTCCATGAAATAGTCCTGAAGATGGTTTACTCATAAGACTCTTCCAATCTTCTATCTAAATCTGTTTTATAGGTTTTAAAAGGAATTTTTTTACTATTTAAAGTGTTTGCTACTTCTTTTGGTACTCTCCCATAAATCGCTATTGCAGATGGTTTTTTCTTCAAAATTAGATAATTTAGCCCTTGTTTTAGTCTTTCTCGATTAGATTTATCTCTAATACAACCATGTGTACTTATAAAAACTAAACTATTTTCGGGAATCCCATCTGTACAATAATCAAAACTAGAAACTCCATTTGATCTATAATTATTAATGACTGGAATACCATTATTAGCAAGAAAACACCCAACTGTTCTCATTCTGTACGTATTATATTTAGCAATAACTTTTGGAAAATCACTATTAGTGGAAAAATCTGGCTGCACTACCGCCTCAAATGGTGTTAAAAATTTTAGCCATTCATAAGGTTTAACCCAAATCCCACTATTTTTTGAATCAAACTTATAATCATCTTTACTAAAACATACCGTTGCTTTAAAATCGGGATCTTCTTTTTTTATTTCTTTTCTTGCTTCTTCAAATGTTATAATTTTAGTTGGAAATCTCATCATTGTTGATGGACAAATAGGAATATCATCTTTACCTTCAAATTCCGAATTTTCAACCATAAATGCATTGAAATTATCTTTTAAACCTTTTCTTGGTAATTTAACATTTAAAACTGTTTTGATTTGCTTTTTTCTCATTACACCCTCCAGCTCTTAAATCATTGATTTTTAAAACTGGATTTGATATAATTAATTTGGAATTATTAAATAAAATCCAGTTTAAAGAACATACTTTAGTTTGCGCCAACAATCTAATAAGTGTGTTTTTTTCTTTTCTAATCATTTCCCCATCCTTCTTCTTCATACTTACTTAATTGATACTGAGCCATCCTATAAGTCACATTGCATTTTTCCATAATTTCATCTATACTCATGCCTTTTACAATATGTTTTGGTACAAGCAACTCACCAGCAAAGCAATTTGCTTGCCACTCTGGATCTTCATAGACTCTTCTTTTCATTAAATCTTCCTCTCTTCTACAAAAAGACACTGTTTCTTCTCCATGTATTAACCAATGAAGTAATTCATGAGAACATGTTGATTTTGAAAATCCATCATTATCACAAGCCTTCTCATAAATATCTTCTCGTAATTTTATTAAGTTTTCTGACGGCACAGTTTCCCCATATTTTGTCCCCATTTCATCAATAGAACATATTTCTAAGTTAAACACTCCTTTGTTAGATAAAAATTCTATAACTTGTACTATAGGAAAATCAAGCTTATTTTCAAACCCAAATAACTTTCTAAGCTCATAAGCCATTCTTCTTAAATCCTTTCTAGATAAAGGAGCTGCTATATATCCGCCTATATCACTCACCATCCTTTTTTAAAAATAAATTCATTTTATCCACCTCTTCTTCATTTAAATTATCTAATTCTCTTGCAAATGAAAATACTAAATTTCTCTTTTTAGAATTCAAATCATTCAAATTAATCTCTATTGATTTTTGAGATTCTTCTATAGATTTCTTTAATTTATCTTGTTGTTCTTGGTCAAGACTATACAAGTTAACTATAATTTCATACCAAGAATCTGGCATTTTCTTTTTACCATTTTCAACCGCTGACAAAAATGAGGAGCTGACATCAAGTTTTTTTGCCATTTCTTTCATTATTTCGCCATGGTCTAATCTTAATTTTCTTAAGAAAATTCCTAATTGTGTAAGCATATTCAATCCTCCTTGCATATATTATATACTATTCTTAAGTCTAAATCAACCTTTTGAGATTGATTTAGGTTATTGTTTTGAAAAATTTTTTTCTAACATAAAAAACCGCAAGTTTTATGCTATTCTTGCGGTCTAATTTATCAATTCAACAATTTGTAATAGTAGTCTAGGATTTTGTACTCTTCTTTTATTTCTCCTATTTGCATATATTTTTTCATATAAGCAAAATCAATATTTCCTAATTCATTGATAGGCAATAATATCTTTTGCCTTTTGAGTCTTCCAGTTCCCATTTTATAACCATATCCATATTTTTCTTTTTGTTTAGTTATGACTGTTGTTAAGAATAAAGAAGAATATTTGTTTTTATATTTAGGAATTAGCTTTCTTGTATCATTTCCATATAAAGCTTTATAATCATGGTAAAAAGCATAACCTACAGATCCATTTCGATTTACACTTATTGCTTTTTCTTCTAAAGTTTTATTTATATTATTAACAAAATAACCAATACCATTATTTTGAGCTGTTGCTGTTACATAAGGGATATTTCCATCAATTCTTTCCCTTTCATAAATATCTTTTCCTGATTCAATATCAACAATATCTTCAAGCCAAAATTCTTTCCACTCTTTTTTGTGAAGTGGAAGTAATTTTTTCTCATAAGAAATGGCTAACTTATATATATATATATATTCAAGCACTTTTTGAAGATTTTCAGCTTCTATTTTTTGCATAAATTTGCTCATATATGCCCAGTTAGGTTCACCATTTTTATCTGTGGGTAAGATAAACTTTTCATTTTTTATTCTTTTGTCATTTATTTCTCTATTGAAAGAATATTTTTCTTCGAGTCTTTTCACTATTGTAGCCATAAATAGATAAATGTATTTATCAGCTTTATCCAAAGTTAAGGAAGTAACATGGTCGCTTGCTATATACTCATATTCATGATAAAAGCAAGAGCCAACACTTCCACTATTAGCAAGTGTAATATTATTATTGAATTTCCTTAGATTTTCATAATTTCCAATAAATCCATCTAAGCCATTATTCAAAGACGTTGAAGAAATATATGGCGTATTACCATCTATGTGATCGTCTTTTTTAAGTCTTTTTCCTCTCTGTATTTTCCTAAATACATCATTGAAATTAAATTCTTTCCATTCAACATCTTCAAGTCCTACTAAATCAAAAGATGTTTCAAGCATTTTTTGCTCATAATAATCTATAACTTTCTGTGCAATGTCTTTTTGCTCTTGCTTAATATAGTCTTCCATAAATTGCCAGTTGGGATTGCCTTTATTACACACTGGTAATAATATTTTTAATTTACTTAATCTTGAACTTGAACACATTCTATTATAAGAAAAAATATTCTTTGTGGCATTATCTATTGAATTTATACAAAATAATAAATGATTTTTGTTAAGGTTATATAAAGGAGATAAGATATTAATTCTTCCATGTGATACAGCATAATAATCAAAATCTTGATAAAAGGCTTTACCAAACATATCAACAGTAATAGTATTTTTAGGGATAATTTCACTTATACCATCACCGCGATTAATAAATTTTGTTATTCCATTACTGTTAAACCCAGAAGAAATTAAAGGTATATTTCCACAATCTAATAAGTCAGCCTTGTTATCTCCTTTAGATAAATAAACTTCAAAAATATCTTTTATCTTAAACTCTCCCCACTCCACATCATTTAAAGATAATCTATTTTGTTTCATATTCTTCACTATCTTCAGCAGCTAATAAAGAATTATCGTTAAATGATTCCTCTTCTTCATCTTTAACCCCAAAAAGATATCCTCTTCCATGAGTAATCATATTAACTTCAAATGTAATATAATCAGCAATTGTATTTTTAAAATCTTCATCTGTTGGAATCTCATCATTAAAATAATAAAACGAATGTAACCACTCATCATCAGCTTCTATTGTTGTATTTACGCAAAATTTTGTTTCTGCTTCAACTCTATCAAACCATACATCAAGAAGATGTTGCTTTTTGTCTTTTGCTGATGGAGTTTCGATAAGTCCAATATGCTTTGCAACTTCATATCCATCGTCTTCAAAATTAATAAATTTACAAATTTTATCCTTATGGTGAGGTATACCAGCAGTAAAAATAGCTATGCATGGGTTTGTTCCAACTCCATAAAAAGTATTTTTATTTAAGGTTATTACACCTTCAAGTGTATGATGTTTTAATATATTAGCCTTAGTTTCTTTTTCGTATTTTGTCTTACCTGTCATTGTAGATTGAGGTACAATAACTGCAACTCTTGCTCCTTCTACAAGTGAATTAAGTAAATGTTCAGTAAAAGATATTTCATATAAATTAGGATTATCTTTTGACCCTTGAGAGTAAGGGGGATTCATCATTCCAACAGTACAGCCTTTTAATTGTAGCTTAGCAGGATTTTGTTTTAAGAAATCTTGATTTTCAAGATTACTTTTGCCATCTCCTCTTAAAATCATATTCGTAGTAGCAATAGTAAACATATACGACTGATCTTCTATTCCAAATAGTTGATTTTTTCTAATATTATCTTTTTCAAAATCATCATCTGTTTTTTGCAGCATATCATGCATAGCTGCAATTAAAAATCCTGCCGTTCCACAACATGGATCTAAGACTCTCACTACTTTGATACAATTTAATGCATGACTTTTTGAAATGACTATAATACCAGTTTGCACACCCCTATTTAAAAAGCGTTAAAAGGTTTAGAAATAAAAAATCGCCTGTACCATAAGTTGGCACAGGCATACAAAAATTTATGCTTATTTATAAATATCAATCGTATGAGATAATTTTACCTCTATTAATAAATTGTCTTAAATGTTCAGCTGTATAAGAGTTTCTATACTTAATAAAATCTATAGGATAACCTTGAAACATCAATTTCCCTCCAAGTTTTCCTCCCTTTGGGCCAAGATCTATGATCCAATCCGCCTTGCTAATTACAGATAGGTTGTGTTCAATTATTATAAGAGTATAACCTTTTCTTATTAATTCATGCATAAGGTTCATTAAATTCTCTATGTCTGATTCATGAAGTCCAGTAGTAGGTTCATCCAATATTATTATCTCAGATATATTATTTAATAGCATTTGAGCTATCTTTAGTCTTTGAAGTTCTCCACCAGAAAAAGTGTCAAGGGTTTGTCCAAGCTTAATATAGGATAAGTTTGCTTCAATTAATGACTCTAAAACTGCATTTATTTTTGGATTGTCATAAAACATTTTCCTAGCTTCTATAGCTGTCAATTCAAATACCTGACTAATATTCTTACTCCTATATAAATAAGAAAGAGCCTTGTCGTTAAATCTTTTGCCTTGGCATTTTTCACAGATATATTCAGAGTCTCCCAGATAAGCTAAGTCGAGTTTAATAGTTCCTTTCCCTTTACATTCAGAGCAGGCTCCTTTGCCTGTTACTGAAAATAAGGACTTGTCTACCTTATTTTCTTTGCTAAATATTTTTTTAATCTCATCATATATTCCCAAATAAGTGACAATGTTAGAACGACTGGAACCTACCGGCAGACTTTGATCCAAAATTGTAGAATCAGGATACTTATCTTTAAAAAGTTCTCTTATCAAGGTGCTTTTTCCTGAACCTGCTAACCCTGTTACTAGGGTAAGAGCATTTTTAGGAATTTTAATAGATATATTTTTTATATTATTTTTGGAAACATTATTTAATTCATAGAATGTTAGGAAGTCTTTCTTTTCTTCATTTATAAGATGCTTTTTCAAAAATGACTTTGCAGTTATTGTACTAGACTTTAATAATTGAGAGTAACTTCCTTGAAAGGTTATTTCTCCTCCTTGTCTTCCTGCCCCTTCTCCAAAATTTATAAGGTAATCACATTCTTTAATCATATCTAAATCATGGTCGACATATAAGACAGTGTTTCCCTTATCTTTAAGTCCTTTAAAAATATTTATAATTTCCTTTATATCTTCCGGATGAAGTCCTACACTTGGCTCATCAAAAATATATAAAACATCAGACAAAGAGCTATTAAGATATTTTATCATCTTTATTCTTTGGGATTCTCCTCCGGATAAAATTGTGGTAGGTTGATTTAATTTTAAATAATCTAGACCAACAAGAGATAAACTTTTTAATTTAATTTTTAATCCATGAGTAATTTCACTAACATTCTCATCTTTAATTTCAGCTACAAAATCAAAGAGATCATTAATTTCCATATTGGTACAATCTGCTATAGACTTCCCTTTTATTTTCGCACTTAAAACTTCTTCATTAAGTCTTGCTCCGTGACAAGTCGGACAAGTTTCTTTTATTAAAATCCTATCCAAGTCTTTTTTGCATTGTGGATTTTCTACATTTACAAAACTTTCCATAATTCTTGGAATCACGCCAAAATATTTAGCTGTTTTATGCCAATTAGGGTTTGGATTTTCAGGTTTTATTTTTTGAGAATATAAAAGCAAATCAAGTTCATCTTTATTATAGGCAGATATTTTTTTATCATTGTCAAAATATCCCGATTCTGTATATCGAGTTAATCTCCATCCTCCATCTTTAAATGTTGGAAAATTTATTGCATTACCATTTAAAGATTTATCAAAATCTATTAATTTATTAACGTCAATTGAGTTAACTTCTCCTAGTCCTTGGCAAGTCTTGCACATTCCTGCTGGATTATTAAATGAATATTTCATAGAATAACCTATAAAAGGTCGAGCAAGTCTAGAGTACAAAAGTCTCAAATCTGAATATATATCCGTAACTGTACCTACTATTGATCTGGAATTACCTCGAATTCTCTTTTGATTTATAACCAAAGAAACAGGAAGATTTGAGATGAAATCTACAGGCGGTTTTTTATATTTAGGTAATAAGTTTTGAACATAACTCGAGTAAGTTTCATTTAAAAGTCTTTGAGATTCACTTGCTATGGTATCAAAAACAAAGGAAGACTTTCCCGAACCAGATACTCCGGTAATCGCTATAAGCTTATGTTTTGGGATTTTTACAGAAATGTTTTTCAAATTATTTGTTCTAGCATTTTTTACTTCTATATAATCATTCATCTTTTCTTATTCTAGCCTTTCTAAGTTCCTTTGAGAATTTATTGGATAAATCAATAAAGTTTTCTTGCTCCTCATTTGTAAAAGATTTTATAGCTATTTCGTAAAGGGTCATGTGTTTTCTTGAAATATTTATTAGCAAATCCTTGCCACTATCTGTAAGAAAAGTATATAGCTCTCTTCCATCTAATTTATTTGGTATTTGCTCAATATAGCCCATTGTTTTTAATTCTTTCAAAGCCTTTGATAATTTAGTCCTGGATACTCCTAAGATTAAGCTTAATCCTGAAGGTAAAATTTTTCCTTCTTTTTCAACTTGATATAAAATATCATATTGAAGCCATGTAATTTCTTTTGGATTGACAAGGCTTCTCTCTGCAACCATTTCGCACTGTAATTCTATAAGTGTTGCTTTTAAATCCATAACTTGATCTCCCTATTCTATATAGTTTCTGTTTAGAAATTATATCATATTTCAAATTATTTTTGAAGCCTTTTACAATTACAAATTACATTTAAATAAATCCAAAAAAATACCTGTACCATAAGTTGGCACAGGCATGATTCTTTCTATAATATTAATTGATTTACTATTTTTTGAACTGCATAATAGTCATATCCAGCATTAGTTAATCTCCTTTTTCTCTCCTCTCCATTGCCCCAATCACCTCGTATAACTTCTCTAGCTAATTGGTCGATTGTCTTGCCAACTGGATAAACTATCTTTCCATTTGCATCAAATACTTTTAGTCCAAATCTATCAGCACATCTTTTGGCATTATCTAAATTTCTAAATGCACCTTTCTGGCTTTTAGCATCAGACCAGGATTTTCTTACTCTATATAAGTTGTTTGTTGATTTGCTGATAGAGTTATTTCCTCTAAGTCTTTTATTTACTTCACTTGCAATATATGGAAACTTACTTCCAAGGTATGGTCCTGGACAGTTTGTATTGGAGTACCACTCATGCTTTTGAAGGACACCATCTTTTCCTCCAGTGTATGTGCAATTCTTGATTCCATTTCTTCTACAAATATCAGTTACTAGTTTGATTAAAGTTTCTAAAACCTCATCACTTACTGGCCAATTGCCACCATTACTTGAATTTGCAACTTCAATAGTAACTGCTCGATTATCGCACCATGATGAAGAAGTACACCATGATCTATGGCTCTCATCAACACATAATATGACTTTATTATCCTTCCCAATCCCATAGTTACATGATGCCCGTCTTGACCTTGGTTTAAATATTTCTCCTATTACTGCTGCATTAATTGCTCCGGCCGTGTGGTGGATGGCAATTTTTGTGATTGGTTGATTTCTTCTTCCACTATGATTTGGGCTGTAATTTACCATATTTACTAATTTACTATTACTCATTTATTTGTCCTCCTTAAATTGTTCTAATAGAGTTTTTAGTTTTTCCGGAACGGGAAGTCCTAAGGCTACAGAGTTTTCTAAAATAGAAAGTCCTTCATTTGCTATATAAAAAAAGATGATGGCGCATCTTACAGCGGTTCCATCACCTTTAATTAAATTAACATCGCATAGGTTTGCTATTCCTACAACTATAAATATCATTATCTTTTTTGCTATTCCTTTAAATCCTATAGCTGATGATAGCTTTTTCTCGACTCCCGCTCTTAATACTCCTGTTATATAGTCTGCTATCACAAATGCAATTAAGGTGTAAATAAATGCGTCAATACTACCAAGATAAAAACCTAAGTAGCCACCTAGTGCTGCAAAGCAAATCTTTACTGTTTCTAAAAATTTATTCATTGTTTTATTCCTCCTCTGTTAGTGTGTAAGTTATTTTCATGGTCTTATCTGCTGTCTTTAATATTGGACTTGATAGGTTATTAATTGTTCCAAGATATGGCGTGTGAAGGTATAAGTTTTTATACAAAGTACCGCTCTTAACACCATATCCTATTCTAAATGGTCCCATCTCAATTGTAGGAGTGCTTACATAAGGATAAGGTGTTCCTGAGTAATCTTTTCCATAGTTTTTTATAATCTTATCATCCTTAGTTATACTAAAATCATAGCCTAGTATATGATCTCCCCATTGATACAAGTAACTATAGGTGTTTCCTCCTTGCGAAAAGTCAGACTTAAAACCCATATCCATATAAGATATATCTACAGGATTATTGATATTTATTTTATATATTCTTTTTCTATCTCTATTTATTGCATAAAGATATCCTTCCTTTATCACACTTCCTATAGACCTGTAAGCATAATTTGAATCCTTACTTGGGTATGATCCTAGGTCATCCAACCTAATATCACCTAAATCCCATTGATCTACTTGTGTGGAATAATCATCCTTTTTTATCTTTATTCGTCTAATTAACCCGCTATCATAGTTGGATTTAGTTAAAAATCCATACCAATATCCATCTTTTCCATCGTAAAAACTTCCGTCATTCCAATAATAGAAGTCTCCATAATACTCAGTTAAGTCTATTGCTGTCTTCTCTATTTCTTGAAATCTTGATCCTAAAACTGAATCTGTCAAACCAATACTTGAATATGCTTCTTTAAATTTTATTATCTCAAGAGTCTTATTCTCTCTTGGCCATAAGGATATAAATGTATTATCAGTAGGATTCCCTTCAACTAAGCCTATATATGCTCTTTGAGTTTCCTTATTAACATCTAAATATGTTCTATTTAATAGTAAGCAGGCATTTCTACTGAAGCTATTTCCATAATAAAACCTCCCAGCTCTATAGTGAGTCAAGGCGAGCGATGCAATTCTTCCATTAGCTTGTGATGTAGAAAAGTCCCAGACAAACTTATATCCATCCTCC
Source organism: Anaerococcus faecalis (assembly GCF_013371425.1). Taxonomy (NCBI): domain Bacteria; kingdom Bacillati; phylum Bacillota; class Tissierellia; order Tissierellales; family Peptoniphilaceae; genus Anaerococcus; species Anaerococcus faecalis. The sequence continues at coordinate 203,662 of NZ_JABVBA010000004.1, forward strand.
AAAGGAACTGTCTCTGTTAGATTTGCAGAACCTCTTAACGGATTATCTGTAGAGTTCACATTATCTGATGCATATCCAATAATAGAATTATCTGATGGTGGAATAATATTATTAGGATCTTCTTCTAATGGATTCTCAAAAAGTAAAATCCCTCCATAGAGTCTATTAGCTACAGGAAAAATCTCATCTTTAAATTCCGCCTCTCCTGAACCATGTAAGGGATACATAAGTCCTGATGGATTAAGTCTAAGTATATCTGAGACTGCATTTGTTATTAGGTTTTCATCTTCGTACACTTCTTTCTTTTTAGTTTTGACATCAGTTAATTCAATGACTGATTTACCCTTGAGCATTTTCTTCCTCCTTATCTTTAAATTCTGTAGTTATTTCTTCTTTATATTTTCCAAGACTTAGTCCTTGATATTTAAATCTTCTTACTTTTTCATTAAATATAATCGGTGTTGGAACTTGTTTTTCTACTTTGTATTCATCTTTTAATTTTCTAAGCAAAAATGAGTGTTCAAGTTTTATTCTCTTCCAAGTTTCATCAATTTTTATCTTTCCATCCCAAGCCTCTGTTGAACCTAGAGATTGACCAGATATTGCTGCAATAGCATTATTTTTTCCAATCATAGCTTGCCCTGACTCTAATCGAACAAGTACCGAGAAGTTGTTCATTGTTTTTTCCTGAAGTTTAGTTAGGGGATAAAAAAGATTTAAAATATGGTTTCCACTTAGGTAAATTTCTTTTGGAATGTGATGTTCTATTTTTGTATCGTTGAATACATAAGTGATAACAAGTCTAGTAGGTAATTCAACATTCTCTATAATCTCAACTTCCTCAATAACTTCTTTCTCCTCAAACTTTGGTGGATCATAAGACTTCTTATCTTCAGTTAAAATTTCAGTCTTTTGAATAACCTTTCTTTTTATCTTCTTAGTTTTTTCTTCTGTACCGCAGACAATGTTTAATAAGATTGATGCATTAAATAAAGCCTCCGTTTCTTTATTGGAGGCAAATTCTATTCTGATGATTGGTGTATCTGTAGTAGTCAATTTAAAAGCTGAATAATTAGAATAGGAATGAACTACTAACTTTTCAGATTCAATTTGATTTAACAGTCCTACTATATTCTTATCATTCTTACTCTTAGCTTTAGATAAATATGGATTCTTACCTACACCAAGAATTCTATGCTTGCTCATATACTAATAGTATAAGAACAGCTTTAAGCATAGTTCTTAAAAATGAACCTAATCATCTATGATAAAATTATAGATATTAGGGATGAAATGGGATTGTTTTATGTGCTTGCTGGGTT
>NZ_JABVBA010000005.1:0-169406 GCF_013371425.1 Anaerococcus faecalis
TATTAGACTAATAGGCGCAATCCTCATTGATATCAATGAGGATTGGATAACTTCTTCTAAATTGTATATTAGAATGAAATAGTAAATATTGGACTAGGATAATTTACACAATATTATGGACTTGACTAATAAAATGACACTAAAAGGTATAAAATAATTAAAAGATATATTTACAAGATATATAGATATTAGAAAGATAGGAAACAATGAAAAAATAAAATTTAATGAGTGTCTAATAAAGGCGAGAAGAGGAGTATCCTAACTATGATTTTGATTATATGCTTATTAGGATAAATGAAAAATTTTATTATACTATTGACTTGATTTCTCTAAGAATATATTAAGAAAGATTTGATTTATTTTGATACATAATAAGATAAGGTTTTTATTCTATAAGTTGATAAGATAAAGATAAGTTCCTTTAACTTAAGTTGATATATTTAGTCAAGTAGTTAAAAATATTATAAAAATCATAGCGAATATATTCTTATACTTGATAAAAAAGTTAAAAGATTGGACAATTCCTCTAACTATTATACATATAAATAATACTGAAAAACTAGGTGTGGATGATTAAGAATATGTAAGAAGCTAATAACTTTACATATAAATTATTAATTGTATCTTAAAGATTAAGGATAGTTTTTTTAAGCTTTTATTGAAAAAATATGAAATGATAATGAATTTTTTCGCTAAATTAATTGAATTAAAGACCTTACAATTATATAATTAGTTGTAAGCGGATAATTCTATTTAAAATTAAACTTTTATGTTTATAGATTGGAGAGACAATGAAAATAGCGTCTATGGAGAATGAAAATGGAATTTCTAATTTGCTGAATTCTAAATTTGATGAGAATGAAGTTGTCGTTAAAAGGTATGAAAATTATGAGGATATTATCTTAGAGGAGGATCTATCAGAATTTGACCTTATTTTGGTTGATATGACTCACAATAGATGTATAGAATTAATTCAATACATAAAGCAAACAACTGATATACCTGTTATATATCTTACTAATAGGTACAAAAAAAGTCCTTATGAACAAGAATTAGATGATAAAGACTTTGTGATTCATTCTTACTCAAGAGAAGAATTTGTGAAATTTACCTTAAAGAAGGTAGAGGAGATTAACAATTCTAAGATTATAAATTTTGGTTTTTGTTCGATAGAAGTTGATAATGGTATTTTTAGGATAGGCAATGATATTTTAAACCTAACTAAAAGTGAAATCAATCTTTGTATCATTCTTATTAAAAGAATGGGAAATCCTGTTTCTAAGGAATTAATTGTAAAAGAGATGGCAAAGATGGGTATAGAAACGACTGATAGGTCGGTTAGAGAACATATCAGAAAGGTTCGAAAGGAATTCAAAAAAGTTAAACTTGCCCCAATTAAGACTGTAAGAGGGGAAGGATACACTTGGGTTTTGGAGTCTTGTGAGTGTTAGCATATAGGTTTAAAACTAAGTAAAGATAGTATTTTTCTATTTAATAATTTAGTTTTTAATTACAGTTTAAAAACAGTATTTAAGTTTTAAACTGAAGCTTAAAAACCGAGATAGGGATTAATAGCTTCAGTAAGGACTTAATACTGTTTTTTTATTTCTTATAATTATATAAAGAATTATTTATAAAAACCAAAAGCAGTATTTCATAAGAGAAATAAAATATTTTCAAATATTTTTTAGATTAAATTCCAAAAACTCTTGTCTTATATTGGCAAGAGTTTTTGCTTTCTTATTACTTAGAAAAATCAAGTTTTAAGTCTCCTTCTTTTATCCATCCTAACTTTCTTACAAAATAATCAATTATAAGAGAAACAATGGCAGGTAATATTATATGCATCAATAAAACTATTAATAGAAGAGTGAAAAATGGAGTTGAACTCATCTCTGTAAAGGTTGATATTTGACCAACCAAGCCACAGGTTCCCATTCCAGCTCCTATTGGGGAGTTTTCAAGTTTAAATACAAGGGTAGATACGGGTCCAAGTATTGCAGAAGCAAGGGTTGGTGGTATAAGTACCCTCGGATTTCTCATTATATTTGGCATTTGAAGCATGCTTGTACCAAGCCCTTGTGCAATCAAACCTTCCATCTTATTTTCTCTGTAAGATATTACAGCAAATCCTATCATTTGACAACAACATCCTATTGTCGCAGCACCAGCGGCAAGGCCTGATAGAGATATGGTCATACAAAGAGCGGCAGATGAAATAGGCAAGGTTAGGACAATTCCTACTATGACTGAGACTATAATTCCCATAATAAAAGGTTTTTGTTTTGTAGCATCCATTATTATAATTCCGATTTGAGTCATGAACTTTTGGATGACAGGTCCTACAAAACTTGAAATTGCAACTCCAACCAGAACTGTTACAACTGGGGTTACAACTATATCAATCTTAGTTTCTTTTGAAATAAGTTTTGCTACTTCAACAGAAATTAAGCTTGCTATGAATACTCCCATAGGCCCACCCAATTTGTTAGAGGCTATACCAACAATAGTTGATGAAAATAAAATCATTCTGTCAGCCTTTAGAGCATAGGCAATTGATACAGCTATTGCAGGACCTGTAGCTTCTTGTGCAAGTGGCCAAATTGTTTCGGATAAGAATTTTATATTAAAAGATTGTCCTATAGTATTTAGGATTGTTCCTACCAAAAGTGTTGCAAAAAGACCAAAAGCCATAGCTCCCAAGGCATCTATAAAGTAGACTTTTGCTGAAAGGCTTATACCTTTTTTTTCTAAAAATTTTCTCATTATATTCCTCCTAAGTTTTTATATATTTAAATTATCTTATAATATATTTTATTTTTTGTAAATATTCTTAAAATATGGCGAATTTTTTTTAACAATTAGACTAATTTGTATTTTATCAAACGATTATAATGCATTAAATTCTTGCTAATCCATATTTTAAACAAGAAGATTTTATACATATAAAAATTATTAATTTTATCTCTGATTATTAGTAATTATTTTCAGAAATGGGTATAGAAGTATAGGAATAAAAATCTCATCATTTGATGTTTTTTTTATTTTGAAAAGAAAGGATGTTATTATGAAAGATTATTTTAAAGAAGCAAAAGAACTAAAAGATCAATTAATAAAAGACCGTAGACACATTCATGAAAATCCAGAACTTGGATTAGAATTACCAAAAACCAAGGCTTATGTAAAAAAAAGGCTAGAGGACTTGGGTGCTGAAGTTAAAGAAATTGGGGAAAGTGGTATACAAGCGACCATTAAGGGAGAAGCAGGTGGTGGAAAGACAGTGCTTATAAGGTGCGATATGGATGCTCTTCCTATGGATGAGGAAACAGGACTTGATTTTTCATCTAAAAATAAAGGGGTAGCCCATACTTGTGGTCATGACCTTCATACAGCTATTGGACTTTCTACTGCAAAACTTCTAACAGAGCATAAGAAAGACTTCAAGGGTGAGGTAAGATTTATGTTCCAACCTGCAGAAGAAATCTTTAAAGGCTCTAAAATGATGATAGAAAATGGAGTGCTTGATGGAGTGGATATTGCTTTAGCTCTTCATACAAATCTAAATCACAAGGCAGGCTCAATTTCTTATTATGAAGGATATATGGCAACTAGTTGTGATAACTTTAAAATAAATATAAAGGGTCAAGGTGGTCATGGTGGTTATCCTCATACTACAAAGGATCCAATAAATGCAGGTGTAATAGTATATCAACAATTTAACCAACTTATAAGTCGTGATGCGAATCCATCAAAGCATACTACCCTAACATTTGGACAATTTGCTTCAGGCTCAAACTCTAATATAATTCCTGATACAGCTACACTTCAAGGAACTATTAGAACATATGATCCAGAAATTAGGGAAAAACTTCTTAAAAGAATGGATGATATCGTAAAGGGAGTAGCTAAGCTTACAAATTGCCAAGTAGACCTTGAGTTTTTTGCAAGTGTTCCAAGTCTTTACTCAAATCCTGACCTTACAAAAGAACTTGTAGGATATGTAAAAGATTCTTCAGATGTAGAAATGATAAGCAGTGAAAGACTTATGGCAAGCGAGGATATGGCTTTTGTTTCAGAAAAAGTTCCAACAGTTTATTTCTTGCTTAACTCAAAAGTTGAAGGAAATGAATTTTCTCATCATAATCCAAAGGTAGACTTTTCAGAAGATGCTATGCCTATAGGAGTAGGCTTATTCCTAACTTGTGCTATTAATTGGCTAAATAACAATTAAATTTTACAATTTCTGACCAGCCATAGGGCTGGTTTTATTTTACAAAAATTAAAGAAAATTACATTATTGAAAATAAAGCATATTAAAAAGTTCACTTTTACATAAATATTTCTTGACTCTATAATAACTATAGAGTTTATAGTATTAAGGTATGATAATATTTTAAGGAGAATTAACGATGAATTATAAAAGAAAAGATATATTAAAAAAGATGGCTTTATTTTCTATACCATATCTTATATCAATCCTTATGCAGGCTTTGTATGGTATGGCAGACTTATTTATAGTAGGTCAATTTAATGGAGTAGAAAGTATAACAGGAGTTTCTATAGGTAGCCAGGTTATGCATATGATAACCGTAATGATTATAGGTCTTGCTATGGGAACTACAGTACTTATTGGAAAAGCAGTAGGTAGTGGAAGAAAAGATGAGGAAGCAAAGATTATAGCTAATACTGTAAATATATTTTTTATATTTTCTATAATCATTACTATAATTTTATTATATTTTCTAAAGTCTATAGTTTATCTTATGTCAACACCAAAAGATGCTATAAGCGAAACGATTCATTATCTTAGGGTATGCTTTTTGGGAATTCCTTTCATTGTTTTCTATAATGTAATAAGCTCTATTTTTAGAGGAAAGGGTGATAGCAAAACACCAATGTATTTTGTAGCTATTGCTTGTGTTTCAAATATTATCCTAGATTTAATTCTTATAGGTGTGCTAGGAATGGGAGCTATGGGTGCAGCACTTGGGACTGTCTTATCCCAGGCTGTAAGTGTGATTGTTTCTCTTCTTTTTATGATGATTAAAGATATGGGTATAAAAGTAAAAAAATCCGATTTCATTATAAATAATAGGATTATAAAAGAACTACTTAAAACTGGTGTGCCGATTTCTCTGCAAGATGGGTTTATACAAATATCATTTTTACTTATAGCCTTATTTGCCAATCTTAGAGGAATAGAAGATGCAGCTGCAGTTGGCATAGTTGAAAAAATTATAGGAATTTTATTTTTAGTTCCCTCTACAATGCTTTCTACAGTATCAGCCTTATCAGCTCAATATCTTGGTGGTAAAAGAATTATTCATGCTAGAAAAACTCTTAAATATGCGATTTTACTTTGTTTTTCATTTTGTATGATATCATTTTTATTAATGCAGTTTGTAGCAGAAGACATAGTGGGACTTTTTACAAGTGATAAGATGGTAATAATAAAGGGAGGCCAATATATGAGAGGTTATGCTTTTGATTGTGTTCTTGCTGGAATTCACTTCTGTTTTAGTGGATATTTCTTTGCTTGCAAAAAATCTTCTATATCTTTCTTTCATAACTGCGTATCAATCATATGTGCAAGAATTCCTATATCATATTTTGCATCAATTTACTTTAAAGATACACTTTTCCCAATGGGACTTGCACCAGCAGTTGGCTCTCTTATTTCAGTTATAATTTGTCTTATAGCCTATAAATTTATAAAAAAAGATGAGGATAAGCTTATAAAAAAAGAATTATTGAAGGAAAAGATATATGGAAAAAAAAGACTTATTTAGAATAGGAGAGATGGCAAAGATTTTTCATCTAAGTGTGGGATTTTAAGATATTATGAAAAGATAGGACTTATAAAACCTCATTATATAGATTTGAATTCTAGTTATAGATACTATCATACTAGTCAATTTGAAAACTTTAATACTATAAGATATCTAAGAATCCTAGGCATGCCACTTGATAAGGTATCTGAATTTTTAAATGATAGGTCTATAGGAAGTATAAAAAATATGCTTAATGAACAAAAGGATGAAATTTCTAAAAAAATTAAGGAACTTACACTTATAAAAAGAAAAATAGACAATAGATTAGTTCAACTTGAAAGTGTAGAAAAAAGTAAACCTGTAATTATTAAGATTAAAAAAGTTCCATCTAGAAAAATTGTTTGGATAAAAAAACTTCTAAAGTTAGAAATGAAATAAATATAGAATTTTCTATAAGAGAACTTGAGAAAAACGAAAAAAATGCCATGGTGTTTTTTGGAAAGGTTGGGTTGGGAATATCCAAAGAAAATCTTCAAAAATCAAATTATAATACCTATGATAGGTTTTTTTTAATTCTTGATGAGGAAGATAACTACAACGGAGAAACTTCTTTTATAAAAGAGCATAAGTGTGTAATTATTAGGTATTTTGGAGGGCATGAAGATGCCTTTAAGCTATATGAAAAATTAATGGTATTTATAAAAGAAAACAATCTTGAAATAACTGGATTTTCACAAGAAATCACTCTAATTGATTATGGTTATTCCAATGATAAGTCAAGGTTTCTTACAGAGATACAAATTCCCATAAGTGATAGCCATATAACTTGTTAGAGCTATGAATATATTAGCTTAATTGGTATAATTACTTTTAAAGGAAGTGAATTATGCAAAGAGAAAAACCATTTGTTTACATAGATACTAATTTTAGCTTATCAGAGATGTTAATGATAAAACTTGCCTTTAATTCAAGTGAGTTTGAGCTTGTAGGTTTATCAACTATAACATCCTTTATGGATAGCAAGGCAGCAGCCAATAATATCCTTTCTATGGTGGCTGAGGAAGGGCTTATCTTTCCTATAGCTTCTGGAGAGAATAAGAACTTAAAGGGACAAGATATACTTAGTCTTGGTGAAAATAAGACTTATTTTAATAAACCATTAGATTATTTACAAGAAGATGAAGGATATAAGGCTTTGTACCAAATAGCCCAAGATTGTGGAAGGCTTGATATAATTACTACAGGACCTTTGACAAATGTTGCCAAGGCTATTATAAAATATCCGGACTTTGTTTCCTATATTGACCATATTTTTATATATGGTTCAAGTTTTGGCATGGGCGATATCACTCTAAATTCAGAATTTAATTTCTTTACAGATCCAAAGGCTGTAAATATTGTTTTAAATGAAGATATAGAAACTTTTATTCTGCCTATTGATCTTTCAAATAGCTTAGGACTTTCTGATGATATTTTAAAAATTGATACTCATGATGAGATTTTATCTAAGATTTTTAATCTTTATAAAAAACTTGATAAGGATCAAAGAGATATATCTAGAGTGCTTTTACTTTATATGGCCATGACTCCACAGGCATTTATATTTGAAGAAAAGTCTATCAAGGTAAGTGAAGATATTGATAGGGGAAGTATTTTAGAAATTGATGGGAAAAAGAAAAAATATATAGCAAATAGGGTAAATGAGAAAAGTTTTTATGACTTTTTAAGGGACAAACTAGGTGATATATAGATGAAGTTAAAAAGACCTGGGCAAAGAATTTTAAAAACATCACTGGCAGTTTTTTTATCCTTTGTTTTTTCACATTTTAGGTCAAGCTATGCCTTGCCTTTTTATTCTGCCATAGCTGCGATTATTTGTACCAAATCAGACTTTAATGACTCTATAATTGTTGGGGTAAATAGGATTTTTGGGACACTCATAGGTGGTATTTGTGGATTTTTATATTTATTGTTTGTAAAAAATAGACTCAATAGTGAGCTTATAAATTATTTTTTTATCTCAATAATAATAGCCTTTTTGATATGGTTTATGTCAAGTATTAATAAACCTAATGCCATATCTATTATGGCAATAGTTTTTTGTTCTATATCTATAAATCACGCAGGAGAAAGCTTTGGAGCTATAGAATTTGCTTTAAATAGGACCTTAGATACCTTGGTAGGGGTTGTTATAGCAATCTTTATAAATTCTATAGACTTTGAGCTTAGAAAATTTATGATATTTAAGAAAAATAAGGACTCTAAGGACTTGTAGTTAATAGCTTTTATTTTTTGGATAAGGTTTATATTTTAAAATAAGAGGGTAGTAATTTAATAGAAAAATACAAGGAGATATTATGTTAAAGGTTAACAATGTTACAAAAAGTTTTGGTGATGTTACTGCCTTAGACCATGTAACTTTTGAAGTGAAAGATGGAGAGCTTTTTGGAGTTATAGGTCAAAATGGTGCTGGCAAGTCTACGCTTTTTAGGTGCATAATGGATTTTTATTCTAAATATGATGGTGAAATCACTTATAATGATAAGAAATTTTCAAAGCTTGCTCTTGAAAAAATTGGATTTTTGCCAGAAGAAAGATCACTTGATCCAAAAAGAAAGGTAGAAGATCAAATTAGATATTTTGCCAAATTAAACAAGATGAAATTTTTATCAGATACTAAACTTAAAGAATGGTTTGATTACTTTGAAATAGATGGAAAACTATCATCAAAGATAAAGGAACTTTCTAAGGGCAACCAACAAAAGGTTCAACTTTTGTGTTCTTTAATCTATAAGCCAGAATTTGTAATTCTAGATGAGCCATTCTCAGGACTTGACCCTTATAATATAAGGCTTTTGAAATCTATCATAAAGGATATAAATAAAGAGGGAACTACAATTATGTTCTCTTCTCACAATATGGAAAATGTAGAAAGTCTATGTAATAAGTTAATCATGCTAAAAAAGGGGAAAATAGTTTTGAATGGTTCACCATCTGAGATAAGAAATTCTTATGAGAGAAAAAAACTTATTGTAGAAAGTGATAAGGACCTATTTTTCCTAAATGACGAGAATATTGAAATCTTATCTCAAGATGGAAATATGTGGACTTTTATCTTAAAAGATGAGGATTATGCTAAGGTTATTTTTAGAAAGATAGTTGATGAAATTGGGTTTGTTTCATATTTTGACCAATCCCCACCAAGCCTTAATGAAATATTTGCAAGAAAGGTGAAAGAAAATGTCTAGATTTTTAACAGTATCCTTAGATACAGCCAAAAAACATATCAAATCAGCTTCCTTTTGGATTATGGTTCTTATGCCTTTTATAATGGCTATTATAATATGGGTAATAGGCTATATATCATCTTCAAATAAAACTCCAGATACTATAGCAGTTGTTACTGAAGATAGCTATAAGAAAAAATTTGAAGAAAATCCCTTGATTGATTTTAAATTTATAAATAATAGGAATGAGGCTAAAAAAGCTCTAGAAGATAAGGAAATATCAGCCTATCTTCTAGTGGAAAACAAGGAAGGGATAATAAACTTTGATTACTATGGAGATACTACAGCGAGAATTCCCCTTATTGCTATAAATTCACTTTCAGAAGAAATCCAACATGAAGAAAATTTGAAAAATTCTAATATTAATGCCAAACAAAATGCTATACTTTCTCAAAAAGCATCTGTTAATCTTCATGAAATAAAGGATAATTTGCAAAATCCAGTTAATATGATTGCCTTATTTGGAACAATTATGATAATGTATTTTGTATTAATAATTTATTCACAAATTATAATGCTTGATATAGCTGTAGAAAAGGGTTCTAAGATGCTAGAATTTATCTTCTCATCAGTTAAAGCTGGAACTTACATGGCAGGTAAAATCTTTGGGACAATACTAGCCCTAATAATTCACATAGGTATATATATAGTTTTTGGATTAATAAGCTTTGCTATAATAAGGCTTACTGGTTTGTGGGATAAGATAGGGCAAATGATTGATTTGAATAATATTTTAAAGGGGGTCAACTATCCTTTAATTGCAGAAATATTTTTGTTCATGGTATTAGGAATAATGATATTTATTATACTTTCAGCCATGCTAGGCTCTTTGGTACAAAAGCAAGAAGATGCTGGAAAGATGTCTACGCCTATTATGCTTATAATTATGTTTGCCTACTTTATATCAATATCCTTTGTTGGAAGTGAGCCAAACTTATTTATAAAAATACTTTCATATATCCCATTTGTATCAACTTTCTTTATGCCAATGAGATTAATCTATGAAAATGCAACACTCATACAAGGTTCTATATCACTTCTTATCCTATTTGTAGGAATTATAGTAATGTATATAATAGCTTCAAGGGTATACAAGAAAAATATACTAAATTATTCAACAGATAAACTATTTGGAAGAGGAAAGAAACTTAAATTAAAAAAGAAAAATAAATAAAATAAGAGGGACTGATGCAAAATAATGAATTATTTTGTATCAATCCCTGATTTTTTGTTTATTTTTTATAAATTCTGTAATTTATTCCACCAACAAGGTCAACTTGGTAGTCTGATTCATCAAAGTATCCTTTTAAAAACTCATACCTATATAAATGATAAGGGGAATTCTCAACTCTTAGTTCAAAGTCTTTTGTATTTATTTCAAAGGATTCATGGTGGTCGTGACTATGTCCACCTTCACAGGTATTATTTAAAGAATCCTCAGGATTGACAAAGTCTTTAAAGTATTTTTCATGACAATTTACATTGGTTATTAAAAATAAGTCTCCGTTTTTATCAATACTTGCAGAAAGTCCATTATCACAAGGCATTCCATCAAGCAAGTACATATTTAAATCAGAAAAAATATCATTGAAATTGTCAAAACATTTACCTTTAGCCTTTTCCCTTCCAAATTCAAATAACTTACCTTTAGCATTATCTGAATTTTTAATGGCATAGGCAAGTCTATTTTCAACCACATCAATCTTTGAGTCAAGCCAACCATGAATATTTTCTTGATCTATTAAAGTATCCAAACTTTCATGACTTACAGCTTTGATTTGTTTATCTAATTTTTCTGTATTTCCATCAAGAAGATAGTTTGTAATCTCATCTTGAAATTTTATTTTATCATACATCATATAATGTATAGGTCCTAGAAATTCACTCATTTAATCACTCCTTTATTCTATCTTAGTATTATAATAAAAATTTTAAAATAATACCGTAACAAATGTTACATATCTACTTTACAATGAAAAATTAATTTTAAAAGATAGGCTGGCATAAAAAGAATAAATTTACAATTTACCATGCCTATTATATAATTGATTTGTATATCTTACATAGATTCATAGATTAATTTGATAAGGAGGATCAGATGAATAATCTTAATACTAAAAAACTTACATATACAGGCTTATTCATAGCTTTAGTATTTATTTTTTCGGCATTTTTCCAAATACCTCTTGCAACACCAATGGGAGAGACAAGATTTCATTTAGGAAATACTTTTTGTATTCTAGCAGGAATAATTCTTGGACCAGGTTTTGGAGGACTTGCATCAGGATTGGGTTCTGTAATATTTGACCTAACAAACCCGCTCTACTTTGCATCAGCACCCTTTACTTTTATAAATAAATTTATGATGGGATTTGTGGCAGGCCTAGTTTATAAACAACTAGGAAAAAAGGATTCAAAAAAATCAGTTGTAATAGCAGGAATACTAGGACAAATAACATATATAATACTTTATTTAAGCTATACCTTCCTAAAAAATAAAATAGCAATGGGCTTATCAAATGTAGCAAACCTTACAGAAGTAGTACAAAAACTTGGAGTCTCAAGTATAAATGGGCTTATTTCTGTAATAATAGCTTCTATATTTGCTCTTGCAATAATAAAAAAGGTTAAATTAGATTAAATTTAAAAATATAATTTTTAAAAAGACGGATTTTTATTTCTGTCTTTTTTTTATATAAAAACGAGCTTAATATATTAAGGAATCTAAAAGCTTATGGGTATAATGTATATAAAAGAATATTAATTTTTAAGGAAAGAGAAAGAAGAAAGGATAAGTAATGATTTATAAAAGATTTGATGATAAATTAGTAATTAGACTTAGAAAAGGTGACAAACTTGTAGAAAGTGTAAGAGAAATCTTAGAAAAAGAAAATATTAAAGCAGGTTTTGTTACAGGAATTGGAGCTACTAATGACCTTAATATAGGTTTATATGATCCAAAAGAGAAAAAATACAATAGTAAAACTTATAAGGAAGACTTGGAGATAACAAATTTTGCTGGAAATATTTCAAATATGGATGGCAAGCTTTACACCCATTTTCATATAACTTGTGGAAAAAGTGATGGAACAGCTATTGCAGGTCACTTAAATGAAGCTGTAATTTCTCTAACTGCAGAGATTTTTATCACTATTATTGATGGAGAAATTAATAGAATTTATGATGAAGAATTGGGACTAAATTTAATTGAGTTTTAATATGAATACTTTTATTTTTGATATGGATGGAACTATCTTTGATACTGAAAGTTTTTATTATGAAACTTGGATTGACTTAGCTAAGATTCATGGCCTTGATTTTGGTATTGAAGATAAGATGAACTTATCAGGAAAACAAAATAAGGAAGCCATAGCCTACATGGTGAAAAACTTCAAAATGGATGAGGATAGGGCTATCTCTTTGAGGGCTAAGTTAAATCAATTAAGGGATGAGAAATTTAAAACACTTGATTATTCCTTAAAAAAGGAGGGACTTTTAGAGATCCTATCCTATCTTAAAAAGGAAAATAAAAAAATAGGTCTTGCTTCATCATCTATAAAATCTAGGATTAATTTTTTGCTTGATAGGGAAGGAGTAGGTGGATTTTTTGATACTGTAATTTCATCAGATGATATAGTAAAGGGGAAACCAGATCCCGAAATATTTAATCTTTGTATGGAAAGATTAAACTCAAATAAAGAAACAACTTATATAATCGAAGATTCTCTTGCTGGGATAAAAGCTGCCAAGGCAAGTGGTGCTGTAGCAGTTTTAATCCTTGATCTTGATAAAAGTGATGAGATAAAATCTCATGCAGACCTTGTTTTCAATTCACTTTTAGATTTTTTAAACTTTATTAAAAAAAATGAAATTGAAGATAGAAGGGATAAAAATTTTAAGATAAATTGTCCTTATTGTAAAACTACTTTCGAAAAATCTCTTCCCACAGCAATTCTAAGGCACATGGAAAGCTATAATCTTTTGGAAGATAATAAATTAGACCTTGTAAAATGTCCTTCATGTGGTCATGAATTTAGGCTTAATTATAGGTTTGCTTATACTGACTATGAGAAAAAACTCATGTTTTTAAATGACCCTAAATTTGAAAAAAGAATTAACCAATTAGCCTTTAAGTCATCTCTTAAACTTGTGGATAGGATAAAGGGAGAAAGTATGGATGGATTTATTATAAGGATGACCACAAATATAGAAGATTTAAGGGAAAAGATTAGGATATATGAAGATAAGAAGATTGATAATATAGTTGAACTTATGAAAATTGTAATTAAGGAGAATCCAGACTTTAAAGTAGATACTAAATCTATTAAAGGATTTTTCTATAAAAATCATAATAAATTTAAGATTATCACCAATACTGGTTCATACGAAATGGATTTTATAGAAGATTTATATAAATCGCTTTTAGATAAGTATGGGGACTTGATAGATGAAAAGGAAGTAAGTCTTGTTGATAAAACTTGGGCTTATGATATGATAAAATCTCTATGATAGTATATTTAGATAAGGAAAATTTAAGAAAGGATGTCTATGATATCTTAAATATTTTCTATGAAAGGTATGACTTTTACTTTGTAGAAGAAAAGAGTAAAGCAGATCTTTTAATTGAAGATAAAAAGATAATATATGATGGGAAGGAGATTTTCTTGAAAGATAAATTAGATATGAAAATCTCCCTATATGAAATCCTAGAAAAAATTACAGGAAAATCATCGGCTTGGGGAATCTTAACAGGTTCAAAACCATTAAAGCTTTTAAAAAATCATAGCCTTACTGACTTAAAAAATATATATAAGGTCTCTGATAAAAAAATTGGCTTATTAAAGTCTGTAAAACTTAGTCAAGATAAGAAAAATTTCAATAAAAATGATTTTAATATTTATATAAATATTCCATTTTGCCCAAAAAGATGTTCTTACTGCTCTTATCCTACTATTGTGTCTAACACAGTAGACAAAAAAGCTTATATCAAAACCATCATAAAAGAAATTAGTGAGATTAATATTCCAAAAAAACTAGATACTATATATATAGGAGGAGGAACTCCTTCAAATCTTGATATAGAAGATATAGAAAGAATCCTTGAAGCTTTAGATAATAAATTTAGCTACATGGAATTTACATTTGAAGCTGGAAGAGAAGATAGTCTAGATTTTGATAAACTTAAATTATTAAAAGACATGGGAGTTGGCAGAATATCCCTAAATCCACAGACTTTTACTAAAAGTGTGCTAAAAAATATAGATAGACCTTTAGACTTTGATAACTTTATAAAATTATATGATTATGCTAAAAGTTTGGGATTTATCATAAATATGGACTTTATCATAGGACTTTTTGGAGAAAGCAGGGAAAGTTTTAGGAAAAATTTCAATATTTTAGAAAAGCTAAGACCAAACAATATAACCTTTCATGCCTTGGCTCAAAAGGTAGGATCTAAGTTTTTTGAAAATAAGGTAAATGGAGATAAGGATGAAGCCTATAAAATTTCAAATGATATAGAAAATTTCATTAAAGAAAATTCCTATAAGCCTTATTATTTATATAGGCAAAAAAATATAATAGGAAACCTTGAAAATGTAGGATATGAGATAGGTAATACAGCACAAAGATATAATATCTTAATAAATGAAGAGCTTGAAAATATTATAGGACTTGGTATGAATTCCAATACTAAGCTTACTAATGGCAAAAAATACAGAAATAGCAGAAATCTCAGAGATTATTATAAGAATATAGGAGATGAGATATATAAAAAAAATAAATTGATTGAAGAATTTTTCATTAATAATTAAAAATAAAAGGAGTAGCCATGGATAAGGATATAAAATTAGTTGCAATTGATCTTGACGGAACTCTTTTAGACTCTCATAAGGAAGTTGCAAAGAGAAATATTGATGCTATTAATAAAATTAGAAGCAATGGAGTCTATGTGGTAATTTCTACAGGTAGGCCATGTGCTGGATTTTCTTGGATACTTGATAAGCTTAATCTTTTTCATGATGATGACTATTCTATAACAAATACCGGTACTCTTATCATGAAGAATATGGATAAGTCAGATGTTTGGAAAAAGTGTCTTAGCATGAAAGACTTCAAATTTGCCCAAACTCTTATTAAAGACAATATGCAAATAGGAATTTACAATAAATATTCTATTTTAAATAATTATAAGGTTATAAACAAACATTTCTTATTTGAGGCAGATATATTAAAAATGCCTATAGAAAAATTTGATGAAAGCGATATGAATACAGATGTTGATAGGATTACTATAACTGGAGATACCCATATAATGGATGAGTTTTCTGAAAAATATAACGAAAAATTATTAAGAGATTACCAAACAGTAAGAAATGTACCAGAAGTTTTCGAAATTTTAAACAAAAAAGCAGATAAGGGAAAAGCCTTAACAGAACTTGGGAAAATGCTTGGTATAGAGCTTGATGAAATGCTTGCAATTGGAGATTCAAATAATGATAAGTCAATGCTTTCAATCGTTGGAATTCCTGCGACTTGCTCAAATGGACTAAAATCAGTTAAGGATATATGTAAGATAGTATCAGACTTTTCAAATGATGAGGCAGGAGTAGCAAGAATAATAGAAGAAGTTTTTGATATATGAATTTATTAAAAAAGGCTATTGCCAATAATTGATTATTTGCAATAGCCTTTTTTTTACCATTTAATATGAACAACAGGTTTTATCAAATCTCTTGGTTTTTCATGCATTATATTAAAGGCATCTTCAATTTTTTCAAAACCATCATATGATTTATTTAGTAAAAGTGATGGGTCAACTCTCTTATTTGCAATCATATTTAAGAGCCTTTCAATTCTTTTTGCTCCACCTGGACAAAATCCTCCCACTATTGATATATCACCCATACCAAGTCCCCATTCAAGGGTTGGGAAAGATATGGTATCTTTAGAGTCAAAATAATTAACATTTGAAATAAAACCATTTGGTTTAACCATTCTTAAAGCTTGATTTATTGAATTGGCATTTCCACCAGCTATAATCACAGAATCAATACCGTTTGGGAAAAGTTCTTTAACCTGCTCATCTACAGGACCTTCTTTATAATTTATAATCTCACTAGCCCCATATTTTTTTGCCAGTTCAACACAATTAGGTCTTGTACCAACACCTATAATGTGACCTGCTCCTTGAAGTTTAGCTCCTGCTACAGCCATAAGACCAACTGGACCAATTCCTATGACTACAACATTATCGCCAAACTTAACCCTAGCATTTTCTACCCCATAAAAACCTGTACTCATCATATCGCAAGTCATAAGAGCTTGGTCTACAGTTACATTTTTAGGTAGGTGAACTAGGTTAGCATCAGCATTATTGACATGGAAAAATTCCGCAAAAGATCCATCTTTTGAATTTAAAAATTTAAAAGATCCCATAAAGCTACTATCATGAGCGTTGTTTATATTACGGTCTTGAAGACCTACTTCGTTCCAATCTGGTGTAACACATGGAACAACTACTACATCACCTTTTTTAAATCTTTTTATTTCGGATGAAACTTCAACAACTTCAGCTACAGCCTCATGACCTAAGATTAAATTTTCCTTAACTCCAGCTCCACCATGAGCTGAGTGAGTGTCAGATGAACAAGGTGCTAGAGCAATAGGTCTTAAAATAGCATCATTTCCCTTTAAGGATGGCTTCTTTTTTTCAATCCAACCAGTTTTTGGTGTCTTTATTACTCCAAATCCTTTCATATATCTCTCCTTTTATGTTTAACTTCAAAATCTTCTAATAATTTATACCCAAGAAGATAGAAATTAAAAATATTAAATTATAAAATATTGAAAATAAGCTAAAAACTAGTATTATAAAACAGTAATTGTTTGCGTAAGATTTTAAAAATCTTTAATATTTTATATTGAAATATAAAATCAGATATGAAGGAGGAGATATGAGTAGATTTTGCTCTCTATCCTCAGGATCTTCGGGAAATTGTGTCTTTGTTGAGCATAGAGGTAAAAAAATTCTTATAGATTGTGGTTTTTCAGGAAGAACTATAGAAAAACTTCTTGAGAAAATCGGAGAAAATGCTAACGATCTAGATGGAATCTTCATAACTCATGAGCATGCAGATCATGTTAAAGGAGCAGGAGTTTTATCTAGAAGGTATGATTTACCTATCTATGCCAATAAGGGAACTTGGCTTTCTTTGATAAAATCATGTGGAAAAATAAAAGAAGAAAATATCAAATTATTCAAGAGTAATGAGTTTTTAAATTTTAAGACATTTGATATCTTGCCAATTAGAATCCACCATGATGCCAAAGAACCAGTTGGATTTATCCTATACTTAGACAATAAAAAGATAACTGTCCTTACAGATACAGGAATTATAGATGAAAAGATTGCAATTGAAATTAGGGGCTCTGATATATATTATTTTGAGGCGAATCATGACCTTGAGGCCCTCAAGAGAGGTCCATACACCTATCCTATGAAAGTTAGGATTATGGGAAACATGGGACATTTATCAAATGAGCAATCAGCTATGGCTTTGGCTGATGCCCTAGAAGGTAAGAATGAGAAAATATTTCTTGCTCACCTTTCAGATACTAATAATTCTGCTGATTTGTGTAAGTTAACAGTTGAAAATTACCTAAAATCATGTGGCTTAGATACTGATAGAGATATAAAGTTAGAGGTTGCTAGAAGGTATGAACCTTCAACCATAGTGGAGTTATAATGGATATAGAAGAAATAGAAAAATCGATAATAAAAAAATATAGGAAGGAACTTTGGTCTAAGTTTGTCAAGGCTGTCAAAAAGTTTGAGCTTATTAATGAAGGAGATAAGGTATGTTGTGCAATTTCTGGAGGAAAGGACTCACTCCTTACTGCAAAACTTGTAGAAGAGCTTCATAAACACTCAAATGTGGATTTTGAAGTAGAATATCTTTCAATGGATCCGGGATATGACTCCTACAATAGAAAGCTATTAGAAGAAAACTTGGCTTACTTAAATATAGATGCCCATATATATGATTCAGATATCTTTGAAGTAAGTGAGAAGATTTCTGGAAACTATCCTTGTTATATGTGTGCAAGGATGAGAAGGGGATTTCTTTATGCCAAGGCCAAAGAGTTAGGTTGTAATAAGATTGCTCTAGGTCATCATATGAATGATGCCATAGAAACTACTCTTATGAATATATTCTATGCTGGGAATTTCAAGACCATGAAGCCAAAGCTTAAAGCTCAAAACTTTGAAAACATTGAGCTTATAAGGCCAATGTACTTTATAGAAGAAAAAGATATAATAGCTTGGAGGGACTATGCTGGACTTAATGCTCTAAATTGTGCCTGTACAGTAACAAAAAAAAGCGAGTCCTATACTAGAAAAAAGATTAAAAATCTAATTGATGACTTAAAAGACGATATACCAAATCTTGAAAAATCAATCCTAAGATCTGCCGACAATGTAAATTGCGACATGGTATTAGGTTATACCTTAAATGGCAAAAAACATTCATTCTTGGAGGAATTTGAACAATGATATTAGACTTATTAAAGGTAGCTATCCTTTCAATTGTAGAGGGAGTTACAGAATTTTTACCTGTTTCATCAACAGGACACCTTATTTTGGTAAACGAATTTGTAAAACTTGAACCAGATGGTTTTGCCAATGCTTTTAACGTTATAATCCAGCTTGGGGCTATACTCTCAGTAGTAGTTTTATATTTTAGAAAACTTAACCCTTGGGATTATGAGAAGACAAGAAACTACTTTCCCAAAAATTACAATAATTTAAATATGCAATCAAAGGCATATTATAGGCTAAGTCACCCTGACCAAAATACCATAGAATTATGGAAAAGGGTAATAATTGGGGTTATACCTGCAGGAGTTTTGGGACTTTTACTTGATGATTTTATAGATGAACACTTATTTAAGCCAATGGTCGTTGCAGCAATGCTTTTGATTTGGGGTATAATTATAATCTTGGTTGAGAATAAAAATAAAAGAGAAAAAATGCAAAGACTTGATAATCTAAGCTTGATTTCTTTTAAAACAGCCTTTTTTATAGGATGCTTTCAAGTTCTTGCAATGGTACCAGGAACAAGTAGATCAGCTGCAACTATAATAGGAGCCATGCTTTTAGGCTTGTCAAGGGGAGCAAGTGCAGAATTCTCATTCTTTCTTGCAATCCCAACTATGCTTGGAGCAACCCTACTTAAGGTTATTAAAAATGTATCAGGTTTTTCAGGCTATGAGTGGTTTTTAATCCTTGTAGGAATGGTTTTATCATTTATAGTTGCCTATATAGTTATAAAGAAATTTATATCTTATGTTCAAAGAAATGATTTTATAATTTTTGGGAAGTACAGGATAGTCTTATCTATTCTTGTATTTTTATTCTTTGTAATATTTAGGTAAATATCAGGGGATTTATTCCCCTTATTTTTATGCTTTAAAAAAACTTACTAATGGTGTAAAATTAGACTAAGAGTTAAAATTAGACAAAGAGGAAAATAGATGAAAATATTATTTTTTATATCAGCATTTGCACTTTTTTATGCAATGCTAGGTTATCCAATTACTTTAATATTACTGGATAAAATTTTAAAAAAGAAAAACAAAAAGGACTATACATATAAACCCAAGGTATCAATGATAATTTCAGCCTATAATGAAGAAAAAGTTATAGAAAAAAAACTTGAAAATATCACAAAATCAGACTACAAAAATCTCGAAATCATTATAGCCAATGACTGCTCTGATGATAGGACTGTAGAAATTTCTCAAAATTTCATAAAGAATCATCCAGATATAGACATAAAAATAAATACAGCCAAAGACCACTTTGGAAAGACTAATGCACAAAATGAGGCAGTTGCTGTGGCTAATGGTGAGATTATAGTTTTCTCTGATGCAAACTCCATGTTTAAGGAAGATGCTATAAAAGAACTAGTGTCATATTTTACCTCAGATGATATAGAATATGTATGTGGTTCACTAATATATAAAAAAGATGATGATATATCAAGTGTTGTTGCAGAAAATACTTATTGGAATCTTGAGCTTAAGATGCGTGAAATAGAAAGTAAGATTGATACTATAGCTGCAGGAAATGGGGCAATCTATGCTTGTCGAAAAAAAGACTACAGACACTATAATCTTGTTTCAAGTCATGACTATGAAATGCCACTTTATGCAGGACTTAGTAATAAAAGAGCACTTTACAATAAGGATGCCATAGCAGTAGAAAAGGCAGGAGCTACAACTGAAGATGAATTCAAAAGAAAGGTTAGGATGCAAAGAAGGATATTGACAAATATTTTTACAAACTTAAAAAGACTCAATGTATTTAAATATGGTTGGTTTTCTTTCTTTCACTTTAATCACAAGACCCTTAGGTTTTTACAAAGCTTTTTTCATATAGTTTTATTTGTAAGCAACATATTTTTGTTAAATGAAGGGCCATTTTATAAAATTACATTTTTAGGACAAATTTTATTTTACCTAATAGCCCTACTTGGATATTTAACGAAATCTCAATCAAAATTATTATATTTTCCACTTTATTATTCTATGATGATGCTTGCACAAATAAAGGGTGCTATCAACGAAGCAAGTGGTAAAAGCAAGCCAACATGGGAGAAGGCAGAATCAACAAGGTAGAATTATGAGATTAGAAGTATTAGTATCAACTATGCATCAAAATAGCATAGACTTTTATAAGAAATTAAATATAAAATCAGATTGCATAATAATAAATCAAACTGATAAAGAAAACTATGATGAAGTGATAGATAAAGGCCACAAGATAAGGATGATATCTACAAAAACAAGGGGACTTGGTAGGAGTAGAAATATTGGATTATTAAATTCTAAAGCTGATATAATATTATTATGTGATGATGATGAAGTATTTGAAGATGATTATGTTGAAAAAGTTAAATCGGAATTTGAAAATTATTCTGATACACATTTTTTCATAATGAAGACTATAATTTATCAAAATGGAGAAGAGATTATAAAGGTAAAAGATGATAGTGAACTTAAACTATATAATAGTTTAAAATATGGGTCAGTTCACTTTGCCTTTAAAAGAGAAGTAATAGAAAAGTACAATATGTCATTTTCGACTTACTTTGGAGCAGGTACAAATCATGGCTCAGGTGAGGATTCTTTATTTCTAAGAGATGCTTTCAAAAATAATCTTAAAGTAAGATCATCAAATAAGCTTATTGCAAAAGTATACAACGATGAGTCTACATGGTTTACAGGCTATGATGAAAAACATTTTTTTGATAAAGGAATGCTTTCTAAGGCTTTATTTCCCAAAGCTTATAGGGTATATATAGAATACTACCTAAAAGGTCACGAAAAATTAATGATAAATATAGATAAAAAGACAGCTAGAAAGAAGATGTTGGAAGGGGCGAAATATTTTGGAGGTTAAGATGAAAAAGAAAAAATCGATATTAAGCGTTATACCCAAAGCTCTAGTTTTTGGTATTATAGTGGGTATAGGATTTTACTTTTTGGCACCAAGACTTGGTCTTAAAAGTTATAGGGCGCAAGCCAAAATACTTACAACTGATACTAAAAATATAGAAAAAGATGATAAGACTGCCTACACTTATGCAGAAACTGTAAATTCAGATGCTATTAAAAATAAGGTTATAGAAAATCTAAAACTTAATTTAAATCCAGCAGAACTTGACGAAAAGATGGATATTGATACAGTATCAAACACCCATATTATTAATATAAATGTAAAAGATAGTGTAAAATTAAGGGCAGAAGACATAGCAGATGAGTATGCAGATCTTACGGTTTCAGTAATAAATCAATTATATAATGCAAATGCCAAAGTTCTTGACTATGCTTATCAAAACGGATCTTTATTAAAGCCTTCGGCAGAAATGACAACTAGAGTTGGTCTTGCAGCCTTTGTAACATATTTTATCCTATCTTCTTTGCGAATATTCTTATCAAACTCTAGAATAGAAGATGAAATTATAGACGACAATAGAAAAGTTATAAGAAAAGTAGTCTTTGAAGAAGATAATGATAATGAAAAAGCTAAAGATTATGAAGATAAAGAAGAAATTGAAGAGAATAAAGATAATGAAGAATTTGTAGTTTATGAAGAAGTTGAAGAAGACAAAGAAGATGAAAAAACTAAGGAATCTGTAAAAATAGATGAGTTCAATAAAGTAGAAGAAGACTATGGATATAGGTATAAGAATACTAAAGAGGATAAAGAAGAAAATGTAGAAACAAGGGAAATATTCATAAATGACGGTAAAAAATATATGATTATATCTGATATACCAAAATATGAAGATGGTGATTTAGATGTTTAATAAGAACAA
Organism: Anaerococcus faecalis; assembly: GCF_013371425.1. NCBI lineage: Bacteria > Bacillati > Bacillota > Tissierellia > Tissierellales > Peptoniphilaceae > Anaerococcus > Anaerococcus faecalis. Next base: position 22,444 of record NZ_JABVBA010000005.1, read on the forward strand.
GAATTTAAGAGTAAAAAAAGCTTTTGAAAATCTTAAAGATAACTTTATAAAGTCGGTTGATAGACACGAAGTTATTCAATTTGTACCAGCTACTGAAAAAATAGATAAGACTTCTATAATTCTCAATCTTGGAAGAATACTCACGAAAAATGGATATAAGGTCATAATAATAGAATCAGACTTTAGAAATCCAACACTTTCTGAAAAGGCAGAAGTTGAGATAAATAGGGGACTAGTTGATATATTAGAAAAAGAAAGACCTTATGAAAATTATATTATAAATGATTCCATAGAAAAAGGGCTTGATATGATACTTGCTCCGGAAAAAAGAGAAGACACTCTAGGTTTTCTTGATATAGATAGGCTTGATGATATATTTTACTTACTTTCTGAAAAGTACGACTATATCTTACTTGATACAGCAAGCAATGAAAAAAATGATGATGCACATTTTTATGCTGACTTAGTAGACTCAGTAATGATTCTTGCACCTAAAAAAGATTTCAGGGACAAAAAATTAAAAAATGCCCTAGAAAAGCTTGAAAATGTTGGGGCAAAAATAAGTGCAATCATAAAAACAGAAAAATAAGGAGCTATTATGAAAAAGAAAATTTTATTTATTTTAAGCCTTGGACTTATCTTGTCTGCTTGTCAAAAAGAAGACTACAAGTCTCAAAGACATCCTGAAGAAAACAATAAAAGCCAAGTTGAAGCCAATGTACAATATAGTAAAAAAGATAAATCTAATGACACAAGTAATGCTAAACTTAAAAAAGAGAATCCATCAGAAGAGAAAAAGGATGAGAAAAATGCATCCAATACAGACAATAAAGAAAATAAAAAGATAGAGAATGAAGAAGAAAAAACAAAAAATCAAGATGAAAAAACAGAAAATAAAGATGAAAATATAGAAGGTTCATTTACAGTAGATAATATAACAAATATCAGACGAAATACAACAACAGACTCAGAAATAGTAGCAAAATTACAACCAGGGAATATAGTAAACAGAACAGAAATTGATGGAGAGTGGTCAAAGGTTATATTCGAGTCATATGAAGGATATATCTTGACAGAACTTCTTGTTCCAGCAAATTAATATCTATTTTTAATGTAGGGCAAAAAAGCCCTATTTTTTATATCTGTATATAATTTATTATTCATATTATGGTGAAAGAACTTTATACTTTTAAAAATTATACATATATATAATTGTGTAAAAAAAGTCATTTGAAAGCTTATCTAGTAGAATATTTTAAAAATAAATAGGTAAATCAAATTACCTAATTAAATCTTACAATCAATTGTTTGAAAAAAGATAGGTATTTATGTAGTAAAGCTATCTAATATAGAGATACTGACGGATAATATAAATGTAAGTAAAAGTGAAAATAGTAACTTTAAAGCTAAGAATAACAAAGGTAATAGAAAATCTATGTGAAAAACCTATAAAAGCACTTTTTAAATAAGGACATAAAACTATCTTGTTTAGAATATTCATGTAAATGTCAAATTATAATTTAACAAAAAATAGTAGTATATACCTATAATAATAAAAATAAGACTATAGCAAGCTTGATGAGCTTTTTAGAACCTATCTTTTGTAAGGCACTAAAGCTTGAGATAGATACATAGTCATCTCTTGGTAAAGAATGGTGTTTTTTTAATATATATTGCTATTTTTATTGACTAGGTCTATTTTTTAAATATAATTAAATTATATGATAATTTCATATGAATTATTTTTAGGGGGATAAAAATGAGTACACTAGTTTTTCAATCTGACTTTGGTTTAGGTGATGGTGCAGTTTCTGCAATGCATGGAGTTAGCAACATGGTAAATCCTGATATCAAAGTTGATGATTTAACTCATGAAATCAAGCCATACGATATATTTGAAGCGTCATATAGGCTCTTACAAACTATTTCTTACTGGCCAGAAGGAACAGTTTTTGTATCTGTAGTTGATCCTGGGGTAGGTTCTGATAGACATTCTATAGTAGTCAAAACAAATTCAAACCACTATATAGTAACACCTGATAATGGAACTATTTCTCATGTGGCAAAATTTATTGGACTTAAATCAGCAAAAATTATAGATGAGCTTAAGGATAGGCTACCATTTTCAGAAAATAGCCATACCTTCCATGGTAGGGATGTTTATGCCTATAATGGTGCAAAACTTGCAACAAACGAAGACTATTATGAAAAGCTTAAATCTTGTGAAATAAAGAATCTCGTGATTAAGGATATTAAAGAAGCTACAATTACAAATGGAGTTATTGAAGGAACAATTGATATACTTGATATTAGATTTGGCTCTTTATGGACAAATATAAGCCTAGATCTTTTAAAAAAAGTTGGTATAAATCAAGGCGATAGCATCAAAGTCACAATTTATAATAAAGAAATTAAAAAATATGAAAATCAAATGACTTTTGGTCATTCATTTTCAGATGTTGCTCTTGGTGAAACTATAGCCTATATCAATTCGCTAATTAACTTAGGAATTGCTATAAATCAAGCGTCATTTTCAGATACTTATCAAATAGGAACAGGATCTGATTGGATAATTTATATTAGAAAGGAAAAATAATGAAAAAGAATAATTCGATTACAACAATAGTAGCAATTGGTATTGGTGCGGCAGTATTTTTTATCTTAGGTAGATTTTTATCTATTCCAGTTGGCTTTATTCCTAATACATCAATTGAAACAACCTATCCATTTTTAGCACTTATGTCAGTACTTTTTGGACCAGTAGCAGGAGCATTAATTGGCTTTATAGGACATGCAATTAAAGATCTTTTAACATATGGTCTTTGGTGGTCATGGGTTATCTCATCTGGGGTAACAGGTTTGGGTTATGGACTTGTAGGCAAAAATCTAAATCTTAGAAATGGTGAATTTACAAAAAAAGACATTATCAAATTTAATATTGGACAAGTAATCACAAATATAGTAGCCTGGGCTGTTGTTGCTCCAATTTTAGATATCCTTATCTATTCAGAGCCGGCAAACAAGGTATTTACACAAGGTCTAGTTTCAGCAGGACTTAACTCACTAGCTGTAGCAATCCTTGGTACAATTTTAATCACAGCCTATGCTAAAACTCAAATAAAAGAAGGTTCATTAAGTAGAGATTAATTATGGAAGTTAAAAAGCAACTACTAGTAAAATTTAATAAATACAATTTTAAGTATAAGTCTCAAAAAGCTCCAACCCTTTATGATGTTGACTTAGAGATAAAGGAAGGGGAAAAAATTGTAATAGTAGGCCCATCTGGCTCTGGGAAGTCAACTCTTGCTAAAAGTCTAAATGGGCAAATTCCTAATACTTTTGATGGCAATATACTAGGTGATTGCTTTATAGATGGTAAAAAACTAAAGGAATCTTCGATATTTGATTTATCCCTATCAGTAGGAACAGTTCTTCAAGATACAGACGGTCAATTTGTAGGTCTTACAGTAGCAGAAGATATAGCATTTTCTTTAGAAAATGACAATGTCCATATAGAAAAAATGCGAGAAATAGTCCATAAGTGGGCAGATGAATTAAATATTAAATACCTACTAGATAGAAAACCATCTGATCTATCCGGAGGTCAAAAACAGACTGTATCAATTGCAGGAGTATTAGTTTCAGATGTTCCAATTTTATTATTAGATGAACCACTTGCAAACCTAGATCCAAAAAGCGGGCGAGCTACTATGGAGCTTGTAAAAAACTTATCGGAAAGACGAGGCTATACAGTAATTGTAATAGAGCACAGGCTCGAGGAAGCCTTACTTTTAGATCCAGATAGGATTGTGGCAGTAAGTGATGGAAAAATTGTTGCAGATGATAATCCTACAAATATATTAAAATCAGGTATTTTAGACAAGATAGGTATTAGAAAGCCCTTATATATAGATGCTTTAAATTATGCGAGTATTGATCTTAGTAAATATAAGGATTTATCAGATATAAGTAAGATTGATTTTTGTTATGAGGACTTATTAAAATTAAGAGATTGGTCAAATCAAATTGCTTATAAAGAAGACCACAAAGAGGCTATTAGAGAAATAAATATAAACAATCTTTCTTTTTCTTATGGTAAGGTAGAAGTTTTAAAAAACATAAATTTAACTATTAATAAGGGAGAAATCATCTCTATTGTTGGGCCAAATGGTGCAGGTAAATCAACGCTTGCTAAGCTCTTATGTGGATTTTTAAGACCAAATAGTGGTTCTATAATAATTGAGGATGTAGATACAAAAACTCTTTCAATTAAGGAAATTGCTGATAAGATTGGCTTTGTGCTTCAAAACCCAAATGCTATGATTTCAAAGACAATGATTTTTGATGAAGTTGCCTTTGGTCTTAGGGTAAGGGGAGTAGAGGAGAAAGAATTAAAGGAAAGGGTTGAAAAAATTTTAAAGGTTTGTGGGCTTTATCCATTTAGAAATTGGCCAATAGCTGCTCTCTCATATGGACAAAAAAGAAGAGTAACTATTGCATCAATTCTTGTTTTAAATCCGTCTGTAATTATTTTAGATGAGCCAACTGCAGGTCAGGATTTTAGGAATTATACACAAATGATGGAATTTATCGGTAAGCTAAACAGAGAATATGGACTAACAATCCTTATGATAAGCCACAATATGCATTTAATCCAAGAATACACAGATAGGTCTATAGTTGTAGCTGACAAAAATATCTTAGCAGATTTAAAACCTGCTGAACTTTTCTCAAATAAGGATTTAATAAAAGCTGCAAATCTTGCAGAAACCTCTCTGTTTACTCTTGGCAAAAAGATAAAAGGTGTGAATCCAAAAGATTTTATAGAAAGATTTATTTCTTATGAAAGGGGTAGAAAATGAATAGTACACTAGGGTATATAAAAAATGATACTCCTATTCATAGGCTATCAGGAACAACAAAACTAATGGTCTTTATCCTTCTTTCGATAATTGTAATGACGACATTTGATACAAGATACTTATTTTTCATTATGCTAATATCACTTATAACTATGAAAATAGCAAAGATTAAATGGGAAGATGTATCATTTTTGGTAAAGGTGGTATTTGTCTTTTCGCTGATAAATATTATAGCAATCTATATCTTTGAACCAGAATATGGAGTTAAACTTTACGGATCAAGAAATGTAATATTTGAAGGAATAGGAAGGTATTCACTAACAGCTGAACAGCTTTTCTATGAATTTAATGTAGTTTTAAAATATTTTTCAACAATCCCACTAGCCCTAATCTTTATCCTAACAACAGATCCAAGTGAATTTTCATCAAGTCTAAATAGAATAGGAATATCATATAAAATTTCTTACGCAGTTGCTCTTGCTTTAAGATATATCCCAGATATACAGAATTCATACTATGAAATAAGACAAGCAAGTCAAGCCAGAGGAATAGAAATGAGCAGTAAGGTAGGACTAATAGATAGAGTTAAGGAGAGTGCAAACATAGTAATGCCACTAATTTTTGATAGCCTTGGAAGAATAGAAACCATAGCCCAAGCAATGGAACTAAGGCGTTTTGGCAAAAACAAGACTAGGACTTGGTATAGGGCGAAGGATTTTTCAAGAAATGACTTTCTAGTTATAATAGGAGTAATAATTTTACTAGCTCTGGGCGTTTCACTATTTTTTGTAAATGATGGAAGATTTTACAATCCATTTTTATAAAAATATATAGCAATAGATCTGAAAGATTTAACATACTCTTTATAGAGTATATATGATAAACAACGCCTATAATAACTATGTGAATTTTTCTAGACATGGTAGAAATTGTCTAAATTTCTTTCTCAATAATATAGGAAAAGAATATAGAATTTGATACTACAGATTCATCTTATTATAAAATAGCAATAGAAATATTTTGATCTGGAGCAAATGAACTTTATACTAATCTTTTGGAAATGATTATGTAAGTTCATAAGGATTTTAGGCTAATACAAGTAGCATTTTATATAATATAAAAGTAGGTAATTTTGTATTTATAAGCTCTGACTAAGATAGATTACAAATAAACGTGCATAACAAAATATCAAAGTGGTAATTAAATCTAACTAAGACATAAATCATACAATAAATAGGCTAGATTGGCCGGTATCTTATTATAAGGCAGTAAAAAATATATAAGACAAAACTTGTTATGAGAAAAATTAAATATGAAAAAAGAGGAGTCTTTGGATTCTCTAAGAGCATCGACAAACTCACGAAATTATTGATATTGTTGATGCTTTTTTTATTTCCTAAAATTATAATTATGTTTTTTAATTCTATAATTCATTATTCATATTAGAGTAGAAGAATAAGGGCTTTATACTTTAAAAGTCATCTAAATTCAAACTCTATTTAAATTTTTATTTTTGTTTTTAAAACAATAATTAATATAATATTTTTTTCCTAAGCCAAAAAAGTGAAGTATGAATATTACTATCTATTATAAAATATAGTTAATAATGGACTTTAAATATTAATGATTAAGCTAAAACTCAAATAAATAAGGACCTTAAAAGGTCCAAATTCAAATCAAAATATAGGCTTAAATTAAAATTATTTCTAGAACTATCTTATATTTTTAAGCATCCTATACATAGGATCAAACTCATCATAAACAATTTCTTTTTTATCCATTGCTTTTAAAACTTTTTGTGTTAGATATTTTTTGTCTACTATTATCTCAAAAGTATTTTCTCTAAACCACTCATCAGTCATTGAAAAATATCCATCGTGGCCATTTTCATCTCCCCAAGAATTTTCTATTTTCCAATAATTTATTTTTTTTCCTCTCTTATCAAAGCCTGTAAGGTTCATCGCATGACAAGCTGTTGAAAATCTTGCGTCTATTCTTTCAGCTTTAGTCATATCTTCATAGTTTATGAAGGTATCTTTTAGGTTGAACAAGTTTTCGTCTAGGATTCCACTTTCCCTATCCTCATTTATATCAACATCACAAGCAAACCACATGGTTTCTCCGTCTTTTATAGATTTTTGAGCAATTTTACTCATGGTATCCATGTCGATGTTTATTCCCTTTAAATCTTCTAGGTCTACTGCGTTTTTGGACATTGTATCCACTAGAACCCTATTATAAGGATGTCTTGGATCATTTAATAGTTTTACCTTGTTATCAAAAAAGTCTCCCACATATTTTTCGAAAAATAGCTTTGGGGTCATATCTTTTTCTATGTGATATTTATGATCTTTATCATAGTATTTAAAATCAAATTTTTCTACTGGTTTTCCTATAGATTTGGTGAAAATATTATAGGCATAGGATAGGCCTTTTTTTCTTAAATCTTCAATTTCTTTTTTATCATCAGACTTTCTTATATCCACAGCTATTTTCTTTAAGGCTCTTTCTAAAGTATAAAACATATAGAAAGAATTTTGAGAATTAAAAAGCTCTCCCATAGCTGTTTTTGGAACTATTCCATATTTTTTTATAAGATAGTAAAAAAATTCAAAGTATCCACCATCGTTTGGTTCTGAGAAAAGTACATCTTCAACCCTTCTGTCCTTTATGTCCAAATCTTTTGTATCAATTATTCTTTGTAAGAACCTATTAGTTTTTTCCATATTGTCAAAAAAGTAAAGGTATGATTCAGAAAGCTCAAAGTTTTCCATATTTAGATTCTCTGCAATTTTCATTCTAATCATATTAAGACCTGCAAACATCCAGCACCTACCAGTTTTCTTTTGGTCTGTGACATCATTTGTTTTAACTTCATTAGAGAAAATAAAATTATGTTTATTTATTACATTTTTATTTAAAGATGCTTCCCTTATTCCAACATTTGAGATAGCATTTGATATTATTTTATTTGACGGGTCTCTATCATATATTTCTTCTAATTCTTTATATAAATTTTTATCTAATTTCATATCCACTCCTTTGACTAAATTATACTACATATTTTTATTATGATATAATTAAAACATGAAAAGGGGGATAGTATGGACTTTATTTGGCCTATATTTACAGCATTATTTGTAATATTTATGCTTAATTTTATATTAGACAGAAGGAAAGTTAACCTATATTTGTCCTTATTTATGGCTGTTTTATCCCTTGGATATGGTTTTGTTTTTGGTTTAAACTTTAAGGAAATTTACTTCTTTTCCTTTCTTTTATCCATAGGACTTATTATTATATCCTTAAGAAAAGAAATAGAATCTTTCACAGTCATAGCAATTGCCCTTATGCTCGTAATGCTTGCTATATTATTTAAGTACCCGCTTTTATAGTTATTATAAGATTAATATTTTAGTATTAAGTTATAAGGGATAAAATTTATAAGAGGTTTATATGATAAAAATTGAAAAATTAAACAAGGTCTATGAGAATGGATACGAAGCTCTTAAAAGTGTTGACTTAGAGGTTCCTAAAGGAGCTTTGATGTCACTTTTAGGACCAAGTGGTTGTGGGAAATCTACAATATTAAATATTGTTGCAGGACTTTTGGACCCTACAAAGGGTGATATAAAGTTTGATGGAGAGTCAGTAATTAATAAGCATCCTAAGGATAGAGATATTGGAATGGTATTTCAAAACTATGCTCTCTACCCACACATGAGTGTTTTGGAAAATGTAATATTTCCACTTACAGTTGGAAGCAATAAAATAAAAAAACAAGAGGCAGTTAAGATTGCTCAAAAATATATAGATCTTACTGATATTTCTGATATAAAAGACAAAAAGCCTAAGGCACTTTCAGGTGGGCAGCAACAAAGGGTTGCTATAGCAAGGGCTCTTGTACAAAATCCTAAAATCTTACTTTTAGATGAACCTTTAAGTAACCTAGATGCAAGGCTAAGGATAAAGATTCGTGAAGAAATTAGATCGATTGTAAAAAAACTTGGGGTAACTACAGTTTTTGTAACACATGATCAAGAAGAGGCCTTATCTATTTCTGACTATATAGCCCTTATGGATAAGGGGATAATTCAACAAGTTGATATTCCACAAAACTTATACCTAAATCCTTCCAATCTTTTTGTGGCGAAATTTATAGGAACTCCTATAATTAATACATATAAGGCAAGCTTTGATGGAAACTCTTTGATTACAAAAGATTTCTCTATTAAATTATCTGAGCTAGAAAATAGTAGATTTAGAGAAGAGTTTAAAAGTGGTGAAGATTATACCCTTGCCATAAGACCAGAACACCTTAAGATAAGTGAGGGAGGAATTCCTGTAGAAGTTATATCAATTGAGATGATAGGAAGATATATGATTGTCCATTTTGATTTAGATAATGAGAAATCAAGGCTTTTGGTAGATTCCAATATTTTGATAAATGAGGGTGATAGGATCAATCTTTCCATAGATTATCCTTCAATTTATATATTTGATAAGGATGATAGGAGAGTCTACTGATGAAAAACAGATTCAAATATAAGGCCGAAAATTCACCTAAGGCTTGGCTTTATTTATTGCCTGCTCTTATATTTATACTAATATTTAATGTATACCCTTTGATTAGGACATTTACTATGGCTATGAAGTCAAACAATATACTAAATCCAGAATTCCTTGGTCTTTCAAACTTTTCCTATGTTTTAAAAGATCCACAATTTCATTTAGCTATGAAAAATACTTTTATATATGCCATAACGGTAGTGCCAGGCTCAATTATTATAGCTATGATAATTGCCCTAATTCTTTATACTAAGATTAAGGGAGCGAAGTTTTTTGAAACAATATTTTTTATTCCTTATCTTACTTCTGTTATAGCTATAGGTATTGTATTTAGGTATTTATTTAATGGTCAATATGGTATAATTAACTTTCTTTTAGAGAAGGTAGGGCTTGGACCATATAACTTCCTAGATGACCCAAATTACAACATGCCAGCCCTAATTGTGTTTGGTATATGGAATAGTTTGGCTTTTAACATAATAATAATTCTTGCAGGACTTAGGGGTATAGATAAATCCTACTATAAAATTGCTGAAACCTTTGGTGCAAGCAAGTTTGAGCAATTTGTAAAAATAACCCTACCTCAACTTAACTCTATTATGACTTTTCTAACTATAACAAGTTTTATAGGGGCCTTTAAGGTTTATAGCCAAATATTTGCCCTCTTTAATGGTTCGGCAGGTATTGGCAATAGGTTGGTTACTGCAGTATTTTATATATTTAATAAGTTTTATGTAGAAAATAGGTATGGTCAAGCTATGGCTGCAGCTGTAATTTTGTTTATATTTTTGTTAATATTGACCTTTATTCAAAGGCTAATATTTAGAAAGCTTGAGGACTAAATGAAAAAAATAGGTAAATTATTTCAATATATATTTGTAATACTAATGGCAATTATTACTCTCTTTCCTTTTGTCTACATGATTTTATCATCAGTAATGACTTACCAAGAAGTAATATCTATACCGCCAACTTTGATACCAAAAGGCTTAAACTTTAAAAACTACTCTGAGGCTATGAAGGTTGCACCTTTTGCTAGATACTTTTTAAATACAATTTTTGTAACAAGTATAAATACTATAGCAACCTTAATTACAACAACACTAGCAGCTTTTGCCTTAAACTTTATGAATTTTAAATACAAAAATGCCCTTCAAACCTTTCTCATATCACTATTGATGATACCTTTTGAAATAGTAGTTTTTACAAATTTTAGAACAATTGCAAACATTAAACTAATAGATACCTATCTTGCTTTAATTCTTCCCTTTATGGCAAGTGTTTATTATATCTTCTACCTTAAACAATTTCTAAATTCTATCCCTAAAGAATATTACAATGTTGCCAGGGTAGATGGAGCAAGCGACTTTGAATTTATCAGAAAGGTTATGATACCTATGTCTAAGTCAAACTTATTTACCATAGGATTATTAAATTTCATAACAGGTTGGAATTCATTTTTATGGCCAATCCTTGTTACAAACTCAAAGGAGATGAGGATGATTTCAAATGGTCTATCAGCTTTTGCAACAGAGGCAGGTTCCCTAATTCATCTTCAAATGGCAGCTTCAACAATAACAATTCTTCCAATACTTATCCTTTACTTTTTGTTTAGAAAGAGAATACTAGAAGGAGTTTCATATGGTGGAATCAAAGGATAGGACAAGAATAGTCTTTCATAAGGGAACTCATACCATAGGGGGAACTCTTATAGAAATAAAATATAAAAAATCAAGGATATTTTTTGATTTAGGAGCCCTATTTAACAGGGAAATTGTGATAAAAGATTTAGATGATTTAATAGAAAACAATCTTTGTGCTTATGTAGATGGTCTTTATGATAAAAATGCAAGTAGTAAGGATATGGTAAAAGATGACTATTATTATGAAAATGAAGCTTTGTTTTTTTCCCATATTCATCTAGACCATACATCTTTGATAAACTATACTAATCCTAAGATAAAAGTTTACTGCTCCAAAGATTCCAAGAAAGCGTTAGAGGCCTTATCAATAAATAATAAATTTGTCTATCCATTTAGTAAAAATCAAAAGTTAGAAGGATATATTAGAAATATTGAGGGAGTAGACTATGGCGATATCGTTAAAATAGGAGATATAGAAGTTCAATTTATAAGAGTTGATCATGATGGTTTTGGAGCTTGTGGTTTTATTATAAAAACTTTCGATAAGAAAATCTCTTATACTGGAGATATCAGACTTCATGGATTTAGAAGAAAAGATAGTGAAAACTTCATAAAACATGCTCAAAACTCAGACTATCTTATAACTGAGGGAGTAAGCTTTTCATTTAATAGGCTAGGAGAAGATGAAGCTGAGATAGGTGAAGCTGAACTTATTGAAAATATTGTAAAGGTAATTAAAAAAAATAAGAATAGACCTATTTTATTTAACTACTATCAAGGAAATTTTGAAAGAATAAAGAAGCTTATAGAAAATCTTAGGGGTATAAGAAAACTTGTTTTTTCTGAATACAATGCTTATACCATAAAAAAGGTTCTAGGTCTTAATCTCTACTATATAAAAGATAGGGACTATGACTATAAACTAGATAAAGACTTAGAAATCAATTTAGATGATATTGTAAAAAATAAATCTTCTTATCTTTTACAAATTAGAAAAGATGATGTAGATTTGGGAGAATTTTTTGAAGGAGGTATTTATATTCACACAGATGCAGAACCTTTGGGAGACTATGATCCGGAATATATGCCTTTTATGAAAAAATTAGAAAAATTTAATATTAAAGTTTTAATTATGAAAACTTCTGGTCATGCTCCTACAGAGGATATAAATTATATAATAGAGAAAATTAATCCTAAAAAGTTATTCACAATTCACTCTAAAAATCCAGAATGGGTATATAATGATAGTAGAAGTAGATTCAAAGATAGGGGATATGCTCCCTATGATGGAGAAGAAATTATTTTGTAAGGAGAAAGTATGAAAATCAAAAAAATTCTAAAAACTTCTTTGGCACTAGCCTTATCATTAGGCGTATTAGTAGGCTGTGGCGGAAATGAAAAGGCTAATACTGCATCAAATGATGCTAGTAATGCTAGTACTGAGAAAAAGGAAAGTACAATAGTTGAAGACCTAAAAGACAAGAAGGTAGAAATCACTTTTTGGCATGCGATGAGTGGTGGCCAAGGTGAAGCATTAGAAAAATTGGTAAAAGAATTTGAAGAAAAAAATCCTAATATCAAGGTAAATCTTCAAAATCAAGCAGCCTACAAGGATTTAAATCAAAAACTAACAGCAACTATGCAATCAGTTGACCAACTTCCAACTATAACTCAAGCTTATCCAGACTGGATGGTACAATTTATAGATGGGGGATTAGTTCAAGATCTAAAACCTTATATAGAAAATGAAAAATTGAAATTTGATAACTATGATGACATAGTGGAAGGCTTAAGAAATGAAGTAGAAAAAGATGGCAAAATAATGGCCCTTCCTTTCAATAAGTCTACAGAAATCTTTTGGTACAATAAGTCATTGTTTGATGAATTAGGACTTAAGGTTCCAAGAAATTACGATGAACTAAAGGAAGTAGCAAAGAAAATTCACGATGAGAAGGGAATTGCTGGAGTAGGATTTGACTCGCTTTCAAACTATTATCAAACCTACCTTGAGAATAAAGGAATCAAGATGGATTCAAAACTTGATGTAACAAGTGATGTATCAAAAGAGGCTATAAACTATTATCTAGATGGTATAAAAGAAGGATACTTTAGAATTGCAGGAAGTGACAAATATATGTCAGCTCCATTTGCAAATGAACAAGTAGGAGCCTATATTGGTTCAAATGCAGGTGAAGTGTATGTAAAAGATGGAGTTCAAGGTAAATTTGAATATGAAGCAGCAGCATATCCAGCAGAGAAATCTGTTCAACAAGGTACAAATATCTACATGTTTAATAATGCAACAGAGGAAGAAAAAACTGCAGCATACCTATTCTTGAAATTCTTAACAGAAAAAGACAGTCAAATCCAATTTGGACTTGATACTGGATATATACCAGTAAGACAATCTGCTATAAAAGATGATGCCTATAAAAATTCCGACTCAAAAGTTGCCCCAATCATAGGTGAAGCAACAAAAGAACTTTATACAAGAGTAGTTGAACCAGGTAGCCAACAAGCCTACAATGATACCCAATCCTTCCTTGAAAAAATATTCTCAAATCCAGAAAATGTAGACTTGGATAAGGAATTGGAATCTTTCAAACAAACTTATGAGTCAGCTTACCAACAACAATAATAAAAACTGTTAGGGATTTATGATATATCCCCTCTTTACTAGACAAAGCAGTAAGGAGGGGATTTTTATTTGAAAGTATTGTTTTCCTTTTTCATCAACAAAATCTTTAATACTAACTATTTTAGACATTTGAATCTTTAAGAGATTATAAAAATGTTTACTTTATTTCTTGACAAAATTGCAAAGACTTTATATAATAATGGAAAAGGTAATTACCATATTAGGAGGAAATTATGAAAAAAATAAAAGCAGGATTGGTAGCGTTAGCTGCAGCTTTAGCCCTAACAGCTTGTGGTGGGAACAATAAAGCTGACGATAAGGCATCAAATCAAGATACTTCAAAAGAAAACGTTACAAGTAATGCCGGAAGTAACGAATCTAGTGGTGAAAAGTCTTTTAGTGGAAAAACTTTAACTATAGCAGGTCTTGATTCAGGTTATGGTACTGAAGGATGGAAAAAAGTTATAGCAGACTTTGAAGAAGAAACTGGTGCTAAAGTTGAAGCTAAATTCGAAAAAAATATAGCAGATGTTATTAGACCAGAAATCCAAGCTGGAAATTCACCAGACTTTATTTATCACTCTGTGGGAACAGAATCAGCACTTACAGAAACAATGGTTAAAGAAAACATGGTGGATGAGATTACAGATGTTCTTGATAAGAAAGTACCTGGAGAAGATAAAACAGTAAGAGAAAAAATAATCCCAGGTTTCTTAGATACAGCAGTAACAAATCCATATGGAGATGGAAAAACATATCTTGCCCCATTATTCTATTCACCAACAGGACTTTGGTACAACAAGGCAATGTTTAAAGAAGGTGGTGGAAAATATGAACTTCCAGAAACAATGGATGACTTTATAAAACTTGGTGAAGAAGCTAAAAAAGATGGTATAGCATTATTCACATATCCTACAACAGGATACTTTGATACATTCACATTTGCCATGCTTTATGATATAGGTGGACAAAAATTATTTGATAAACTTATGAGCTATGACAAAGATGCTTGGGAAAATGAAGCTACACCATATTTTGAAAACACAGGCAAAATTCTTAAATATGTAAATAAGGACACAGTAGCTCAAGCAAATAATGAATCATTTACTAAAAACCAACTACAAGTTATGAAAAATGAATCATTATTTATGCCAAATGGTACATGGGTTGTGGAAGAGATGAAAGATGCTGAAGGTGTTGCAAAAGATTTTGAATGGGGTCTAATGCCACTTCCAAAAGTTAATAAAGATGGTGAAAGATATGCATACTCATTCTTTGAGCAAGGATTTATCCCTAAGGATGCTAAAGAAAAAGAACTTGCAAAAGAATTCGTAGCCTTCCTATACTCAGATAAAGCAGCTAAAGCTTTTGCTGAAAATGGTGGAGCAGTTCAACCTATAGAAGGTGCAGAAGGTATGCTTAAAGATGAAGTTAAAAAATCTTACTATTCTATCTATGAAAATGGCGTAAAAGCAGCTTTAGGTGGATGGACAGCAGCGCCATCAGTAGAGGGAGTAGATATGACTAAAACAATATTTGATTCTATAAACTCAGTAGCAAATGGGGACAAATCAGTAGAAGATTGGCACAAAGAAGTAGTAGAAGCAGCAGGAAAAATTCAAGACGCAATGAAATAAAAAATTATAAGATCAGTCGAAAAGATTGTTCAAAGCATCGGCAATTATTGATTTTGTCGATGCTTTTTATTTGTAATAATTAAAATTATGATTTTTATAAATAATTTAAAATTTTAAAATTAGAGAATAATGGTCTAGATTTTCCTATAAACTTATTTGGCAACTTTGTAAAATGATTCATACTTTTATGTAAGTTTATATAAATATGGTATTTTTAATTTTTTATTTTATTATTAATATTGACGAAATTTCAAAGAGAATAAGCTATAAATCAAGCTAAACGAAATTATTTAAAATACCAATCTAAAGAAGAATTATTGACAAATTATAGGGGATAAAGGAAGATTATGCTAATATAGATACAAATAATTCCTAAAATTAATGATTCAATTTTACAGGAGGTAGAATATTATAAATTCTTTAGGAAGAATAATTGTTAAAAGTTTTTATAAAGAAATTAAACTACTTAATATAAAGAGAATTAATATTTATAGTTATTATTTATCACTATATAATAAGAGAAATGAAGTTGTACCTATCCTAACTTAAGTCCTTAAAAGGGATGTAAAAACATCTAGAAAAACGTTTACTTAAAGTATTTAATCTATAAATAACTATTTGCCAGTTTGACCCTTAGTAGTTATTTAAATTAAAACTATACATTACCTTAATTAAATGATAATTTAATTAAGGTAAAGGTATAAAAAAGCATATAGTTAAAGATAAACTTACTATAGAGAGATAGCTTAAAATTATCATGTGCTTATTGCTTTTTTAGTAAAGTTTTTAAAAAGATGGAAAACAACTGCGGTAGAATTTAAAATTAAGTAAGGAAGAAGGTGAGATAAGGCTTTAATCAAGGGTTTATTAAAGAAATTAATAAATTTATTAATTTTATAAAAATTAAAAAAACAAATATTAGCAAAAAAAAATTTAGAAAAAGTCAAAACTTTAACGTTAAGGTAAGAGTTCATTGTTATTTTTTAAACTATTGATTTTTTTTGATAGCAATTAAGCTTGAAATTCCAACGAAAAATTGTTTTCCAAAAAAATTTTTGACCTTAACCTTAGGGATATTGATACTATTTAGACAAGGAAAACATTTATAGTTTTTAAATATTTAAAGAAAGAAGGAGAGAATGAGAGTGGAGAAATCACAAAACTACACAAATACTACAAAAGCCAGTGTAGCAAAAGAAGCTTTAGATAAGAAGTACTTTTCCAAAGGCCTTAATATTGGAATCCAATCTGGTATTTACTACGGTCTTTATACAGCTTTGGTCACTACTGCTACAGTTTATGGTATATGGAAGTTCTGGTATTCAGGAGAAGCTGGATTATCTGAAATGACCTTAGCTTTTATCTTAGGTACCCTTGCTACAGGAATCAACGACTTAACATCTGCTATTTGGGCCTTAGGCAATTCACTTTTAAAGGGTAAATTCGGAGATTTCATTAAAACCATTAAGACAAAACCAGGCCTTATAATGATATTTGCAGCCATAGTCGGAGGTCCTATTGCAGGAGTTACATATATCCTAGCAGTGCAAATGGGTGGTCCAGTTGTAATACCTATAGCAGGTTTAAATGTTGCGATTGGAGCAATTCTTGGAAGAATAATCCTAAAACAAGAATTATCAGCTAGGATGATTGCTGGTATTGTAATTTGCCTTATAGCTTCTCTACTTATTGGTGCAACAAGCTTAACAGGAGAGATTAAAGATGGAATGCTACTTGGCATTATTCTTGCTCTTATAGCCGCTTTTGGATGGGGACTTGAAGGAGTTATAGCAGGATTTGGTACATCAATGATTGATTCAGAAATTGGAATAGCAATTAGACAATCAACATCAGCCCTATCAAACTTACTTATAGTTTTACCAATACTTGCACTAATTGAGGGGACAGGAATTGGACTTATTGGAAGTCTATTCACAAAAGCCATAACAGATCCGACAATTTTATTATTATTTGCTAGTGGATTTTTCACATTTATATCTTTTAATTTTTGGTATAAAGGAAATTCAATGTGTGGAGCAGCTCTAGGTATGGCATGTAATGGTACATATGCATTTTGGGGACCGTTCTTCTGTTGGATAATACTTGGAGTAATCCTTAAAAATCCAGGATATGAAATAGCTCCAATAGCTTGGATAGCTTCAATCCTTATGGCAATTGGAATATTTATAATGAGTGTCAACCCACTTGATTATTTTAAAAGAGGTAAGAATTAATGAGAAGACCATTAAATTATGAAATACTAAAATATTTTACTAATGTAGACAAGGCTTCAGCTCAAGATATCTACCTTGCTTTAGAAAGTGAATATAAAGACCACAAAGCTTTTAATTACGATAATATAGTAGAAAGTTTGATGACAGCTAAAGAAAACGGTCTTATAGATGAGGATTCATACGAACTTATAGACAACAAGTTAGTAGTTTACTATAAGGCAAGTGATGAACAAAAGAAGACGATTAATTATTATATAAAGTAGGTGCCATATGGAATATGAATCTCAGGCAATCGGTCTTATAGAAACACTTGGCATGCTGCCAGCACTTAAGGCCCTAGATGCAATGTTAAAGGCAGCTGATGTAAAGCTTGTATCATACGAGAATGTAGGTTCAACTCTTGTTACTGTAATAGTAAGAGGAGATGTATCATCTTGTATAAGTGCAGTTGAAGCAGGTGTTAAAGAAGGCGAAAAGATTGGAAAAATTACAGCTCACAATGTTATGAAAAGACCGGTTACAAATGTAAGTAAAGTTATATCAGTTCACAAAGTAGAAAATTAGGAGAAAATATGCAAGCATTCGGAGGTATAGAAACTTTCGGTTTAGTGTATGTGCTTGAGGCTGCTGATGCGATGGAAAAGGCAAGTGATGTAGAAATAGTAGGCTACGAAAATGTGGCAAGTGGTTATATATCAGTTCTTATAAAAGGAGACGTATCAGCAGTTGAAGCAGCAGTTGAGGCAGGAGTTAGGGCGGTAGAAGCCATGGGAGCAGAAGTTTATTCATCTCTAGTTATACCATCTCCTCACCCAGACCTTAACAAGGTAACCGAAATATATAATTTAGACAATTTAGTATAGAAAGGGAGAATTATGAAAGTTATAGATACTGACCTTCTTTCTGTACAAGAAGCAAGAATTCTTCTAGAAGAAGCCTACCATAGCAGGGAAAATCTTCTAGAAGTTGATAAGAAAACAAGAGCTTATCTACTAGGAAAAATCAAAAAATACTACGAGGAAAATTTGGAAAAGCTTACAAAACTTGCTTTTGATGAAACAAATTATGGCAAGAGTGAAGATGAACTAAGACTTGCTAAATTTTATCTTGATAACTTAGATGAAGAACTTAGGGACTATCCTCAAATATTTGATGTAGTCGAAGGAGGCCATAACAAGGAAGTAGCTCTAGCAAAGGGAGTAAGTCTAATCTTTATAGCACCATATCTTTCAACCCTTACAAGTTTTCAAGCAATATATCTTGCAACAAGAGCAGCGAATCCAGTAATAATTGTAAGCGATTCAAGGTGTAAGCAGACAGTAACAAAGATGGTTAAGGATATCATAAAGATAGAAGATGAACTCTACTATCCAAAGGGATCTTTATCAATACTAGAATATGGCTCTAAACTTGGAGAAAGAACACTTTATGAAAGTGATAAAGTTTCCTTCATTGTAGAAAATATCTTAAGTGATAATAAAAGAGAAATAAAAAATGAAAATGCTCAAGTTTTCGAAGCAGAAGTTGGAAATAACATTGTCTTTATAGACAAGTCTTGTGATGTTGATAAGGCAAGCTATGAAGTAATAAATTCAAAGGCTTTTAATAATGGTCTTCTTCCAGGGGTTGAACAATCCATAGTAGTTGAAGAAAATGTTTATGAAAAAACAGTAGAAAGCTTTAAAAAACATGGTGCTTACTTTTTATCAAAAGATGAGCATGTGGAACTTGAAAAGATAATCTATGACAAAGACCATAAGGTTAGAAAAGAACTTATAGGAAGAACAGTTAAAGAAATTGCAGATATAGCAGGGATAAAAGTGGATGATGATACAAAAATACTTGTAGTTACAAAACCTTACGTATCAGAAACAAGTCCTTATTCAAAAGAAAAATATAACCCTATAGTTTCTTTATATATAGAAAATGACTGGTTAAACGCCTGTGAAAAATGTGTAGAGTTAATTTTAAATGATAAAAAGGGTCAAAGCCTTTCAATTTACTCAAACGATTCTTATGTAATAGAGCAATTTATAGAGAAAAAGCCAGTGTCAAGAGTTTTAGTAAATTCGCCAACAGGACTTGGCTCAGTAGGGATAGGAACAAATTTACCTATATCATTTTCCTTATCAACTAAGAAGATAGACGGAAGCAACCAAACTTCCCTTAGTCCAAATCACTTTATGAAATTTAGGGAAATTGGTATATGCGATAGAGATGATATAAACTCATTTTTAAACAAAAAAGAAATAGAAAAAGATAAAAATTTATTTAGTAAAGTGTTAAATTCATTAAACAAAGATTATTAGGAGGAGAAATGGACTTAAGAGAATTTTCTAAGAAGTTAGCCATGGCTACAGAGCACATGTCTGATGAAGAAAAACAAAGTGTACGTCAATTATTTGAAAAAGTACAAGACCAATTAAATAAAAAAACAGAATCAAGCCAAAACCTAAATGCAGGATTTGAATCAGAAGGAGAAGAAATTCCAGATGGTCCTACTCAAAGACTAGTAGACCTTAAAAATAATTTCTTAAAGCAAGTACCAACTATTACTATACATAGAGCAAAGATAGTAACAGAACTTGCTAAAGAAAATCCAGGAATGCCTGAAATAATTCTTAGAGCAAAATCATTTAGAAAATGTTGTGAAACAGCACCATTAGTTATCCAAGACGAAGAGCTTATAGTTGGAGCACCATGTGGAGCACCAAGAAGTGGAGCCTTCTCACCAGATATATCATGGAGATGGCTAAGAGATGAGCTTGATACTATAGGAGATAGACCACAAGATCCATTCTATATTTCAGAAGAAGACAAGCAATATTGTAAAGATATAATATTTCCATATTGGGAAGGAAGATCACTTGACGAAGCTTGTGAGGCAAAATATAGAGATGCTGGAGTATGGGAATTATCAGGAGAATCATTCGTATCTGACTGTTCTTACCATCAAATAAATGGAGGTGGGGACTCAAACCCAGGTTATGACGTAATTCTTATGAAAAAGGGTATGCTTGATATCCAAAACGAAGCAAAAGAACACCTAGAAAAACTAGACTACTCAAATCCTGAAGATATAGACAAAATCTACTTCTACAAATCAGTAATAGAAACAACAGAAGGTGTAATGATCTATGCTAAGAGAATGAGTGAATATGCAAAAGAACTTGCTAGAGGAGAATCTAATCCAAAAAGAAAAAGAGAACTCGAAAAGATAGCCGAAGTTAACGCTCATGTTCCAGCTCACAAGCCTAGAACATTCTGGGAAGCTATTCAATCAGTATTTACAATAGAATCTCTACTTGTAGTAGAAGAAAATCAAACAGGTATGTCAATAGGAAGAGTTGACCAATACATGTATCCATTTTACAAAGCTGACATCGAAGAGGGAAGAATTAATGACTATCAAGCGTTCGAACTTGCGGGATGTATGCTTATAAAAATGAGTGAGATGATGTGGCTTACAAGTGAAGGTTCATCTAAATTCTTTGCAGGATACCAACCATTCGTAAACATTACAGTAGGTGGTGTTACAAGAGAAGGAAGAGATGCTACTAATGACTTAACATATCTTTTAATGGATGCAGTAAGGCACGTAAAGGTATATCAACCATCACTTGCAACAAGAATTCATACCAAATCACCAGAAAAATATCTAAGAAAGATTGTAGATGTAGTAAGAAGTGGTATGGGATTTCCGGCTTGTCACTTTGATGATACTCATATTAAGATGATGCTTGCAAAAGGTGTAAGTGTGGAAGATGCAAGAGACTATTGTATGATGGGATGCGTTGAGCCACAAAAATCAGGTAGACTATACCAATGGACATCAACATCTTATACACAATGGCCAATAGCAATTGAGCTTGTACTAAACAACGGCGTTCCACTTTGGTATGGAAAACAGGTAACACCAGATCTTGGAAGCCTATCACAATATGACACATATGAAAAATTCCAAAAAGCAGTTTATGAACAAGTTTCATATATAACAAAGCTTACAGCAGCAGCCACAACAATCTCACAAATAGTACACAGAGACATGGCACCAAAGCCACTTATGTCAATCATGTATGAAGGCTGTATGGAAAGTGGAAAGGACGTATCAGCAGGTGGTGCAATGTATAATTTCGGACCAGGAGTAGTTTGGTCAGGACTTGCAACATATGCAGATAGTATGGCAGCAATTAAAAAACTTGTATACGATGACAAAAAATATACACTAGAAGAATTAAACCAAGCACTTAAAGCAGACTTTGAAGGCTATGACCAAATCAAAAGAGACTGCCTAGATGCACCAAAATATGGTAACGATGACGATTATGCTGATAACATTTGTAATGACATAATCACATTTACAGAAAGAGAACACGCAAAATACAAAACACTTTACTCAAGACTTTGTCACGGAACTCTTTCAATATCAAACAACACACCATTTGGTCAAATGACAGGAGCTTCTGCTAATGGACGTGGTGCATGGACACCACTTTCAGATGGTATATCACCAACTCAAGGTGCAGACTACAAGGGTCCTACAGCAATCATTAAGTCAGTATCAAAAATGGCAAATGATTCAATGAATATGGGGATGGTTCACAACTTTAAGATTCAAAAAGGAATTCTTGATTCAAAAGAAGGAGAAAATGCTCTTGTTACACTACTTCGTACAGCTTGTATGTATGGAAATGGTGAAATGCAATTTAACTACTTAGACAATGAAACAATGTTAGATGCACAAAAACATCCAGAAAAACATAGAGACTTAGTAGTTCGTGTAGCTGGATATTCAGCATTCTTCGTAGAATTATGTAAGGACGTACAAGACGAGATTATAAGCCGTACAATGCTAGAACATTTCTAAGATAATAGAAAGGATTAAGGATGGATGTAGATTTAAAAAAAGATGGGATTGAAAGATGTGCAAGAATCTTTAATACCCAAAAATACAACGTCCATGATGGTCCTGGAGTTAGAACTTTAATATTCTTCAAGGGTTGCCCACTTAGGTGTAAGTGGTGCTCTAACCCAGAAGGACTTAGAAGTGACTGCCAGGTAATGATGAAGAAGAATGCTTGTATAAACTGTGGCCTCTGTGTTGGAGTTTGTCCTAAGAAAATCCACTATATGGAAAATGGAGTCCATAAGATAAATCGTGATATAACTTGTATAGGTTGTAGAAAATGCGAAAAAGCCTGCCTTCAAAATGCCATAGAAATAGTTGGAGAAGATAAGACAATATCAGAAATAATGGATATTGTAAGAGAGGACAAAGATTTTTATTTGATGAGTGGTGGAGGACTTACGGTTGGAGGAGGCGAATGTTCAAATCAAGCAGAAAGTCTAAAATCACTCCTTGAAGCAAGCCATATGGATGGGATAAATACAGCCATAGAAACTTGTGGATATATGTCTCAAAAATCCCTTGATTTAATAAAAGATCATGTTGACTTATTCCTATTCGATATAAAACAAATGGATCCTGTAAAACACAAATATTGGACTGGAGTAAATAACGAAAGAATCCTAAGAAACCTAGCCTATCTCTTAGAAAATGGGCATAAGGTTAGAGTAAGGATGCCAATTCTTAAAGGAGTAAATGATAGTAAAGAAGAAATAATGGCAGTAGTAGACTTTCTAGAAGACTACAAGTGCTTTAAAAACTTTGATGGAATAGATCTTCTACCATACCATAGATATGGAGTAGGAAAGTATGGACAACTAGATATGGAATATCCAATGGATAAGGAAATGGAAGGGGAATTTGGATTATCAGATGAAGAACTTGACAGGATTCAAAAATGGATTGACGAAGAAAATATAGAAGTAAACTTAGTAAGGCATTAGGTGAGAAAATGGAAAATCTACAAAGAATAGTACAAGAATCAGTACCAGGAAAACAAATAACCCTACTTCATTTAATATCTTCACCAGATTCACAAGTTAACGAAAAAATTGGACTTGACAAGGGAAATGCCATAGGAATAATGACACTTACACCCACAGAAAGCTCAATTATAGCAGCAGATGTAGCATCAAAGGCTGCGTGTGTGGAAATTTGTTTTATAGATAGGTTCAACGGATGTGTTCTTTTGCAAGGAGATAATGAAAGTGTAAGACAATCTCTTGAAGCAGTAAAAGATACATTTGAAAGAATGCTTAAATTTACATCGTCTCCTGTAACAATATCATGAAACTAAAGTGGCTTATTATAGGAAATGACGGGGTTGGGAAAACAAGCTTATCATCCATTATAGAAGAAAAAGACCTAAACAAGAAAAAAAGCCTCGACTTTCAATATAGGGATAAGACAATAGAAGCTCCTGAAGGTTTTATAGAAAACTCCTACCTAAACAATGCCTTAATAATGATCGGGCAAAACCAAGCGAAAGTAGTTGTTTTTATGCTTGATGATGAAAAAGACAACCACATTCCACCTAACTTTGCCAGAACATTTACAAGAAAAACCATTACCATAATCAATAAAATCGACCTTTATGACAAAGAGGACATGGATAGGCTAAGAGAGATAAAAGATTCAATAGGAAGTGAAATAGGATTTGAAATATCCTTAAAAACAGGTGAGGGAGTCGATAAATTAAAAAAATATATAAAAGAAATTGAGGATGAAAGATGCTTTTTATAACAGAAGATAAATTAAGGAATCAATATAAAAAAAGCCCTTTTGACTCATACCTACTAAAAAAAGGAAACAAGCTCACTCCTCAAGCAAGACAATTTCTCATAGACTTTAGGATAAAAATCATAAATGAAGAAAATCCTAAGCCTATAAAAAAGAAAGAAGATTTAAAGATTGAAGATAAAGTCTTTAAAGATAAGAAGTATATAAAAAAAGTTCTAATTCTAAAAGAGCTTGCCCTAGATATAAGAGAATTTGATCAAGAATTTGCCTTAATAATAAATCAATATGCCTTAGACTTTTATAAGAAAAAAGAAATTAAAATCGATCAAACAGATATTAGTAAAGATGAGGCGATTGAGATATACATAAAGCTAGATCTCATAAGTCCATACCTAAGGGCATTTACAAGTATAAATAAGGCCATAGAAAAACTAGAAGAAATTCATGATGATGATGTAGAAAAAATATCATCAATCCTATATGCCTGGTTTATAAATATAAGCAAAGGAGGATAGTCTTATTAATTTAGAAAATGTAAATAAAGTTATAAAAGATTTCGAAAAATCAATAGAAAATCCTAAAAAATCCAAGGGCAAAAAACTTTACACAGGTGTAGACCTAGGTACAGCCTTTATTGTACTTTGTGTTTTTGATGAAGATAAAAAACCAATAGCCGGTGCTTATGAATTTGCTCAAGTAGTAAGGGATGGGATGGTAGTTGATTATATAGGAGCTTGTGACATAGTAAGAAAACTTAAAAGTAAGCTTGAAGAAGAAATTGGGGATGAGCTTATCTATGCAGGATGTGCAATCCCTCCAGGAACAGAAAACATTGACGGTGGAGCTGTCAAAAATGTTGTAGAATCCGCAGGCTTTATAACAGAAAAAGTTCTAGATGAGCCAAGTGCAGCTAATACACTCCTAAAACTTGATAATGGAGCAGTGGTAGATATAGGTGGCGGCACAACAGGTATATCTATAATAAAGGATAATAAGGTAATAAAAGTTTTGGATGAGGCCAGCGGAGGTACTCACTTTTCCTTAGTTTTATCAGGGGCATACAAGGTAGACTTTGATAAGGCAGAAGAGATAAAAAGAGACTTCAACAAACATCAAGAAATCTTTCCTGTGGTAAGAGCTGTAATAGATAAAATAATTTCAATAATTGATAATGCTTGTATGGGTTATGACATAGATCAAATAGTTCTTGTAGGTGGTACAGCACTTTTAACTGGTATGGAAGAATATATTGAGAAAAAACTTGGTATAAGGACTTTAAAACCATCAAATCCAATGTTTGTAACACCAATTGGAATTGCTCTTTCACTTATAGAGGATGATAAAAATGGACATTAAGCTAATAAAGGCGCCAAGTCCTGCAACACTTGATATAATACAAAACAGATCAAAGCTCAAATTTGATAAAAGCCCTGGAGCCATGGGACTTGTTCAAGGAAAGATGATAGAAATGACCGTAGCTTGTGATATAGCTTATAAGACTAGTGGTGTAGAAGTGTCAGATGTAAGAGGATCTTGTCCTCAAAATATGGTCATGCTTGCCATAGTAGGTGATATGGAAGAAGTCAAGGTAGCACTTAGAAATATTGAAGAAAAAAGCAAGGAAAAAGACATATGGTAATCGCAAAACTTATTGGCAATGTATGGGCAACAAGAAAATATGATTCACTAAATGGTTTAAAGTTTATGTTAGTAGAAATTTTAGACGGAAGTGATAAAAATAAAAAAATTGTAGCAGTAGATACTATAGGAGCAGGAAGGGGAGATAGGGTTATAATAACCCAAGGTTCATCAGCAAGAGCAATCCTTGAAGAAGAATCTCATAGTAAAATTCCTGTTGATGCTGTCATAGTTGGAATAATAGATGAGGATTGCGATTTTTAAGGGAGGTTTTAATGAAAAGACTTATAAGCCAAGAAGAAGTCTTGAAAAATAAGGATCAAAAAGAAATCTTTGTTGATAAAAATACCTTAATAACTGCAGCAGCTAGGGACCTTTGTAAGGACTTAGGTATAGAAATAAAGTGTATTAATTCAGTTAAAGAGGTAGAAGAAAATAAAGAATCTACAAAAAAAGAATATATAGAAATTAAAGATAAAGAAAATAAAAAAGAAAACCAAGCTGTTTTATCAGAAAACCAAATCTATAACATCCTAAAAGATGGTATAAATCAAGGACTAATATCAGAAAGTGATATTGAAAGGATGTTGGGATAGATGAGTGAGTTTAGTCTGTTACTTAGTAAATTAGTGGAAAATTATAAAGAAAATAATGAAAAAGTTAATATAGACCTTTACAAAATACCTATAGGTATATCAGGAAGACATATTCACCTTTCACAAAAAGACTTAGATACCTTATTTGGAAAAGGATATGAACTTACACCCATAAAAAAACTATCACAACCTGGTCAATTTGCTTGTAAAGAAACACTTACAATAGCAGCTAGGAAGGGATGTATAGAAAATGTAAGGATAATAGGTCCTGTAAGAAGTCAAAGTCAGGTAGAAATACTTAGGGCAGATGCTTTTAAACTAGGAATAAAACCTGTTTTAAGACTTTCAGGAGATTTAGAAAATACTCCAGGAGTTACAATTATAGGAGCCAAAGGAAGCATAATACTTAAAGAAGGTGTAATAGTAGCCCAAAGACATATCCACTTTAACAATGAACAAGCAAGAGTTCGTGGTTATAAAAATGGAGACATAGTTTCCATAAGAGTAGGTGGACAAAGATCAGCTATTCTAGAAAATGTAAGCATCAGGGTAGGAGATAATGGATACCTTGATTGTCACATTGACCAAGAAGAGGCAAATGCCTTAGGACTTGGCCCAAAAGACTATGCAGAGATTATAAGATAAGGGGTTTAGATGACTGAAAAAAAAGAACAAGCTAAAAATGAAACTGTAAACAAAAAAACAGAAAACGAAAAAAAAGCTCAAGAAGAAGTAAAAGAAATATCAAATAAAACAAAAAATAAAAAAGAAGAAAAAAAGGAGATAAAAACAATGGCACAATTAGACGCATTAGGAATGATTGAAACAAAAGGTTTAGTAGGAAGTATCGAAGCAGCAGATGCAATGGTAAAGGCAGCAAATGTAACATTAGTTGGAAAAGAACATGTAGGTGGAGGTCTTGTAACAGTTCTTGTAAGAGGAGATGTAGGAGCAGTGAAAGCAGCAACAGATGCAGGAGCTGCAGCAGCACAAAGAGTTGGAGAATTAATCTCAGTACATGTAATTCCAAGACCACATGCAGAAGTAGAAACAATCTTACCTCATAAAGAATAAGAAAAACCTTTAAAATTAATAGATAAAAATTTAAAAATATAGAAAGAAGGTAAGTATGCAAGAATTCGATTTTGATCTTGCTTCTATTCAAGCCGCAAGAGACCTTGCAAGACGTGGACACGAAGCAGAACTTAAACTAAGAGCTTATACATTTGACCAAATTGATAGAATCATAAAAGCCATAGCAGAAGCTGGAGAAATCCACGCAAAAGAACTTGCACAAATGGCAGTAGAAGAAACAGGATTTGGTAAAGTTGAAGATAAAATTTATAAAAACCACATGGCTAGCGGACTTCTATATGAAGGAATCAAAAACCAACAAACAATCGGTATAGTAGATGCTGATGAAGCTGGTCAAGTAATAACAATAGCAGATCCAGTTGGCCTAATAATGGGAATTGTTCCATCAACAAATCCAACATCAACTGTTTTATATAATTCAATGATAGCTATAAAATCAAGAAATCCGATTATCTTTAGTCCACATCCAAAGGCTAGTAAGTGTACAACCAGGGCAATTGAGATAGTAAACGAAGCAGCAGTAAAGGCTGGAGCACCAGATAACATAGTTCAAGGATTATCAAAACTTTCTATGGATGCAACCAACGCCCTAATGCATGCTGATGAAGTTAAACTTATCATCGCTACAGGTGGACCAGCAATGGTAAAAGCAGCATATTCAGCTGGGAAACCAGCTATTGGAGTAGGTGCAGGAAATTCACCAGCTTATATTGAAAGAACTGCAGATATTAAAAAGGCCGTAAGAAATATAATGGCTTCAAAGACATTTGACAATGGTACTATCTGTGCTTCAGAGCAATCAATAATAGTAGAAATATCAAATAGAGAAGAAGTTATAAGAGAATTTAAACAAGCCGGTGCCTACTTCATGAATGATGAAGAATGCAAAAAAGTTTGTGCCCTTTTATTTAGAAATGGGACAGCAATGAACCCTAACTTTGTAGGTAGAAGTGCAAAGGTAATAGCCGATGCTGCAGGAATATCAATTCCACAAGGTACAAGAATACTTATAGGCGAACAATATGGAGTTGGTAAAGAATATCCACTTTCATTTGAAAAACTTACATCAGTATTAGGATTTTATACAGTAAGTGACTGGAAAGAAGCATGCGATCTATCATTTAAACTTCTTGAAAATGGTATAGGACACACAATGAGTCTTCACACAGAAGATAAGGAAATTGCAAGGAAATTTGCTATAAAACCAGCAAGTAGAATCTTAGTAAATACAGGTGGAACAATGGGTGGTACTGGACTTTCAACGGGACTTCCAATAGCATTAACACTTGGATGTGGAACAATGGGTGGCTCAAGTGTATCTGAAAATGTTGGACCAAAGCATTTAGTAAACTTTAAAAAACTAGTATATGGGACAATTGATGCAGATAAGGTAGTAGCAGAAGACAAAATATTTGCTAAGTATCATGGAAATTGCTCAAGTCAAATAAATAATGGACTACCAAAATACTTTGAATATTCAACAGGATGTAACAATTGTAAAACTGAGGAAGAAAGAAAACATTCAAACTTTAATGAAACAGGAGAGATTAACCTAGAAGAATTAAAAGATATGGTTGACTCACTAGTAAAAGCCTTCAAAGGTGAATAATACGTTTATAAATTAAAATAAAAATAAAGGAGAATTATAATGAACGAAGCATTAGGAATGATTGAAACAAAAGGTTTAGTAGGAAGTATCGAAGCAGCAGATGCAATGGTAAAGGCAGCAAATGTAACATTAGTTGGAAAAGAACATGTAGGTGGAGGCCTTGTAACAGTTCTTGTAAGAGGAGATGTAGGAGCAGTGAAAGCAGCAACAGATGCAGGAGCTGCAGCAGCACAAAGGGTTGGAGAATTAATCTCAGTACATGTAATTCCAAGACCACACACAGAAGTAGAAACAATTCTTCCTTCTAGAAAATAAGAATAAAAAATATGCGATATGATTTATCGAACTTTTATGAAAAATTAAAAGAAAAGTTTAATAAATCTCAAGCAAGAGAAACCCTAATATACCTATTAGAAGAATTCTCTAAAACAATAAGTTTAAAGGATGAAGGAGCCATTATCTTTGTAGGTAATGAGCTCTCATCTTTTCTTAGAGTAAAGGGACAGACAGACCTTGCTTATAAGATTTATAAAATATTAGTTGACTTAGTTATAAAAAACTATGGCAAAAAATCTAAAGAATATGCAAGTCTTCTCTTAAATATAGGAAACTGTGATATAGTAGCAAAAAACTACGATAAGGCCATAAAAAGGCTTGATGAATGTGAAGAAATCCTCAAAAACTTTGATGATATAGGCTATCTACTAGCTAGTCTATATAATAATAGGTCACAAGCTTATAGGTCAAAATCTATCCTAGATAAAGCTGAATCTGATATAGAAAAAGCCCTAGACTTAATAGATAAAAAGGAAAGAATTGCAGTATCTAGGATAAATCTTGCAGAAATTTTAATACTTAAAAAAGAATATAACAAGGCCCTTACAAATGCAAAGTTTGCCATAGACTATTATGAAAAAAATAACCTTAAAGTACCTCATCTAGCTAATGCCTATGCAACTTGTGCTAATATCTTTTATAAACTAGGAAAATATGATATAGCAATCAAATATTACAAAAAAGCAATTGAAGTATTCGATCAAACAGTAGGAGAAGGTCCAGCCAAAAAAGTTCTAGAAAGAAATCTAGAAGAGACAAAAAGGAAAAGAGATATCTTATGAAGGCAATAGAATTATCAAAAAACTACTTCTATGATGTAGCTTATCCTATCTTTAAAAAAGAATATCCACAAATTGAAGACATCTGGGCTACAGGCTTGGTTGGAGAAGGATCAGAAAACTTTAGGCTAGATGATGAAATCTCAAAAGACCATGACTATGGTCCGGGATTTTGTATATGGTTAAAAGAAGAAGATAAGATAAAGCACCAAAGAAAAATAGAAGAAATTTTAAAGAAAATCCCTAAAAAATATATGGGATATGAAAGAATTGAGACTGCTACTTCTGGCAAAAGAACGGGACTTTTTTCTATAGAAGAATTTTATTACAAGTACACATCTTTTAGGAAATTTCCTATAGAAGATATTGATTTTCTTAAAATTCCAGAATCATATCTAGCGACAGCAACTAATGGCGAAGTATTTTTTGATAATTGTAAGATTTTTACAAGATATAGATTATACCTAAAAGAATTCTATCCAGATGATGTGTTAAAGAAAAAACTTGCAGCCTACTTATTTCAAATGGGACAAGCCGGACAATATAACCTAAAAAGAAGCCTTGATAGAAAAGATATTGGTGGAGTTTTTTTATCAAAAAGTGAATTTATAGAGGGATTATTCGGTTCACTTTTCTTACTTGCCAAAGTATATATGCCATATTATAAACTCAGACTAAGAAGATTAAAACAAATAGATTACTATCCAAAAGAGCTTATGAATGATATAGAAAAATTTATCCTTTCAAATGATTATAAAGAGCTTATAGACTTATCCGAAAAACTATCTATATATATAAAAGAAATATTAAAGTTTAGAAATATGACAAGGATAGATGAGTCATTTTTACTTATCCAAGCTCAGCAAGTACAAAAATCTATAAGAAATCCACAAATTAGAAATATAAGTCTTATGAAAGGAAATTAAATGAGAGATATATTTTTATATGTAGATAAGGAAAAGTTAGATGAAATCTATAAAGAAAAAAATATAAGCAAAGAGTCTAGGGCAAAGATAAATTTTATTGTAAACTTTGAATGGGATCAATTTGACAAAGTCAAAGGACTCAATGGAAGGGCATCATGTCAAGACTCTCCTATAGAGTTTATGATAATGAGACTTGCCCAATACCTATCATATGATAGGGAGCTTATAAGTCTAATCTTTGATAACATGACTTACGCAAAAGATGAAAAATTTAATCCAATCTATGATAAGTATGCTAGGATGATGGAATATACTGATAAGAAAAACTTTGAAAAAATAAAGAAAGGTCTAAATTATTTATCACCAGTAAAAAGATCTACACTTTTATCTATCAAAAATGCTCTACAAAATCAAAAAGTCAAATTTCCAGATAAGCTTGAAAAAGTAAGACCAGAAAAAAGTGAGTCAAAAAGAATCTCTTCCACAGACTATTTTATATGTGAGATATCTTTTATGTCCCTAAAAACCTTATGGAAAATAGAAGAGTTAGTAAAAATGAAAAACCATAATTTAGTTGAAAAAATATATCAAAATACTATATATTTATATAAAAGATTGAATTATGGGGTGGGAAATGAAAGACAAAAATGAACTTTATTCTATAGGACAAGCATCAAAGCTTGCAGATGTATCTACAAGAACCCTAAGACACTATGAGTCTATAGGAATAATAAAACCAGACTATGTCAAAGAAAATGGCTACAGATACTACAATAAGGACACCATAATGATGATGTCAATAATAAAATACCTACAATTTATGGACTTTTCTCTAGATGAGATAAAAGAATTCATCTTCAAAGCAAATTACCATGACATAGATGAAAGCTTTAGCAAACTTATAAAAAATACAGAAAATGAAATAAAAAAACTTAGGGAAAGATTAGTTATAATAAAAGATTGGCATGAGCTTATAAACGAAGCAGCAGCAGCTTTTACCTTGGGAAATAGCAATCCAAGTGTTAAATACTTCGAAGAAGAAGAGTTTATAGCTTATCCATTTGACTTTGACTACAATTACGAAAAATCTATCCTAAGTCTTGATTATACAAACTTTGTAAAAGAAGAAAATAACAAGATTACAGGCGCAGTCATGTTTTATTTTTCCTCCTTTGTAGATAGGATAAAACATGAAGATGAAAATAGAGATATTGATGCAATCTACATCCAAAAAACTGTGAAAGATATTGAAAATAGAAACCATATATTCAAAAGAGAAAAGGGATTTTATGCATCAGTTTACCACTTTGGACCATATAATAATATAAAGAAATCCTACAAAAAGCTCATAGAATGGAGCAAAAGCTATAGGTACAAATTAAAGGGTTCATCCATAGAAAGATTTGTTGTGGATACATGGACCTTTAGGGATAAGAGCCAGTACTTAACAGAAATACTTATACCGATAGAAATGAAAGTAAATTAAAGGAGAACAGATGACATTTTCAGTAAAATCTACTATAAAGGTTGGAGATGATAGCCTTGAAACAATTAATACCCTTGGGGCAAAAAAAATATTTTTCATAACTGATCCTTTTGTAGTAGAAAGTAGAATGATAGATCAAGTTATAAATTTACTTGATAAGTCAGTAAACTATACTATATTTAGTGAAATAAGACCTGACCCCGACCAAGAGCTAGTAGATAATGGAAAAAGCGTTCTTAAAAACTTTAATCCAGATCTTGTAATAGCTATAGGTGGGGGAAGTGCTATAGATGCAACAAAGGCAATTATATACAATATCTACAAAGAAAGAGGAGAAAAAATTCCATTTATAGCTATACCTACAACAGCAGGAACCGGGTCAGAGGCTACAAATTTTGCTGTAGTTACAGTTGGTGATAGCAAAAAGGTTCTTATAGATGATCTGATGTTACCAGATTACGCTCTCTTGGTAGCTAAATTCACCAAAACAGTTCCAAACTTTATAACAGCAGATACAGGAATGGATGTTCTAACCCATGCCCTTGAAGCCTATATAAGTAAAAATGCTTCAATTTATACAGATACCTTTGCAGAAACTTGTATAAAAACAGTCTTTGAGATTCTACCAAAGGTATATGATGATGGGGATAGACTTTCACTTAGAGAAAGAATGCTTGAAGTATCAAACATAGCAGGTATTGCCTTTAACAATGCGGGACTTGGCATAAACCACTCCCTTGCCCACACCATAGGAGGAAACTTCCATATATCCCATGGAAGATTAAACGCAATTCTTCTTCCATATGTCCTAGACTATAACTGTAAGAATGATGAAAGAGCAAGAAAAAAACTAGATAGCTTAGCTAAGAAACTAGGACATAATGATTACACCTGTATAATAAAAGAGATAGAAAAACTAAACAAAAAATTTAAAATTCCAGAAAAGCTATCAGGACTTGGAAAAATTGATGCAAGAAACTATGCAAATGCAATAGATAAGATGGCAGATACAGCCCTCAATGATAGGTGTACACCTACAAATCCTGCCCTTGTAACAAAATTTGATCTCGCAAATATACTAAGAGATTCTTTCTAATTATGAAAAATTTTACAAAAAAATCAAAAAAATTCTACGATTAAGTAGGATTTTTTTAATTTTCTTACTAACTTTAATAAATTAAAAGACATAATTTATCAAAGATTAACCTTTGCCTAGATTGACAAATAATCTTTTGTAGTATAAAATATTTTTTGAAATAATATGTTTTATAATAAAGGAGAGAAAATTGAATAAGTCGGTATTGGGGAAAATTACTTCCATAATATTTCTAGTAACATATGCAATATTTTTTGTATTTATAAATAATTATAACATTCTACCAATAAAGTACAGAATATTAATTCTATTTATACTATTTATTCCAGTACTAGGAAATCTAATCTTATGCTTTTTAGGTAAAAAATTTCTAATAGGGAAAATCTTACTTTTTATTATCCTATTTCTCTTAAGTCTTGGAGAAGTTTTATTTATTTCCTATGCACACAAATCCATTAGCACAGTTGAAGAGATATCAAATAGCAAATATCAAATAAAAAATGAAGTATCCTTTCTTGTATTAAAGGATTCTCCTATAAAATCAATCGAAGAAATAGATGGGAAAAATATAATTACAGCAGAAACTATAGATTCTAAAAGTACCACCAAAGCACTAGAATCACTTGATTCTACAAACTTAGAACCAATTGACTATACCGACTATGTAACAGGTGCTAAGGGACTTTTAAATGGTGAGGCAGATCTTATGCTTCTTAATGAAAGCTTTAGACCTATGGTAGAGGAAAACATTGAAGGCTTTAGTGAAAAAACTAGAGTTTTAAAATCAGTTTTAATAGATGAGAAAAAAGAAAAACAAGAAAAAAAGCAAGTAAAAGAAGATGAAAGCTTCAATGTATTTATATCGGGCATAGACACCTACGGAGCTCTTTCCAATGTCTCAAGATCTGATGTAAATATGATAGTGAGTGTAAATCCAAGGAAGGGAAAAATCTTAATTACATCAATACCAAGAGATACCTACCTTAAAATAGGTGATATGGGTTATGATAAACTAACTCATGCTGGACTTTTTGGGGTAGATACCTCCATTAAAAGTATAGAGAACTTTTTTGATATAGATATAGACTACTTTGGAAAAGTGAATTTCACTAGTTTAAAAGAATTAGTAGATATACTTGGAGGAATTACAGTAGAAAATCCGGTAGAATTCACT
The DNA here is from genome assembly GCF_013371425.1 of Anaerococcus faecalis. Lineage (NCBI taxonomy): Bacteria > Bacillati > Bacillota > Tissierellia > Tissierellales > Peptoniphilaceae > Anaerococcus > Anaerococcus faecalis. The sequence goes on from NZ_JABVBA010000005.1 coordinate 57,408, forward strand.
ACATCAGGAGGAGCCTACCACTTTCCACAAGGTGAAATATATATGGACGGTGATATGGCACTTTCCTTTGCTAGAGAAAGATATCATCTAGAAGAGGGAGATTTCGATAGAGGGCGAAACCATACAAGGATAATGACAGGAATAATAAAAAAATTATTAAGTCCAGAGATGCTACTAAATTTCAACACTCTTGCAGAAATAGCCCTAAAATCAGTAAACACAAATATGTCTTATGATAAGATGATAGAGCTTGTCAACAAGCAAATAGAAAAAGGGCAAAACTGGGATATAGAAAGCCAATCTCTTGAAGGATACGGAAGCATGGGAGAAGAATCTCTACTCATGCCAAATGCACAATTATACATGATGATACCAAGTGAGGATTCAGTTAAAGAGGTTAGGGAAAATATTATAGAGAACAATAAGTAGAATTATCTTGATTGAAAGAGGTACAATATGGGACAAACAACCATAATTATAATGATTTTAACAATTATATCCAAGCTGTTTGGATTTATAAGAGAGTCAGTAATGGCTGCCTTTATAGGGGCAGGGGAACTTAAATCAATATATACAACAGCTACAACTATCCCAACTATGTTAGCTAACGTTATATCTTTAGGTATAGTTTCAGGTTTTATCCCTATATATAATAAAGCTAAAAATGAAGGGGGTGAAGAAAGAGCTAACATTTTTACCTCTAACCTCATTAATATTATATTGATATATGGTGTTGTAGCTTTGTCTATAATATTTATATTTGCAGGTCCTATATGTAAAATTCTTTCACCAGACCTTGCTGGAGATTCCTTAAAGCTAGCTATTAATTTTACGAGAATAGTTATTTTCTCTCTATTTGCTTTATTATATTCATCTATTATTAAGGGTTATTTAAATATAAAGGGTAATTTTGTTGATCCAGCAAGTACAGGAATTATTTTAAATATTTTTATAATTATATCAACAATATTAACTGGTATTTTTAAAAATCCTTACATATTAGTCGTAGGTACATTTTTAGCTTTTACTCTTCAATATGTAAGGTTTCCATTTGTAGCTAAAAAATTAGGTTTTAAATATATAAAAAAATTAGATTTTTCTGACGCATATGTAAGATCAATGTTAATAATAGGTATTCCTGTTATTATATCTAGTGCAGCGGATCATATCTCTGTCTTAATAGATAATTCTATGGCATCTGCTTTCTTTGGTGTTTCAAGTGTATCCAAAATGTTTTATGCAAAAACCATGCTTAATTTTATTATGGGAGTTGTTACTATATCAGTGACAACAGCAACTTTTCCTGAGATAGCAAAATTAGGACAAAGTGGAAAGATTAAAGAAATGAAAGATAAGACAATATCAGCTGTTGTTTTATCCATGCTCTTAGTTATCCCGGCTACATTTGGCATGATGGCACTTTCTAATCCTATTATAAAACTAGCTTTTGAAAGGAATGCATTTACAACATCGGATACTGATATAGTAGCTAGTGTTCTTGTATCATATGGTCCATATATCATATTTTCATCTTTGATAAAAATACTTGCAAATGCATTTTATTCTGTAAGAGATAGTAAAACACCAGTAATAATATTACTTATACAGCAAATAATAAATTTGATTATGAACATAATATTATCAAAAATATTTGGTCTTAATGGTCTGGCTTATTCTACCAGTGTGGCAACTTTGATTTGTAGCGTTTTATTATTTATTTCTTTTAGAAAAAAACTTGGAGATTTTAAATTAAAAACTACAATAAAGTCATTATTGAAAATAAGCATTGTATCATTTTTAATATGTATAATTGCAAGGCTAAGCTTTGAATTTTTTATAAGTACCTTACCACTTATTTTAAGTATAACAGTATCAGTATTATTGGCTGGTGTTATTTATCTAATAGGAATAATCTTATTGAAAATTCCAGAGTTCAATTATTTGATAAGTTCAGTTAAAAAGAAAATATCAAAAAAATAGGAGATAGATGAATGGAGTTTAAAAAAATTTTCAGTAAAAAATCACTTATACTGTTGACATTTGACATTGTAATAATAAACTTGGCATTTTTTATAGCTTTATTCCTAAGATTTGATGCAAGCTTTAATAAGATACCAGAAATTTACCTAAATTCTTTTAGAAACTATGCTTTGATAAATACTATAATAACTATAATGATTTATTCTATGTTTAAGCTATATAGGATGATATTAGAGTATGCATCTTACAATGAGTTAATAAAAATAACGGAAGCAGTTATCTTGTCATTACTAGTTCATATTTTAGGTATAACAATATTTGTACATAGGATGCCTATATCTTATTTTATCTTTGGGTTTTTAATCCAATATGTTCTTACAGTCGGTCTAAGATTTTCCAAAAAAATGCTTATCCAAGGAAGATATAACGCAATTGAAAAAAATCCTAAATTTAAAAGAGCAATCATAGTAGGAGCAGGATCTGCTGGACAGACTATAAAAGAAGATATAAATAAATCTAATAGGCAAGAAAACACTCAAATAAATGTAATAGCCTTTATAGATGATAATCCAGGCAAAAAAGGTCAATACATAGATGGAGCGATGGTATATGGTGGAAGAAATGATATAAAAGATCTAGTAGTAAAAGAAAATATAGATATTATATTAGTTGCCTTACCATCAGCACAAAGTGACCAAAAGAAAGATATCCTCAAGATATGCAATAGTACAGGATGTGAAGTTAAAATTCTTCCAGGTCTTTATCAGCTAGTTCAAGGAAAGATTTCAGTATCAAGGATGAAAGACATACAAATAGAAGACCTTCTTGGACGTGAGCCTGTAAAGGTATTTAACAATGAAACATTTGAATATCTTAATGATAAAGTAGTCTTAGTTACAGGTGGAGGTGGCTCTATAGGCTCAGAATTATGTAGGCAAATTGCCCAATATGGTCCCAAAGAGCTTATAATCTTTGATATATATGAAAACAATGCTTATGAGATAGAGCAAGAGCTTAAGAGGAATTTCAAAGATTTAAACTTAAGAACACTAATAGGTTCTGTAAGGGACTACAATAGAGTAAAACATGTTTTTGAAAAACATAGGCCTGACATTATATTTCATGCGGCAGCTCATAAGCATGTACCTTTAATGGAAGTAAGTCCTATTGAAGCTATAAAAAATAATGTAAGAGGAACCTATATAGTTGGCCTTTTAGCACTTATATATGATGCTAAAAGATTTGTACTTATATCAACAGATAAAGCGGTAAATCCAACATCAATAATGGGAGCTACAAAAAGAGTATGTGAGAAAATAATTCAAGGTCTAAATGATGTAAAAAAAGACCAAGAATACTCAAAACTTTCAAAGATAATTGAAAGAGATGGGGATCATACTATAGTAATAGATCCATCAAAAGAGCTTGAAGGAAAAAATCCTACTACGGAATTTGTAGCAGTAAGGTTTGGTAATGTATTAGGATCCAATGGTTCAGTTATACCCCTATTTAAAAGACAAATTGCAGAAGGGGGACCTGTCACAGTAACACATCCTGATATTATAAGATATTTTATGACAATAAAAGAGGCTGTAAAACTAGTACTTCAAGCAGGCTCAATGGCCAAGGGTGGAGAAATTTTTGTCCTTGATATGGGAGATCCAGTAAAGATAGATACCCTTGCAAGAGAGCTTATAAAACTATCAGGATATGAACCTGATATTGATATAAAAATAGTGTACACAGGTCTTAGACCTGGTGAAAAACTTTATGAAGAAAAACTAATGGATGAAGAATGCCTTGAAGGAACAGAAAATAAGGGAATAGCCATAGGAAAGCCACTTGAGTTTTCAAGGGAAGATTTCTTTGAAAAACTTGATAATATTATAAACCAAGACCACATAGATGATATAAATATATTTGAAACTATAAACACTTTGATAAGCACTTTTATAGGGGAAAAAGAAAAGTAGGAGAGTATATGTTTAAAGATAAAGATGAATTTAGACCATTAGAAAACAAAGCTTGGCTTTCATCACCTACTATGCATGGTGATGAGTTAAAATATATGCAAAAAGCATACGAAACTAATTGGATGTCAACTGTTGGAGAAAACATTAATATAGTTGAAGAAGAAATAAGCAAAATTCTTGAATCAAAATATACAGTAGGTCTTTCTGCTGGAACAAGTGCCTTACACCTTGCAATGAAACTTGCAGGAATAAAAAGGGGAGATAAGGTATTTTGTTCTGATATGACCTTTGCAGCAACTGTGAACCCAATTTTATATGAAGGTGGAATTCCGATATTTATAGATACAGAATATGATACTTGGAATATGGATCCAAAAGCTTTAGAGAAAGCCTTCGAACTATATCCAGAGGTTAAAGTAGTGGTTATGGTAAACTTATATGGAGTTCCAGCAAAAATTGATGAAATAAAAGAAATATGCAAAAAACATAGAGCTTACCTAGTAGAGGATGCCGCAGAATCATTTGGTGCAAAATATAAGGGAGTTCAAACAGGAACCTTTGGAGATGTGTCTATAATTTCCTTTAATGGAAACAAGATTATAACAGGTTCATCAGGTGGTATGCTAATCTCAGATTCAAAGCATGATATAGAAAAAGCAAAAAAATGGTCAACCCAATCAAGAGAAGATGCTCCATGGTACCAACATGAAGAAGTTGGATACAACTACAGAATGAGTAATGTTATAGCAGGTGTAGTAAGAGGACAACTTCCATATCTTAATGAACACATAGAACAAAAAAGAAAAATCTATGAAAGATACAAAGAAGGATTAAAAGATTTGCCAATATCAATGAATCCTTATGATAAGGAAAATTCAAAACCAAGTTTTTGGCTATCTTGTATGATAATAGATGAAGAGGCTATGTCAGAGCATGTAAGAAGTGACAAAAAAGCTTTATATATTAGGGAAGAAGGAAAATCATCTCCTACAGAAATTCTTGAAGTTCTTGCAAATCACAACGCTGAAGGAAGACCTATATGGAAACCTATGCATCTGCAACCTATCTATCGAATGAATTCATTTGTAAATAGATTTGGAAATGCAAGAGCAATGTCAAATGCATATATAAAACATTCGCAAAAAGATGACGAAGGTAGAGCCTTTGATGTTGGAGAAGATATATTCAATAGAGGATTATGCTTGCCAAGTGATAACAAAATGACAGAAAATGATCAAGATAGAATTATTGAGCTTATTAAAGCTTGCTTTGAGTAGGAGTGAATATTGTATAGAAAATATTTTAAAAGATTAATCGATTTTCTTTTATCCTTAATAGGAATTATTATCATATGTCCTATTCTAATTATTTTAGCAATTTTAATAAAGCTTAATTCGAAAGGACCTATCTTATTTAAGCAAAAAAGATTAGGAGAAGGTGGAGAAGCTTTTTTTATTTACAAATTTAGAACTATGGTTGTAAATGCTGAAAATATAGGTGATGGACTTAAAGTTAAAAGCGAGAGTGACTCAAGAATTACCAAAGTAGGAAAAGTACTTAGAAAACTAAGTCTTGATGAGCTTCCACAATTGTTTAATGTAATTGTTGGGAATATGAGCTTAGTCGGTCCAAGACCACCAGTTACATACCATCCTTATGATGGTTATGAAAATTATCCAGGATGGGCAAAAAAAAGATTTGAAGTAAAACCAGGTATAACAGGATACGCACAAGTCAAAGTCAGAAATAATGCTAGTTGGGACGAAAGAATAAAATATGATAATAAATATGTGAATAATGTAACTTTAGTAAATGATTTAAAAATATTAATAGAAACTATATTGGTAGTATTTAAAAGTAAAGACATATACAAGTCTTAAATTTGTTCGAATTATGAGAGGATATAAAATGGAAAATACTTTAGTAGGTAATAAAATTATTTTGAAATTAATAGAAAAGGAAGATATGAAAAAAAGAGCAGAATGGATTAATGACATAGAAATTCAAGCCACCTTAAACTATGATTTTCCGACATCAATCTCAAAAACTCAAGCATGGTTTCAAAAAGCACAAATGGATAGTTCTAGAAGAGAATTTTCTATATTTAATAAAGAAACAAATGAATATATTGGATTTTGTGGTTTATTTGATATAGACTATAAAGCAAGAAAAGCTGAACATCATTGCGTGATAGGAAATAAAGCATATCATTCAAAAGGTTATGGAATAGATGCTTATAAAGTTATAGTAAACTATGGCTTTAAAGAACTAGGATTAAATAGAATATATGCATTTCAAAGAACAAATAATATTGCTGCTCATAAATTAGTTGAGAAATTAGGTTGGACTAGAGAAGGACTTTTAAGAGAAGATCTTTATTCTCATGGTGAGATTAGAGACAGATATATAATATCTATTTTAAGGTCAGAATGGAAAAATAATAAAATATATGAGATTAATTAATTTATGAATACTCCAATTTATAAAATAGAAGATAAAAAAAATAGAATATATATAAAAAGAGATGACCTATTTCCATATTCTTTTGGAGGAAATAAGGCAAGAAAGGGAATGCTTTTTTTTAAGAATATTATATACAAAAAAAGTGACTATGTCGTAACTTACGGTAGTTCTAGTTCAAACCATGTTAGAATTATATCAAATAAATGTGCAGAGCTTAAGATACCTTGTCTTATAATATCTCCATTAGAAGCTGATAAACAAACATATAATAAGAAAATGTATGATTTATTTGGGGCAAAAGTAATTTTTACAAAGCTTGATAATGTATCGAAAAAAATAGACGAAACTTTAAATGATTTAAAAAATAAAGGTTACTATCCATATTTTATTCAAGGTGGAGGTCATGGAAACATTGGTACTCAAGCATATGTAGATTGCTATAAGGAAATCAAAGAATATGAAAAAAATAAGAATTTAAACTTTGATTATATATTTCATGCATCTGGCACGGGTACAACTCAAGCAGGACTTGTTTGTGGTAGTATTATTAACAATGATAACAATAAAATTATTGGTATAAGTATAGCGAGAATGAATCCACGTGGGAGAAATATTGTTTTAAAAAGCGTAAAGGATTATCTAAAGGAAAGAAATATTAATATTTCTGATGAAATAATAGAAAAAAAAGTAATCTTTACTGATAAGTACATAAATGGTGGATATGGAAAATATAACCAGAAAATAATAGAAACAATCAAAAATGCCATGATTAATTATGGTATACCAATGGATACTACTTATGTAGGCAAAGCTTTCACAGGGATGTTTAGCTATATAGGCGATAATGAAATAAAAGATAAAAATATTTTGTTTATACATACAGGTGGAACACCCTTATTTTTTGATGATTTGGAGGAATTATATGAGTAATATTTTATTATTAAGTGTTGGTACAAGAAATAAAATAATTCAATATTTTAAAGAAAATAATAAAAGTGGAAAAGTTATAGCAACAGATATGAGTGAAATAGCACCAGCAATTTATGAAGCTGATAAGCACTATATAGTTCCAAGAATAACTGATAATAATTATTTAGATATTATTTTAGATATATGCAAAAAAGAAAAAATGGATGGTATTCTTTCCCTTATTGATCCAGAATTATCCTTGCTTGCTATGAATAAAGAAAAGTTTGATACTCTTGGAGTAAAGATTGTCGGTTCATCATATGAATTATGTGAGATGTCTTTAAATAAAATAAATATGTTTAATTGGTTAAATGAACATGGTTATAACTGTGCTAAATCTTATGATAAAAAGGAAGAATTCTACAAAGACCTAGATAATGGAGATATATCTTTTCCAGTTTTTGTGAAACCTGTAGAGGGTAGTGCATCAATTTTAATTAGCAAGGTTGATAATAGAGATGAAATAGAATTACTATTTTCTAAGCATGATGGGCTAATGATTCAAGAATTTTTAAAGGGTCAAGAAATTGGCGCTGATGTATACATAGATCTTATAAGCAAAGAAGTAGTTTCTATATTTACAAAGAAAAAAATAGTGATGAGAGCTGGGGAAACAGATAAGTCTGTATCCTTTAAAGATGAAAAATTATTTGCTTTAATTAAGAAATTTGTAAAAGAAGCAGGATATACTGGCCAAATAGATATAGATATATTTGATGTTGATGGAGATTATTATATTTCAGAAGTTAACCCTAGATTTGGTGGGGGATATCCTCATGCATATGAATGTGGAGTTAATAATATTAAACTTATTTATAAGAATTTAAATGGTGAAGAAAATGAGTACTCTTCAGAGTATGAAGAAGGTGTATATATGATGAAATATAATGAAGTTTGTATGAAAAAATTAGGTGAGTAGATGAGAAGTTCTTATAGGAAAAAACTTGATGACTTAAACATTAAACTCGAAAGTCTTTATCGTATGTATTCATATAAAAAGGCAGCTAAACTTAGACGAAAGAGAATGAAAGGAGGTTTTAATTGTGACAAAGAATACAAAGAAGAAGTCCTACCTTATTGGAGAAAATTTGGTTTAAAACCAGATAAGTTATGGTTTGAAATATTCTCAGATAGAGATAAAAAAGTAGATCCAAGATATATACCAGATGATTTGTGGTATGGAAAAATAGTTCCCTATTTTTCAAATACACAGTTTAGAAGATTTGGTGAAGATAAGTGCATGCACTATAAATTTTTCGATAATCTAAAAAGGCCTAGAACTATTGTTAAAAACATGGCTTGTGTATTTTATGATAGCAATATGAATGTCATAAAAGAAGATAAGGCAATAGAAATAATATTATCACATAAAGGGGAGTTTCTTGTAAAACCATCAATTGATAGTGGAGAAGGAAGACTTATACATTTCTTTGATGAAAATACTAACAGTAAAGAAAGTATAAAAGAAGCTATTGATAATTTGAAAGCAAACTATATTTTTCAAGAATCAGTAGAACAACATGAAGATTTAAAAAGATTAAACCCTTCATCCTTAAATACTATAAGAGTGGTAACATTATTTTTCAAAGGCGAAGTTCATATACTATCATCTATTTTAAGAATAGGTGGTAATGGGGCTAAAGTTGATAATATTGGGGCTGGAGGATTTGCTTGTCATATTAATGAAGATGGAAAACTTGATTATAGGGGAGTAAATAGAAAGGCTCAATGGGTAACAGAGGGACATGGTAATATAAAATTTGCTGATGTAGTAGTGCCTTCTTACAATAAAATATTAGATTTAATAGATCAAACACACAAAAATTTACCTCATTTTAAATTAATAGGGTGGGATTTTTGTATTGATAAAAATGGCGAACCCATATTTATAGAATATAACACTTGTCCTGGTCCTAATCAAATAACTTGTGGACCAACATTTGGAGATATAACAGAAGAAGTATTAGACGAAGTATTTGTTAAACAAAGTTTAAAATACGCTCAAAATTAAAAAAAAGGAGATCTGATATGAAAGTAGCAATATTAGGCGCAGGAAACGCTGGTTGTGCAGTTGGAGCAGACCTGACATTACATGGTCATGAGGTAACGTTAATTAAAACTTCTCATGCTATGCATGATGAAAATTTCAAATATTTGCAAGAAAATGATGGGAAAATGATTCTAAATGAATTTGGTAAAATATCTGAGGCTAATATCAGTAAAGTAACTAGAGATCTAGAAGAGATTTCAAATAATGAAATAATAATTATTTACATACAAACTAACTATCACAAAGACCTAATTAAAAGAATAGTGAAATATTTAAAGGATGATCAAATTATTCTCATTAATCCAGGTTATTTATCAAGTGCTTATCTATTAGAATACTGTGATAAAGATATAATAATAGCAGAAGCCCAAAGTTCTTTTATTGATGGAAGAATAATGGAAAATGGTTACTTTAGAGTGGGATTTAGGAACGTAAGAAATCCAATAGGAATATATCCTTCTAGTAGAAAAGAAGAAGCTATTGAGAAATTAGATAAATTAGGTGAAAGATTTGTATATCTAGATTCCATAATTGAGGCTGCCCTACATAATCCTAATATGATAGTTCACACCATAGGTTCAGTTATGTCTATACCAAGAATAGAAATAGCAAAAGATGATTTTTGTATGTATCATGAAGCCTATACTAGAGAAAACACTCATACATGGCAAGTTCTTGAAGCTCTTGATGAAGAAAAAATGAATGTATTAGAAAAATTAGGCTTTGAAAGATTATCATATGAAGAAGCTTGTAAATATAGAAATTCTTTAGATACTAGTATTGATGCAAAAGAAGTGTTTTTAGACTATGCTGCTATGGATACAAGGGCAAAAGGTCCTGTAAAAGTAGATTCTAGATATATTTCAGAAGATGTTCCAGAAGGTCTAGTAATGCTAGAATCACTTGGAAAAGTTTTAGATATAAGAACTCCTATTGCTACAAGTTTTATTGAAATAGCAAGTGCAGCACTTGGAAGAGAATTAAGAAAAAGTGGTAGATCAGTTGAAGATCTTGGCTATGAAAATATAAAAAAATTAATAAACGATAGCAAAAGCAATGAATAATAGATATTTAATGACACTAAGACTACTTTTTATAAAATCACCTATGAAAAGAGCACGACTTATGAAAAAATGGGGTGTTTTCAGAGAATGTGGTGATAGAGTAATGATTACATCAAGAAAAATCCCTCTTTATTCAAGACTTATATCAATAGGGGAGAATGTTTGGCTTGCATCAAATGTTCAATTTATCACTCACGATGTAAGTCACTTTATGCTTAATGGCATGAAAATATATGATAAAAAATTCAAAGAAAAAGTAGGATGTATATCTGTAGGGAATAATGTATTTGTTGGAGCAAATACTCAAATCCTATATGATGTCAAAATAGGTAATAATGTTATTATAGCAGCAGGTAGTATAGTTAATAAAGATATTGAAGATAATTCTGTTGTAGCAGGAGTACCAGCAAAAAAGATTGGGAAATTTGAGGATTTTGTTGAAAAGAGAAAAAATAATAATATAGATGTTAGGGTTGACAACAAAAAATCAAAAATTGATCGAGTAAGTGAAGATATTTTATGGGGAAATTTTCAAAAGCAAAGAAGATTTAGGTGAAAAAATGAAAAAAGAAAATATATTTCAGAAAATAAATAGAGTATTTGACAGCATTGAAAGAGATATAGATCCCAGTGCTTCAATATTTAAGAAATTGTATATTTTATTTGACTTTTCAAAAGAATACTTGTTTCACGGAGCATATTTTCTTGATTATGTCCAATACGATTTTTATGGAAAAAGAAGAAGAGAAAGAGATAAGTATGTAGTATTTGGTAGACTTCTTGAAATAATTGAAATATGTAATGACAAAAATAAGAAAAAAATATTTGATAGTAAGCCAGAGTTTAATAAATTCTTTAATAAATATATAAACAGAGATTGGTTGTTTACTAAAGACTCTACACTAGAACAATTTAAAAATTTCATCTCAAAACATGATGTGTTTTTTACTAAAGAATCAAATGGAATGTTTGGTTTAGGTGTAAATAAAATTTATAGTAAAGATATAAAGGATATTGAAACAACATATAATGATTTGAGAAATAAATCAACTTTATGCGAAGAATATTTGACTCAATGTAAGGAACTTAAAGAATTTAATGATTCTTCAATAAATTCTTTAAGAGTCGTAACAATTAGAAAAGCTAATAATGAAGTTGAAGTAGTAGGCGGTTTGTTAAGAATAGGCAGAAAAGGAAGAATAGCTGATAATTTTCACCATATGGGTATATGTGCATACCTAGATCCAAAAGAGGGTATAGTAAGCACAATGGGAATAGATAAAACTTATACTAGACATGTTGTACACCCAGACTCAAGAAAGCAGATAGTTGGCTTTAAAGTTCCACACTGGCATGATGTTGTAAAAACTGTAAAAGAAGCAGCTCTATTAGTGCCCGAGGTAAGATATATTGGTTGGGATGTAGTTATCAATGAAGATTACAAAGTTGTATTAGTAGAAGGAAATCCAGGAGCAGATCCTGATGCTGAACAAATTTCTACAAGAGAAGGTAGATGGTATATATATAAACCAATTTTAGAGGATATTAAAAATTTAAATAAGGAGTGATTATGATAAGTTTTATTAATGATTATAGTGAAGTAGCTCATCCCAAAGTTTTGGAAAATTTAGCTTTATTAAGTAATGAAAAAAACCCAGGATATTCCAATGATAAGCATTCAAAAATAGCAACGAATCTTATAAAATCTAAAATTGATGATAATAATGCATATGTTCAAATCCTAGTTATAGGTACTCAAACTAATCTTATTGCAGCAGCTGCCTTTTTAAGACCACATGAGGCTTTGATTACTGTAGAAACAGGCCATGTTCATGATCATGAAGTTGGTTCTATTGAAAGCACTGGTCATAAGTGTATTACAGTTAAAGGTGAATCTGGGAAAATTACAATTGATGATTTAAAGAGAGTTTGTAGTGATAAATATTGGGGTAATGCTGGAATTTTAAATATAAAACCTAAAATGGTATATATTAGCCAAACCACTGAAGTAGGAACATTTTATACTAAAGAAGAATTAACACAAATAAGAAAGTTTTGTGATGACTATGGCTTATATTTATATTGTGACGGTGCAAGACTTGCAAGTGCTTTAGATTGTTCAGATGTTACTTTGAAAGATCTTGCCAAACTTTGTGATGCTTTTTACATAGGTGGAACAAAGAATGGTGCTCTAATGGGTGAAGCAATGGTAATTATTAATGATAAGTTGAAAGAAGATTTTTTCTATATAGCCAAACAGAGGGGTGGCATATTATCTAAAGGATTTTTACTTGGTATACAGTTCGAAACTCTTATGAGTAATAATTTATATGAAAAAATAGGAGAACACCAAAACAAAATGGCTAATCTGCTTAGAGAAGGTCTAAAAAAATTAAACATTGAGATTATTAATGAATCAAAAACTAATCAAATTTTTGCAATTATTTCAAATAATATATTAGATAAACTAAGAAATAAATTTGCTTGGGAAACTATTAATACAAGTGATGACTCAACAGAAATAAGATTGGTTACAAGCTGGAGCACAAAGAAAGAAGAGGTAAATTCTTTTATTAATAGTATCAGTGAGTACTTGGAAAATGAAGTTTGTTAGATTTAGGTATATAAAATTAGATTATATTAAAGAAAATTTATTATTTTTTTGGCTTATACAAATAGTTATACTTACTGGAGTTAGATTTTTATTGACAAGATTTGGTATATATGGCGGATTTTATAGAGAACTATTACTTATTACACTGTCTTCATTTCCGATTATTATTTTAATGATATTTTCAAATTATTTAGATAATAAATCTATAACTTTATTTATATTATTACTAGTTGTAGTTATAATATCAATATTAATGTCTTATATATTTTATCCAGGACATAGGTATTTCATCTTACGACCTGACTACGGTATATTAAGATTTTTAAAACCAGATGGTGCTATATTTGCCTTTTTATTCTTTATAATTAATGATAAATCAGAATCTATATATAGAGCTTTAAAAAAATTTGCTATAATATACATCTTATATTTGGTAATTGTTCAATGGTCACCAGCGATTGTGAATGGATATTGGGAAGATATAAGTTACGATGGAAGTTTGGTTAAAAGAAATTATAGTTTAACTTTTGGATATTCTGTTGCTTTAGCTAGTATATTATATTTATACTTCTATTTCAAAGAAAAAAGAGGAATATACTTATTATTGTCTATTTTTGGATATTACATGATATTTTCTCAAGGATCTAGGGGAGCCTTGATATTGCCTATAATATTTATAATTTTATATATTATTAGCGGTATCTTATGGTCAAATAATAGTAATTTAAAATTATTAAAAATAATAATATTATTAGCTTTTCTAGGTATTATTGTTTTTTTTGGAAATATAGTAATTACTAATCTTGCAAGATTTCTTGTAGATATTGGATTTGATTCAAGAAATTTGATTTCTATAGCTAGCGAAGATTTCTCTAATGATACTGGAAGGTCTACTATATGGGGGGCAGTTATTAATGGAATAAAGACATCTCCCATAATAGGGTTAGGATTTTTCGGGGATAGACCTTGGGTGTTTCCTTATCATTATGCAGCTTACTCTCATAATTTATTTCTAGAATTAATTTCAAATTTTGGAATTTTTGGATATTTGGATATACTAATAATAGTATTTTTAAGTATATATATGATATTCTTTTCAAAAGATAAAGAATGGAGAGATTTATTTATTATATTCTTTTCTTTATCATGTCAGTTGATTACATCGTATTCTTACTGGTATGTGTTTGAGTTTTGGGCAATGCTTGCAATAGCAATAAAATATATATTTTTTATTAAAAACAAATCTGATGATATAGTTTTGGGGGAGATATGAAAGAAAAAAATGAAGTTGATTTATTAGAAGTACTAAATGTATTAAAAGATAACATAATTACAATTATTATTACCACATTTATTGTAGCTATGTCTGTGTTTGTATTTAGTAAGTTTTTGCTTACACCCAAATACGAAAGTTCTGCGACAATGATTATAGGTAGTTCTCAACAAGAGAAAGATGAGAATAAGAATTTACAGTATTATGAAATACAAGCTAACAAGGCATTAGTTTCGACTTATTCAGAGGTTGTAAAATCAAAGGGAATTGCAAATCATGTAATAAATAATTTAAATCTTGATATGGATTATAGAGAGTTTGCGAAAAAAGTATCTATTGAGCCAGTTAAGGATACTCAAATTATATCAGTAAAGGTTATTGATACTATTCCTGAAAGGGCGGCAGATATTGCCAATGAGACATCTAAAATCTTTAAAGAGTCCATAACTGAGATTATGAAGGTTGATAATGTTCAAATCCTTGACAAAGCAATTTTACCTGAAGGACCATCTTCACCTAATATTATTAGAAATACAATAGCAGGTGGATTGTTTGGATTGTTTTTGGGTATTATAATTGTTTTAATTAGAGTATTAAGTGATAATACATTTAAGAGCATTGATGATGTAACACATAATTTTGATATACCAGTTCTAGGTATGATACCTAATAAGAGTATAGAAAAATAGGAGTTTTATATGAGTGATAAGAATAATTACTACACTTCCTCAGTCTACAATGAGGCTATTCGTTCTGTTAGAACTAATATACAATTTTCAGATATAGATAATAAAAATAGGATTTTTGCTATAACTTCTTCCAAGCCTAGTGAGGGTAAGACTACTGTAATTTATGATTTAGCCAAGTCCTTTGCCCAAAATGGGGACAAGGTTGCCCTTCTTGATTTTGATCTTAGAGCTCCTAAGGTTGGTAAGGTTTCTGGTATAGAGACCAACATGGGTGTAACTAATGTTATAACAGGAAAAGTCAGTTTAGATAAGGCGCTTATTAAGGATCAATATGAAGATAATTTATTTGTTTTATTGTCTGGTCCTGTTCCACCAAATCCTACAGAAATTTTAGCATCAGATCATGTTAAAGAGCTTGTTAGATTATTAAATGGGCAATTTGATTATGTTTTTATAGATACACCACCTGTCGGACTTTTTACTGATGCATCTATTGTATCTACCTTGTGTGATGGGGTAATCTTTGCTATTAAGTCTAATGATACTAAAATTGATGAAGTTAATCATGCCTTGGATAATCTTAAAAAAGTAAACGCTAAAATAATTGGGGCGGTTTTGACTTTTGCTGATGTAAAGGAATCATCTTATAAGGGATATTATTAAAATGATTGATATACACAATCATATAGTCTATGGTGTTGACGATGGGTCAAAAAGTCTTGATGAAAGCCTTAAGATGGTCGATATTTTTATGGAAAATGGCTTTACCGATATTATTGCCACAAGCCACTACGATCCAGGAAGGTACATGGTAAAGGCAAGTGAAATAAATGATAAGGTTAAAGTTTTAAATGAAGAGGTAAAAAAAAGAGGTCTTGATTTTAAAATTTATAGGGGACATGAAATTCAAATTCAGCCAGATTCTTTAAAAAAGATAAAAGAAGGTAAGCTTTTAAAGTTAAATGATTCTAGATATATTCTTTTAGAGCTTTCATTTTTAAATAAGCCTACTTTTTTAAAAGATTTAATCTACAATATAGGGCTTGAGGGTCTTATTCCAATTATAGCTCATGCAGAAAGGTATCCTTATGTAGAAAAAAACATAGACTATCTTTTAGAATTTATAAAGATGGGTGCCTTGATTCAGGCTAATTATTCTTCTATAAGGTCACATAGGGATACTTTAACAGAGTTGTTGATGAGAAATATGGTTCATATTTTGGCTACAGACAGCCACCAAGCAGTGTGGAGGTCTCCAAATATTGGTGATTATAAAAAAGAAATAGCCGATATAATAGGTGATGAAAAGTTAGAGGTTTTATCAACTATGAATCCTAAGAAGGTTTTAGAAGATGAATTTCTTTCAAGCTCTTATGACCATATTATAAAGGCGGAAGACAAGCCAAAAAAGAGATCTATTTTTAGTTTTTGGAGAAAGAAATGAATTTAAAAAAAGTAATCCTATCTCTTTTTCTAATTATAATTCTTGCTTCTTGTAGTAAAAAGGAAGAGTCTTATGAAAAAAGAGATGTAAAAATTGATTCGGTTTTTGATAATGTTAATTTAAGTAAAGAAGATAAAAAAGATAATGAAGCTAAAGAAGATTTAAAAGAAGATTCTAATAAAGTAGCAGAAAATCAAGATAAGGCTGATGAAAGCACTGTGGCTAGGACTAATGCAGAGGTAAACTTAAGAGAGTCTCCTACAACAAAAGAGGATAATTTTATAACTTCTTTACCAAATAATGCAGAAGTAAATATTCTAGAAGAAGTTCAAGCCAATGGTGAAGCTTGGCTTAAGATTTCCTATAAGGGTAGGGAAGGCTTTGTAAAAAGTGATTTTGTAAATAGATAGTTTTTGCCCTGGTAAAATATGAATATATTGTAGCTTAATTTTATAAATTTATCCATATATTATAGCTTATATATATTTTGATTTATACCAAGATATTGTTTTTTTATAAAATTTAATATATGTTTTTGATGAGAGGGATTGTTTTAGATTTTCATAGCTAAAGAGAATATCGACTATCAAATCATCTTCTACATAGTCCTTATTTTGACAATTTCTCTTATATAGGAATTTTCTATAAAACTATATCTAACTTAGACTTGATCCTTTATGCACTATTATTAGCTTATTCAGCTATCAGTCAGTTAAAGATTTGGATTTTTTTAAATATCCAAAGATATCTGTTATTAGGCTCTGTGCTCTTGTTAGAAATCATTTTTGCTTACTCTTTTAAAATATTGTCTTGTAATTAATAGTAACATCTATAAGTAAATTTAAAACCCGGTTTAATCCGGGTTTTTTATGTGGTCTTATTTGCCTAATTCTGATATTTCATATACGCCTATGTCTTTTTGGTCAAAGTCTTTTGCCTCTACTCTTAACCTTGCTTTTATTGTATCAAGACTTGTTATAGTTTCTATACCATGTTCTATGGCAGCTCTTCTTATTTTGAAACCATCTCTTTGGCTATCTCCACCCTTGGTCGGGGTATTTATTATTATATCAAGCTTTCCTTCTTTGATAAGGTCTAGTATATCTTTTTTATCTTGGTCTATTTTTGCTACAGTTTTAGTTTCTATACCATTTTTATTTAAGAATTTAGCAGTATTTTCTGTAGCTATAAATGAATAACCCAATTCTTTCATTATTTTTGCGATTTCAAGAAATTCTTCTTTGTCAGAGTTTTTGATTGAAGCGAGAACTTTTTTATGATTTTTGCTTATAGGTTCACCACTTGCTTCATAACCCTTAAAAAGGGCTTCATCTATGTCTTTTCCTATACCTAGAACTTCCCCTGTTGATTTCATTTCAGGTCCTAGAGAAATTTCTACACGATTGAGCTTGTTTAGGGAAAAAACTGGGACCTTTACACAGGTCATCTTGCTTTCTTTGTAGATTCCTGTACCATATCCTAGGTCTTTTAGTTTATCACCAAGCATTATTTTTGTTGCTATATCAACTATTGGTACTGTAGATACCTTTGATATGTAGGGAACAGTTCTAGATGCTCGTGGATTTACTTCAATAATATAAAGATCGTCTTTGTATTCTATAAATTGTATATTTATCATTCCCTTAACATTAAGCTCTCTGGCAATTTTTTTAGTATAGTCGTAGATTTTTTCTTTTATTTTATCAGAGATATTGATTGATGGATAGATTGAGGTTGAGTCTCCAGAATGTACCCCCGCCCTTTCTAAGTGCTCCATTATTCCTGGAATAAGAAAATCTTCACCATCTGATATAGCATCTACTTCTATTTCACGACCTATGAGGTATTTGTCTATAAGTACTGTATTTTCCTTATCTCTCTTGAATGCTTCATTTAGGTATTGTTCTAGTATATTTTTTTCATAGCTTATTTCCATTCCTTGTCCACCAAGAACATATGATGGTCTTATTAGGACTGGATAGCCTATTCTTTCTGCAACATTGAGACCTTCTTCAACGCTTGTAACTCCTGCTCCCTTTGGCCTATTGATATCAAGTTTTTCAAGAAGTTTTTCAAATTTTTTCCTATCTTCTGCCCTGTCTATAATATCAAAGCCTGTTCCTATAATGTTGATGTGATGTCTGTCTAAGTTTTTAGCAAGTTTTATGGCAGTTTGTCCACCAAAGGCGAGGATAACTCCCTCTGGATTTTCTTTTTTTATGATATTAATAACATCTTCATCTGTAAGCGGCTCAAAGTAAAGTTTGTCTGATGTATCAAAGTCTGTAGATACTGTCTCTGGATTATTGTTAATAGTTATTGTTTCAATTCCCATTTTGATTAAAGTTTTTATAGCATGAACTGAACAATAGTCAAACTCTATACCTTGTCCAATCCTTATAGGACCTGATCCTATTACTATTACTTTTCTCTTATCAGATATTTCAGACTCATCTTTACCTACATATGATGAGTATATGTATTGGCCATTTTTCCTAAAGGCTGATACATCAAGTTTCCTGTATTTTGGATAGATTTTATTTTCTTTTTTTATTTTTGCTATATCGTGACTGTGGCAGCCTATAAGCCTTGCTATTGTTTTATCAGAAAAACCATCTTCCTTTAATTTTCTTAAATATTTACTATCAAGGTCTTCTAGGCATAGTTTTCTAAGTTTTTCTTCATCATCGATGATTTCTTTTATAAGCTTAAGAAAGTAGTTTTCAATTCTTGTTATATCATGTACTTCTTCTATACTGTGACCACGTCGGATAAACTCTGCAAGGTCAAAGAGTCTTTCATCATCAGGATTTTGCATCCTTGATATAAGCTCTTGATCTGATTTTTCTTTTGAAAACTCTGATTCAAGAGAGGTTTTTCCTATTTCAAGACTTCTAATTCCCTTAAGAAGGGCTTCCTTGAAGTTGTGTCCAATTGCCATAACTTCACCAGTTGCCATCATCTTTGTACCGAGTTTTCTCTTTGCATTTTTGAACTTATCAAATGGCCATTTTGGAATTTTAACTACTACATAGTCACATTTTGGTTCATAATTTCCAAGTGGCTTTCCAGTAGTTTCATTTAAGATATCAGAAAAGTTAAGACCAAGGGCAATCTTTGTAGCAACCTTTGCTATAGGATATCCTACAGCCTTACTGGCAAGGGAAGATGAGCGAGAAACTCTTGGATTTATTTCGATTACTGCATATTCATCATTTTCCCTGTTGTAGGCAAGTTGTACATTGCATGCACCTTTTACACCAATTGCCTCTACTATATCTAAAGATGCCCTTTTGAGTTTATCTACGATTTCTCTTTTAAGACTTTGACAAGGAGCAACTACTATAGAATCTCCTGTATGTACTCCAACAGGATCAACATTTTCCATATCACAAACTACAATTTTTTGACCTATATTGTCTCTTAAAACTTCAAACTCTATCTCAAGCCAACCTTTAATGGATTTTTCTATTAAGCATTCTGTAATAGGGGAAAGGGAAAGGCCAAGGGATAGGACTTCCCTTAATTCTTCTTCGTTATTTGCAAATCCACCACCAGTTCCACCTAGGGTATAGGCTGGTCTTATAACTACAGGATAGCCGATTTTTTTGGCTAATTTTACACCTTCATCAAGCTTATGACAAATCTCAGATGAGATAAGAGGTTGACCAATTTCTGACATAGTTTGTCTGAATAGGTCCCTATCTTCCCCTTTTTCTATAGCTTTAATATCAGTTCCAATAACCTTAATCCCATACTTGTCAAGGATTCCATTTTCATTAAGCTTAAGTGTCATATTGAGAGAAGTTTGTCCTCCCATTGTGGCTATAATTGAATCAGGTCTTTCAATTTCTATAATCTTTTCTACACTTCTAAGGGTGATAGGTTCTATATAGGTTTTGTCAGCAACATTTGGGTCAGTCATTATAGTAGCAGGATTTGAGTTTATGAGAACAGTTTCAACTCCACATGCTTTCAAAGTCTCACAGGCTTGGGTTCCTGAGTAATCAAACTCGGCTGCTTGTCCTATGATAATTGGACCTGAACCTATAACTAGGGTCTTTTTTACTGAAAATTCTTTGGACATATTAACTCCTTCTTATTTTCGAGAAATACAATTTTTCCTTAAAATTGGGCAAAAAAATTTTGCGATTAACTAGAAGTAAGTAAAAAAATTTACATACTATTAAAAATAGGCAAAAAAAATTTGTAAGAAAGCCTAGCAAATATGGGCAAAACTTTCCTTTTCAAACTTTTAATTTATTTTCTTAATAATTAAAACACTTTTTAAAAGATAAATCAAGAAAAAATTTAAATTTATTTAGAAATACAATATTTCGAATATGATATGTAAAATATCACTTTAATCTAATATCTTTAACAAGTTTATCAAAAATAAACAAATAAAACTTTGTTTATATTTTAATAAAGCTTTAATTGAGAGAGGTAAAAACTTTAAAATTGTATAGCCTTAGATTTTGTATAATTTAGTAAAGATATTTTTAGAATTAAAACCTGCAAAATATTTTCAATATAATAATCTGAAAATTTATTATTGGCTTATATATTTTTAATATTTATTATATATTTTATATAATTTTAATTATCTTAAAAAATATATTGTATAGCTAAGAAAAGTTAATTTTTAACAATGTTATCAAATTAACATTAAAATACTGTAAGATAAAAATAATGTTGACAAAAATATACAAAGATATATAATAACTGTAGTGATAAAATATTAACAAATAAAATACATATGGAGGAGTATATGACTTATAGTACATTTCAAGTACCTAGAACTATTGTTCATGGAGTAGATTGTCTAGAATACCTCAAAAACTTAGAAGGAAAGAAGGCAGTTCTTGTTACAGGTGGATCTTCAATGAAAAGATTCGGATTTTTAGATAAGGCAAAGGCTTATCTTGAAGAAGGTGGATTTGAAGTTTTAATTATTGATGGAGTGGAACCAGATCCATCAGTTAAAACTTGTCTTGAAGGTGGAAAGAAGATGGAAGAGTTTGGCCCTGATTGGATAATTCCTATAGGTGGAGGCTCTGCTATGGATGCTGCTAAAGCTATGTGGATTTTCTATGAACATCCTGGATATAGTTTCGAAAAGCTTGCAAACTTTGACAACCCACCACTTAGAACTAAGGCAAGAATGGCTTGCATCCCATCAACATCAGGAACAGCTTCAGAGATTACAGCTTTTTCAGTTATTACTGATACAGAAAATGAAATCAAATACCCATTAGTACATCCAGACTTTGTACCTGATGTAGCAATTTGTGATCCAATTATAGCAAGTAAAATGCCTCCAAAGATTACAGCTCAAACAGGTATGGATGTTATGACTCATGCAGTTGAGGCCTTCGTATCTACAAGTGCAGATGACTATTCATCACCACTAGCTATAAGGGCAATTGAACTTGTTTTTGAAAATCTTAAAAAAGCTTATGACAATGGAGAAGATCTTGATGCAAGGGAGAAGATGCATGATGCATCAACTATAGCTGGTATGGCATTTTCTAATGCATCCCTTGGTATAGTTCACTCTATGGCTCACAAAATTGGTGGAATCTTCCACTTAACACATGGTGAAGCTAATGCAATAATGCTTCCATACATCATTGACTACAATAGAAAATCTACAGATAGATATGATGTGATTGAGAAAATTCTTGGTATAGATGATCTTGCAGAAGAAATTAGAAAATTAAACAAGGCTGTTGGAATCTCAGCAAATATAAAAGATGGCAAAAATACTATAATAAAGGAAAATGAATTTTTAGAAGTACTTGATAAAATGAGTGAAAATGCCTTTAAAGATGCATGTACCCTAACAAATCCTAGAGAAACTTCAGCAGAAGATATTAAGAAGATTTACGAAGCTTCATACTACGGAAAAGAAATAGACTTCTAAATCCAAAAAATACTTAATATACTAATATAAAACCTAATAAAATCGATATAAAAACCGGGCGCCACCCGGTTTTTTGTGTAAGGAGTCAATACAAAAATTATTGTTATATTAAATTTTATTGTTTTTTTGAAAATTAAGCGAGAAATTTACGTTTATAATATAAAAACTAAAGAATAAACTAAAGATATCTAGAATTTTTAATTTATATGGGTATATTTATTCAATAAATTTAAATAAAGGATATATTATGGATTATATTTATAAAATATACTATCAAGATAGAAATAAATATAAAGATGTATATAAAAATAGGGTAAGTAACGAATTAGCTTTTCTTACTGATCTTTCTATACTTCATAAAAATCATGCCAAATCAAATGTATATTTTTTGCCTAATATTAACACATGGAATAAACTAGAAAAGATTAGAGAAAATGATAATATTCTTATAAATATTAAAAATGAACTCCCAAGTCATGTACATGAGTCACTTATTATAGATGCTATATCTAGTGAACTTCAAAGACTTCTTCTTATTGGATTCATACCAAACGCTATATATTTATATAACCTTGAAATTACAAGAAATGAAATTATTGATATTTTGAAAAAAGAAAGATACCCAGTAAGTAGAATAAAAAAAGGTCTTGATAAATTAGTAAATTTAGGATATATAAGCGTGGTGAGAAAAAGACCGTTATCATATATATATAATTATGATTAGATTAGCAAAAGGGATAGCATTATACCTTTTGCTATTTTATTTTAAAATGTTTAGACTAGTTGATAAATTAAGAATAAGCGTGTATAATACAAAATAAGTAAATAGGACTTACAGGGTTTCCAGTAGAAGAAAGTAAAAATCTTCGAATTACAAAATTCTTTGTCCAAGGTTGACTTTCTACCTAGTGAAAGTGATGAGTATAAAAAGAAGTGGTACCGCATATACATGCCTTCTTAGTACTCTTTTTTTGTGCTCAAATTTAAGAAAAGGAGAATAAAATGAAATTTCAATACCCAAAAGAATATGACTCAGTATTTGATGAGTTAAAAGATCGTGGATATTTTGAAGCAGCCACAGATGAAGAAGAATTAGCAAAAAAATTAAAAGATGAGAAGCTAACATTTTATTGTGGTTTCGATGCTACAGCTGATTCTCTAACTGTTGGCCACCTTATTCAAATTATGGTAATGATGAGAATGCAAAACTACGGTCACAGACCAATCGCCCTACTAGGTGGAGGTACTACAATGATAGGAGATCCATCGGGAAGGTCAGATATGAGAATGGTTATGACTAAAGAAAGAATAGATCACAATGCCCAATGTTTCTATAACCAATTCCAAAGATTTCTAGAATTTGAAGATGAAGGAGAAGATACAGGCGAGAAAGCTATAATGGTAAACAATGGAGATTGGTTACTCAAGCTTCCATTTGTAGAATTTTTAAGAGATGTAGGAAGTAATTTCCTTGTAAATGAAATGCTTAAAAAAGATGCCTACAAAAATAGGATGGATAAGGGACTTACCTTCTTTGAATTTTCATACATGCTACTTCAATCATATGACTTCTTAGAACTTTATAGAAGACATAATTGTACTCTTCAAATTGGTGGTTCTGACCAATGGTCAAACATCATAGGTGGATATGATTTAATAAGAAAAAAAGAAGATAAGAAGGTATATGGTATGACCTTCAAACTTCTTACAACTGCTGATGGAGTTAAGATGGGTAAAAGCCAAAAGGGAGCTGTATGGCTTGATGAAGAAAAAACATCAGCATATGAACTTTTCCAATACATGAGAAATGTAGATGATAGGGATGTTGAGAAATTTTTACTAATGCTAACTTTCCTTCCAACAGATGAATGTAGAAGACTTGGAAATGGCAAAGATGCCAAAGAAATAAACCATGCAAAAGAAGTTTTGGCTTATGAAGTTACAAAGCTAATCCATGGAGAAGATAAGGCAAAAGAAGCCTTAGAAGCGTCAAAAGCCTTGTTTAGTGGAGCTGGAGATGAATCAGCAATGCCTACAACAGAAATTAAAAAAGATGAACTTCCAATGGGAATCTTAACCCTCCTTACAAAATTATCTCTTACAAAGTCAAATTCTCAAGCAAGAGATACCGTAAAGGGTGGAGGAGTTTCAATAAATGATGAAAAAATTACAGATCCTAGATTTGAAATAAATGAAGACTTATTTAAAGATGGAAAAATAATAGTAAAAAAAGGTAAAAAGAGCTTTCATAAGCTGACAATAAAATAAAGAAAAAGACTTCCAAGTCAAAACTTGGAAGTTTTTTTCTTTTCTATTCTAATTTCTATATTAAAATTAAAAAGTGATTTTTTTATCTTGTCATATAATGTTATAAAAGGGAGGATTTTTATGAATAAAGAAATGTTTTTAATAATGAAAAATGACCCTGACTTTATAGAAACTTTAGATCAAAGTGTTGGATCCACTCCAAAGGCTTTAAAGGCTTATGGAATAGAAGAAGATGAGGGTTACTATATGCAAATATTTGACTCAGACTATATAGAAAAATCCGAAAACTTCCCTGGAAAGGCTGAAGAGCTAGAGGAGCTTAAAAAATATATGCCAGATGAAGAAGTAGAAGAAAGAACCAGTGTAGTTCCAGAACTTATAAACACCTGTATGCCAGATAGCTTAGAAGAGCTTGCCTAAAAATTTGAGATAGAAGATGTAGATAGTTTTATAGAGCAAGTTAAAAGATACAATAAATTTTTTGTGACAAGGGAGAAGATTTAGAATTTGGAGTAGATATAAAATATTTAACAAAAATTGATACATATCCTTATATTGAAATTCATAGACAAGTAATACTAAACATGGCTATGGGTGGAGTTGATATTTACGAAAAATCAAACTGCCAAGAGAAGATGGCTGAAAAATAAATAACGTATTAAGACAAAGTCCAAATAGGACTTGGTGTTTTTTGGATTTATTAAATAATTTTCGCCTTAAAATATATAAAAAAAATCCCAAATATTATACAAATTTGCTATAATATATGTAAGCTATAAAATGTAGAAGGGAGAATTACAGTAGCAAATGAAGTCAAATGATTTAAAAAAATTAGTATTATTAGCAGCTATTTCAACATCTGTCCTTATACAAACAGACAATGTTTCTCATGCAGATACTAATAAAAATAATATTGAAGACAAAAATGAAGTAAGCCCTCAAAATCTTAATAAGGCTCAAGATGAACTAAATAAGGCCGAGTCTGACCTAATTAAGGCAGATAATGATCTAAAAAATGAAGAAAAATCATATAAGGACTTATCAGAAAGTGAAAAAAAACTTGAAGAAGATAAGAAAAACGCTCAATCTAAAGTAGATATAAGCAAGGATAATTTAGAAAAAGGCGTAGAAGATAATAAGAAAAATTATGAAAATACTTTAAAAGAAGCCCAAGCTAGTCTAGCTAAGGAAAAAGAAGACTTAGAAAAGGCTAAAAAAGAAGAAAGCATATCAAAAAAAGAACTAGAAGAAGATACTAAGGCTAAAGAATCTGAAGAGAAAAAAGCTAAGGAAAATAACAAAAAAGCCTTAGATGAAAAGAAAAACCTTGAAAGCCTTGAAAAAAGTTTATCAGACAAGAATAAGGAAAAAGAAAATCTTGTAAATAATATCTCACAAAAAGATAAGGCTATAAATGATAAGACAAATTCATTAAACAAGGACAAAGAAATTGTTCAAAGTAATAAAGCAAATATTGAAAAAATCAATAAAGAGATAAAAACTTTAGAACAATCTATAGAAAATTCATCTAAAACCATAGAAGATCTTAAAAAATCTTTAGACGATTCTAATAAGACTTCTGATGAAGTTAAAAAAATCAAAGAAGAACTTAGCTTAAAAGAAGATGAACTTAAAAAAATCGAGGATAATATAAAGTCAAAAGATGTAGAAATCACAGGTTTAGAAAATAAGCTAAGTGAAGTTAATAAGTCTATAAAAGATATTGAAAATTCTATCAAAGAAATTGATAAAAAAATATCATCATTAAACAATGATAAGTCTAAATCTCTAACTGACCTAGCCAAGGCAAATGATGATATTTTAGAAAATCAAAATGACCAAGAAAGACTTATTAAAGATAATAATGATATAGAAAGTGCTATAACAGAAAATATAAAAAATATTGAGCCTATAAAAGAAGAAAAAGCTAAAAAAGATCAAAGTTTAGCTGACTTAAAAAATCAAGAAAAATCCTTACTTGATGAAATAAATAAAAGAAAAGCTGATCTAGAAAATCTCAAAAATTCTGCTACAAAAACTATAACAGAAGAAGATAAAAAGAAAGCCCAAGCTCAATGGGATAAGGGTTCAGTAGGATTTTTTGAGAAGATGGGATCACAAAAGGCTCTAGATGTATTTACAAGACTTCCTATACCAAAAGATGGTAGCCATAAAGAAAGACTTGATGAAATAGGAGCAGAGTATTTAGAAAAAAACAAGCTAATAGGTAAAGAGGATTCAAGAAAACTTGAATACATGAAAAAATCAATCGAATCTTTAAAAATAATAAATGAAAAAAGACAAAAAGATGGTGGAATTGATGGTAAGAAATTAAGTGTTTTAAAAGTAAATGATTACGTAATGGCTGTTGCACAAGCTAATGCAAATTATTCAGCCAATAAAATGGATCATGCTAAAATTCATGACCAAACATTTGAAAATTTAGCTTGGAATCCTAATTTTAATGCAGGTAAATCAGATTATCCAAATATAGAGAGTCCATTAGAAGGATGGTGGGATATAGAAAAAAGAACATTCGATTATCTTAGATCCATAGGGGTCAATTCTAGAATGGATATGCAAAAGTATATATCAAACCATAAAAATGAATTAAAACAATTAGGATATGAACCAAAAGTAGGACATTATACAACTTTAGTAGATGATAATATGTATAATAATTTTAAATTTGGCGATTCAATTAGTGCAGGTTACGCTATAAGAGAAGGATTATACGGTTATGTTCACTCCGTAGTTTTAAATCCTGAAGCAGATAATGAAAAATTATATTCAATAGAAGACTACGAAAAAAGATTAGATGACTATATGAAAGACCTCAAAGATACTATAAATGGGGTAGCTAAGCTTGATGAAAAAACAAGTCGAGAAATAAAAGAACTTGAAGCTAGAATTAAAGATCAAGAAAATGCTCTTAGCCGAAAAAGACAAGAAATTAAAGCCTTAGAAGAAAATATAGCTGTATTAGATGATCAAATTAGTGCAAATAATCAGATAAACAAAGACAATAAAGAGATAATAAAGAAAAATAAGGCGGATTTAGAAAAGCTAAAAACTGATAAAATAGCTCTTGATAATAAGGTTAAAACTTTAAAAGAAAATATAGCTAAGCTCGATGGAAAAATCTCAGATGAGAATAGCATGAAAAAAGAAAAGCAAAATAAATTGTCTGAACTTACAAAAGAATCCAAAACTTTAAACGATTCACTAAAGATTAAGAAAGATGAAAAAAACACCTTAAATAATCAAAAAAGTGATTTGGCTAGAAATATAAAAGAGCTTAATGATAAAATTCAAAATTCATCATCAAATTCAAAAGAATTAAGTGAAAAAATAAGACTTGAAGAAGAAAATCTTAAAAATCTAAAAGATAAAAGGGATACAAAAGTTAATGAAGTAAAAGCTTTAGAATCTCAAAATGAAGCTCTTAATAAGGATATTAATGACCTTTATGAAAGTGTAAAAATATTAGAAAATGAAAAGGCAAATTCTCAAAGACTTTTAGATGATAAAAATAAAGAAATAAAAGCAAATGAAGAAGATATTTCTAATAGTAAGGCTAGCTTAAAGGCATTAGAAGAAGAACTAAATAATTTAAAACTTAAAGAAGAAAAACTTAAAGCTTCTAAAAATAAAAATGACCAAGATAAGGCAACTATTAAAAAATTAGAAGATAAGATTAAATTAACTAATGAAAAATATAGTAAATTAGAAAAATTATTGCAAATGGCTAAAGCCATAAACTTAGATAATCCTCAAAGTTTTGAAGATTTTGATAATATAAAAGCTTTATATAAAGTATTTAAAGAAAGTCAAAAATCTTTAGATGATATAAATAATTTACTTAAGGAAGTAAAAGATAAAAAGAAGCTTAGTAAAGATAAATTAGAAGAATTAGAAAATCTTTATAAGAAAGCCAAAGCCTCTTTTCTAGATTTTCAATTATTAGTAGATAAGCTAAAAGAAGAAAAATCTGAACTTGAAAAACAAAAATTATTAGAGGATGAAGAAAAAGTTGAGAAACCTTCTAAGAATGTAGAAAATGAAGAAGAAAATAAAGTAGATGAAAAAGATCCAGAAACTAAAGATAAATATGAAAATAGCAGTCAAAAAATAAGCAATAGAAAAAAATCTAATCAAAAACAAAGTTCAAAGGAAATAAAATACACTTATGAAAAGAAAAACCCTAAAACAGGAGTATCAAGTGGTCTATTAAGTCTAGTAATAGGATCAATTAGCTCTGCTACAAGCTTTGTTTTAAGAAAAAAAGAAAAATAAGCTAAGATAAATTTATAACTGATATCAAGAGTTAATCAAGGTGTCAGTTTTTTTGTCTAAATAATTCTCCCTTTGGGTCTCATTGATTAAAGTAAGTGAAAGTGTTTAGTATTTAAGTAAAGTTTGCTAATATTTTATTTTCCATTATAGGCAGGCCTTAAACTGAAATCTATTTTAGCTTACATAGCTTTATTAAAAATTGGAAAATAAGGACAAAAAGGCTATAATAAGGATAGATATAATTAAAATTTTAGATATACTTAATAGTATTTTAATTAAAGGAGAGTTTATGGATAAACAAGCATATTATATAACAACACCAATATATTATCCAAATAGTAACCTACATATTGGTAATATTTATACTTCTGTTATAGCAGATGTTTTAAAAAGATATAAAAATTTACAAGGCTATGATGCCTTTCTTACAACTGGAACAGATGAACATGGTCAAAAGATTATGAATGCAGCCTTATCTCATGGGAGCCAACCTCAACAATTTGTAGATAAAATAGCTGGAGAAACTAAGCTTTTACTTAAAAAACTTGATATAGATTATGATTCATTTATAAGGTCAACTGATCCAAAACATGAAGAAAATGTACAAAAGATATTCCAGTATCTTTATGACAAGGGTGATATTTATAAGGGAGAGTATGAGGGATATTACTGCGAATCATGCGAGTCTTATTTTACAGAAAGTCAGCTAGATAATGGAAACTGTCCAGATTGTGGACGAAAAGTTGACTATCACAAGGAAGAGTCTTATTTTTTTAGACTTTCAAAATACACAGATAGATTAAGGGAACTTTTCAAAGACCGCCCAGAGTTTCTTGAGCCTAAATTTAGGCAAAATGAAATGTTGAATAATTTTATAAATAAGGGACTTGAGGATTTGTCAGTTACAAGAAACACCTTTGATTGGGGTGTAGATGTTCCGTTTGATAATGAACATGTTGTTTATGTATGGATAGATGCACTTTCATGTTATCTTACAGCAATAGGATATGGTTATGATCAAGAGAAATTTAACAAATATTGGCCTGCATCAGTTCACTTGATTGGAAAGGATATAGTAAGATTTCATACTATAATTTGGCCTGCACTTTTGATGGCACTTGATATGCCACTTCCAAAAAAAGTTTTTGCTCATGGTTGGATTTTATTTGATAATGACAAGATGAGTAAGTCTAAGGGAAATATTATGTATCCAGAACCACTTGTTGAGCTTTATGGAACAGATGCCCTAAAATACTTCCTACTTCGCGAATTTAACTTTGGATCAGATGGAAACTTTTTATCTAAGAAATTCATGGATAGGTACAACTCTGATCTTGTAAATGACCTAGGAAACCTTCTTTCAAGAACTATTTCAATGATTTCAAAGTACAATGGTGGAGAAATAAAAAAAGGCAAGGAATTTGATGCTTTTGATGAAGATCTAATAAGACTTGCAGGTCTTACTTATGATAAGTTCACATCTTTGATGGATGAATTCAAATTCAATGAAGCTCTAGAAGTTTTATGGAATTTTGTAAGAAGATCTAATAAGTATGTAGATCAAACAGAACCTTGGATTTTAGGTCGTGAAGAAAAATATGATAGACTAAATACTGTTTTATATAATCTTGCAGAAAGTTTAAGAATTATAGCTCAACTTGTTGAGCCAATTATGAGAAATACAACTAGTGAGATTCTAAAACAACTAGGTGTAGAAAATTTTGGCTTTGAATCAGCTAAAGAATTTGGCCTTATAAAAGAGAAAACAAAGGTGAACAAAGGTAAAAACCTATTCAATAGGCTTGATACAGAAGAAGAACTTAAAAAACTTCATGACTTAAATAACAAATTAGTTGAAGAAAGACTTGGAGTTAAAATGGATGAAGATGACAAAAAAGAAAAAGAGGATAAGGTAGAAATCAAAATAGATGATTTTGATAAGCTTGACTTAGTTGTCGGTAAAATTCTTGAAGCAAAGGAACATCCAAATGCTGACAAACTTTTAGTTTTCAAGATTGATATAGGAAGTGAAAAGAGAACTATAGTCTCTGGTATTAAAAAGTTCTACAAACCAGAATATTTGGTTGGAAAAAATGTTGTAGTAATCAAAAATCTTAAACCTGTAAAAATGAGAGGAATACTTTCAGAGGGTATGCTACTTGCAGCAGGAGATGAAGCTGTTCTTCTTACCACAATAAAAGATGTAAAACCAGGTACGGTGATATCTTAATGGATTTAATTGATTCACATGCTCATTTATTAAGTGATGATTTTAATGATGACAGATCTTTTCTTATAAGGGATCTGTCTAATTTTGGTGTAAATTATGTAATAGTGCCATCAGTAAACCTTGAAAATTCAAGACAAATTGTTAAATTTTGTAATGAATATGACAACATTTATGGAGAGGTTGGATTTCATCCATCAGATGTGCATGAATATAGAGATGGGGATATAGAAAGATTAGAAGAGCTTTGTGAGAATGAAAAAGTTGTTGCTATTGGAGAGATAGGTCTTGATTATTATTGGAGAGATGATGATAAGAATCTACAAAAGGATATCTTTATTAAACAATTAGAGCTTGCAAGAAAAGTAGATCTTCCGGTTATAATTCATTCTAGAGATTCTATTGATGATTGTCTTGATGTACTTAAGAACTTTCCTGATCTAAGTGTTCAAATTCATTGCTTTTCTTATACTTATAATCATCTAAGAGAGTGTATGAAAAGAGGATACTATATTTCAATTGGTGGGGTAGTGACTTTTAAAAATGCAGAAAATGAAAAAAATGCAGCTATAAATGTAGATTTGGATAAGCTTATGCTTGAAACAGACTCACCTTATCTTACACCAGAGCCATATAGGGGCTATAGAAATGATCCAAGAAAGATAGTAGAAGTTGCAAGAGAAATTGCGAGCCTAAGAGGTATGAAACTATCAAAGCTTTGTAAGAAAACTTCTAAAAATGCCAAAAGATTTTTTAATATAGGATAGATTATGATAAAAGAAACAATAGTAGTTGAAGGAAAAGATGATATTACTAATATTAAATCTGCCATAGATTGTGAGCTTATAGCAACCAATGGTCTTGCTTTTGGACATGATTTAATAGATAGATTAAAAGAGATAGACAAAAGATGTGGGATTATTATATTTACAGACCCAGACTTTGCCGGAAAAAAGATAAGGGAAAAGATTGCAAAAGAAATACCAAATGCAAAACATGCCTTTCTTGATAGGAATAAGGCAATAAAAAAAGGAGATTTAGGTATTGAGAATGCTTCAAAAGATGATATAATAAATGCTTTAAAAAATGCTCATGCAAGTACTAGACAAAGAAGAGAAGAATTTACAATCAAAGACCTACTAGATAATAACCTAACCTTATCTAAATCTAGCAAGGAAAGACGAGCAAGACTTGGAGATATTCTATCTATAGGATATTTTAATTCAAAACAACTCCTATCAAAACTAAATTCCTTTAATATAAGCCGAGAAGAATTTGAAAGTGCAGTAAAAAAGATATGAAAAAACTATATTCACCAAAGACAATAAAAGATATCCAGAAACTATATGGATTTAAATTTACTAAGTCTCTTGGGCAAAATTTCCTTATAGATAAAAACTTTGTAGATAAAATAATAGACTTATCTGAAGTAGAGGGAGAAAACATCCTAGAAATAGGACCGGGAATCGGAACAATAAGCCAAGAGATGGCTAAAACTTGCAAAAAACTTGTAGTAATAGAAATTGATAAAACCCTTATTCCAATTCTTAAGGATAATCTTGGAGAATTTTCAAATATTGATATAATAAATGCCGATATATTAAAGATAGATTTAGAAAAAGTTGTAAAAGAAAACTTCAATGGAGAAAGCTTTAAGGTCGTGTCAAATCTTCCTTACTATATTACAACTCCAATCATAGAAAAACTTGTTGAAAATGATCTAGCTTGTAAAGATATGACTATAATGGTACAAAAGGAAGTTGCAGATAGGATAAAAGCTGACGAAAGCATGAAAGATTATTCTTCTCTTTCTATATTTATAAAATTTTATTCAAATCTTATAAGTGGCTTCAAGGTTCCTAAATCAGTTTTTATGCCACAACCAAAGATAGATTCCCAAGTTTTAAAACTTGATTTAAGAATCTATGATAAAGATGTTGATAGGGATATTTTATTTAAACTTGTAAGGGCAGGATTTAATAAAAGGCGAAAAACTATCTTAAATTCTCTATCAAGTGTTATTGAAAAGGAAAAACTTAGGGAGATTTTTGAAAAATTAGGATTAAAGGAGAATTTAAGGGCTGAAAATCTATCCCTAGATGACTTTATTAAGATAAGCAATGAACTTGACAATTGAAATTAGCTATCAATTTAGTATAATGTCTTATACAGAAAAAGATTTTAAGAAAAACAAAAGGAGATTTTATGAGTAAAGTAACAATATATACATCAAATACATGCCCACATTGTAAGGCAGCTAAAAATTATTTAAGAGAAAATAATATAGACTTTGAAGAAAAAAATGTAGATGAAGACAGATCAGCTATAGACTATCTTGTTGAAAAAGGATATAGAGGAGTTCCTGTAATAAACATAGATGGTGAAGATATGGTTGGATTTAACAAAAATCTAGTAGCTGAAAAGCTAGGATTATAAAACTAATATAAAAGAACCTTAGGGTTCTTTTTTAGTGCAGAAAAACTTATATATATTCAAATGAGTTAGGTATTAAAATTAAGGCTAAATTTATCTACTATAAAACTATTAATTTCAAACTTATCTTTTTATCAAATTTTTAATGATTTATATATAAAACAAAAAAATATTTTAAAAATTATTTGTAAATAAATATTTATTAAAATAGATTGTATTCAAATAATAATTATATTGATAATCAATATCATTGACTTTTTTTAAATATCACCCTATAATTTGACTTGATAAATATTAAATATTGTAAGGAGATAAAATGAAAAATAAAAACATAAAAAGAGCTATATCATTAACGGCTGTAGCTCTTGCACTTAATTTTGTACCTATTGTCAATAATAATACTAATAAAGAACAAATAAATATAAAAAACGAGAATATTAGTAGGCATAGAAGGTCACAATCAATTTCCAATAAGAACAATTATACTAAGATAAAGATAAAAGGTGGCTATCTTGGTATTAGTGGGATTAATAAAGTAAAAATCAATGGAAAAGAATTAAATTACAGTTATATAAGTATCAATGGGGTAAAGGCAGGAAATCTAAAAGCAGATCCTAATTCATATCTTAAAGATAATAATGAATATGCTATTTATATTTTCCCAGCAGTTTCAAGTACAGATAAAATTGAATTTGAGGTATCTAAAGGATTTTTAGCTAAACCAATTTGGGTTGATTATAAAGAAAAGGGAGAAATTGATCTAACGGATGGAGGATATGCTGATTCTAAAGGAGAAAATAAAAAAGAAAATGAATTAAACCCCGTAATCAGACCTAATGAGAAAACAAAAGTAGATGATATTAAAAATCTAAGTGATGAAGTTATCAACAAGCTTATAAAAGAAGTTAAAGACTTAAATCCCAAAGCTGAAATAAGCAAAACAAGTGATGGTAAATTAAAATTTAAGTACAGTGATGATTCATCTAATGAAATAGAATTAAGCGATTTTTTTATAGAAAAAACGTCAGATGAGAAAATAGCTGATCTGAAAAAGGAAATAGAGAAAGCTAAAGAAGAACTATCAAAGGCAAACAATGATAAAGATAAAGCTATTAAGGAGAAAGAAACTGCAGAAAAAAAATTAAATGATGCAAAGGAAGCTGAAAATAAAGCAATTGAGGCTAAGAACCTAGCAGAGGCTAAGGTAAGCGAACTTGAGAAAGCTAAAAATTCCTCAGATCTTGAAATAGAAAGAGCTAAAAAAGAGGTAATAGATGCAAAGAATAAGCTTGTAGAAGCAGAAAACGCCAAAAAAGCAGCTGAAACAAGTCTAGAAAAAGCAAAAGAAGAAACAAATGCTGCTAAAAAAGAAGCTAGTGAAGCAAATGAGGCAAAAAAAACTCTAGAATCTCAAAAAGAGAGTCTTGAAATAGCAAAGGCTAATGTTGAAAAAGAGAAAAATAAGGTTGAAAGTGAAAAGAATGAGGCTATAAAGAGCTTAGAAAATGCAAGGACAGATTTTGATAAAAAATTAGCGGAAGCTAATAAAAAGCTAGATGATGCTAATAAGAAAGCTTCAGATAATAAAATTATATTAGATCAAAAAGAAAAAGAATTACAAGATGCAAATAATAAACTTACAGAAGCTCAAAAGAACCTAGAAATTCTTAAGAAATCAACAAGTACAACAGACAAACAAAAGGCTGAGCTTATAAAAAATCTAGAAAGTCTAAAAGAAGAATTAAAGACACTAAAAGCTGAAAAAGATGATGCTAATAAAAAATTAGAAGAAGCAGAAAAGGTCAAAAAGCAAGCTTTAAAAGAAAAAGAATTGGCAGAATCTCAAAAACTTGCAGCCGAAAAATCTAAAAATGAAGCCCTAGCAAAAAGTAAAGAATCAGAAAATAGCTTAAAAGAAGCCAATAATAAGCTTTTAAATAAAACTAATGAATTAGAAGGAATAAAAGATGCTTTGAAAAAGGCTCAAGATGCTGAAAAAATAGCTAGTGAAGCTAAAAAGAAGGCTGAAGATAAAATTGCTGAATTAGAAAAATCAAACAAAGCATCAGAAACAGAAAAAGCCCTAGCAAAAACTGAACTTGAAAAGCTTAAAAAAGACTTAAAAGAAAAAAGCAAGGAGTTAGAAAAAGCTAAAGAGGATGCAGCCAATTCATTAAAATTAGCTATCCAAAAAGCAGACGAGTCTATACAAGAAAAGGATAGGGAACTTATTAAGGTCAAAGAAGATGCCAAAAAAGCTCAAGATAAATTAAATGAACTCCAAAAATATCAAAATGTCTCAAAAGAGGAAATATCAAATATAAAAAATGAATTAGCTAAGGCAAATGATACAATCAAATCTTTAGAAAAAGACAAAGAAAATCTTAATGATGAGAAAAAGAAACTAGTAGAAAAAAATAATTCTATAGAACTTGCAAAAAATAAGGTCGAAAATGATAAAAATACTTTATCAGAAAAATTAGAAAAATCTAATAAAGAAATTAAATCTTTAAATGATGAAGTTAAGAGATTAAATAAGCTATCAAGTGATGCTGTTAAATCTCTAGATGACAAAACAAATGAGCTTATAAATACACAAAAATCATTAGAAGAAGCAAAGAAAAAGTTAAAGGAAGCTAAGGACAACGAAGCTAGTAAAGAAGAGATTATAAGCCTTGAAAAACAACTAGAAAATGTTAATACTCAAGTTAAAAAGCTAGAAAAACAAAAAGAAGAAGCAGAGAAAAAAGCAGAAAGCTCTAAAAAAGAAGCAGAAAATGCACAGGCTGATTTAAATAAGGCTAAAAATGACCTAGCTTTATTAGAAAAATCTAAAAACGAAGCCTTAGCTGGAAAGAAACAAGTAGAAGGTGAAAGAGATAAGCTTTTAGATGATCTATCAAATAAGAAAAAAGACTTAGAATCTGAAAAACAAAAAGCTCAAAAAGCTTTAGAAGATAAGAATAAGTCTGATAAAAAATTAGAAGAGGCCAACTTAGATAAGAAAAAGGCTCAAGACGATTTAAATAAGGCAAATGAAAAGATAAAGGGCCTTGAAAATGAAATTAATTTAGCAAATGATGTAAAAAATAAGGCTGAAAATAAAATTAAAGAATTAGAAAATAGTATATCTGATTTAAAAGCTAATGAAAACAAACTCATTGAAGAAAAAACAATTGCAAGTGACAAAATTGCAAATTTAGAATCTAATCTAGCTAAGGCAAAAAATGAGCTTCTAAATTCTGAAAATAAATTAAATGAGGCTTTAAATAAGGCTGAAACAACAGAAGAAGAGAAAGTAAATTTAGAAAAAGAACTAGATAATCAAAAGACTAAAGTAAAAGAATTAGAAAGCCAAAATGAAAGTGCAAAATCTGAGATTGCAAGATTAGAAAATGAATTAGCCGATGCAAATAATAAAAGAGCAAATGCTGAGTCTGAAAGGGATAAGGCCATAAATGAAGCTAATCAAGCAAAAGCTAAGCTTGAAAAACTTGAAGAAGAGAAAACTTATCTTGAAAATTCAAATAAAGAATTAAACGAAAAATTAAAAGAAGACACAGACAATAAGCTAAATGTTGAAGAAGAAAATTCTAATGAAAAAGTAAATGAAATTTCAAATGAGAAAAAGACTGAAAAAGATACTGATATAGATAAAAATACATCAAAGCCATTAGATAATGATATAGGTAAAGAAGAAACTAAGCCAATTACAAATAAAGATGATAAAAAAGATCAAATGTCTAGCGAAAATAATGATACCCAAGATGATAAGGTATCTAATAATAAGCCTAGCTTAGAGAATAAAAATCAAGCTAAAGATTATAATAAAAAAACTATCAAAAATCCTAGTACATCAAAAAATTCAAATGTAAAAACAGGAGTAGAATCTTCTCTTTCAAGCATACTTGTTCTAGCTATAAGCACAATAGGATTAAAATTAACTAAAAAAAGAAAATAATCAACTTAAAGACCAGATTCTTATTTGATCTGGTCTTATAATGAAAAAATAAAATAAAAATAAAAAAGGAGACAATATGAAAAGCATAAAAAAAGTTGTAGCTGTATCGGCTCTAGCTCTAGCTCTTAACTTTACAAGCCTAACAAGTAAGGCCGATAATATAAATACAATAGTATCAACCACATCAAATGGTATATATGGTTGTTCATTTACTTTCTCTAATAGGGATATTTTAGATAAGATTAAAGATGTGAAAATCAATGGAGAATCATATGAGAAAAGGGATGAGCAAATTGAGCTTAAAGATAAGGAAGGTTATAGTATAAACCAAGTAGATCCACAATTATTTATATCAAAATTAAAAAAGGGAGATAAGCTTGAAATTATAACAAGTGATAATAAGAAAATAAGCCTAAATATTGAAGATCCTAATAGATTTATGGGACTTATCTTTGCTAAAGATTCACTAAAAGAGGAGAAGCTATCAGACGAGAAGAAAGAAAATAAGATAGATGAGAAAAAAGAAGAAGTAAAAAAAGAAAACAACACTGACTCTATAGTAAAATCTTACAATGAAGATGTGTCTGACGGTTACATAGAACTTATGGATAACAGTCTTATAGGAAAAATTGATTCTATAAAAATAAGGGGAAAAGTCTTAGAAAAAGCTTCAAGTAAACTAGTAATATTTAATAGAGATGCCTATGCTATTTCAGATAACAAAATCTATATAAATAGATTAGCTAACAATGATATAGTAAGTATAAAAATAGCTGATAAAGACTATAATTATGTCTATAACAAAAGTAATAATAGTCTAAATATTACTGATAAGACACAAAGAATTTATAAGGTAAAACTTGTTGGAAGTTTTGAGCCAGCAGTCATTGGACAAAAAAAGTATGACGGAGTATCAGCGGCGACAGGAACGGCAACAAATAGTAAAAATTCAAATGTAAAAATTCTTGTAAGTGACAAAGAAAACCCAACAGACGAAGATTATAAGGAACTTAATGAGTTTAGAGATCTTAAGGTAAAAAATATAATCCTTAATGAAAAATCAGGGATGAAAGGAAAATATGATTCATATAGCTCAGCTATAATCCTAAATGGAGATCCTAAAGAAAAGGGAATATATCCTATTTCTGTACAATTAGTAGATAATATGGGAAACGAAATTACTACAAATTCTTTAGACTTTAAAATTTATAGGACAGATGAGTATCTATCAGATTTCATAAAAGAAGAAAACTTCAAAAAGACTAAAGATGGTAAATTTATGTGGGATATGAGTCCTTGGCTTATTACAAGATTTGATAAGGATAAAGAAGTGGTTGAAGTTCCAAAAGATTTAAAAGCATGGTTTGGTTCCCATGAAAGTGGAAAGCTAGGAGAGCTTGGTTATCTAAATAAGGAAAAAACACAAACACTAATCGTAGGTAAGGGAAGAAATTTAACTATACAAAATATGAAAGTCTTATCATCGGTAAATATAATTGTTAAAGATGGTGGAATATTAAATGTAAGAGATTCTTCAATCTTTGGAAAAATAACTGTAGAAAACGGCGGAAGACTTTCTGTAAACTATGACCCATATAATAAAGAGTTTTTAAATGGAGCATCTATAAATGGTCAAATAGAGCTTAAAAAAGGCGGGATTTTAGAAAATTCTCTCATATATTCAAACACAAACTTTTTAACAGATTCAAATAAGGCAAATAAAAATGTTAAACCTGTAGTACTCGTAAGTGGAGATAGTAAGATTGTTGGAGAAGTTTATGTAAGAGGAGACGAAGCACCAACAGGAAAGGATCCTGAAACAAAAAGAGTCTATACTGGTCAAAATGCATTAAAGATAGAAAATGCTAAATTAAGTATAGAAAAAGATTCTACACTAGGCCTATATGGGGCAGGAAGAATGGCTACAACATCTATTGGAGGGGATGCCTTAATCCTTAATAATGGAAAAGTTGATGGAGAAGGTAGACTTATAGCTATAGGAGGAAGTGGACATTCATATGAAGGAGGAGCTGCTGTAAGTGGTAAGGGTGAGATATCTAATAAAGAAGCTTATCTAAAGGCAGGAAATACCTATGCCAGTGACGCTAAAAAAGCGAAAGCCTTTGATAGTGAAAATATAAAACTATCTAAACAAACTGTAGGATATGCCAA
The DNA here is from genome assembly GCF_013371425.1 of Anaerococcus faecalis. Lineage (NCBI taxonomy): Bacteria > Bacillati > Bacillota > Tissierellia > Tissierellales > Peptoniphilaceae > Anaerococcus > Anaerococcus faecalis. The sequence continues at coordinate 97,210 of NZ_JABVBA010000005.1, forward strand.
AGATAGTGAATACAAAAAACTCCAAAACGATGATGACCAACCAGGATATTGGCTAAATTCTCAACAACCACCTAAAAATGAAAAACTTCCTAACTATGATAAGGAAAAGTTTGTATATAATGACCTAGAAATAGAAAGGGAAAAGGAAAAATCTCAAGAAACTAATAGCAACAAAATAGAAGAAAAAGATTCTAAGATAGATAAAAATGAAGCCAAGCCATTAGATAAAAAACAAACAGATTATAATAAGCAAAAAGAAGAAACTAAGCCAATTACAAACGAAGAGGATAAAAAAGATTCTAAAAAAGACTCAGATAAGAAGACAGATGTTGATGAAATAAAAGATGATAATTTAGATAAGAAGATAAAAGCTTTAAGTAATGAAAATGAAAAACTACAAAAAGATATAGAAAATCTTAATTCCCAATCCCAATCTCTTGAAAAAGAAATAGAAGTATCAAATAAGGAAAAAGATGAGGCTACTTTAGAAAAAGAAAAATGTGAAAAAGAATTAGAGAAAAAGGAAAGTCTTCTTAATGATGCGAACAATAAGCTAAATGAATTTAAAAACCAAGCAATAAATGATAAGGAAAAATCAGAAGAAGAAAAAGAAAAGCTTAAAGAGAACATAAGACTTCTAGAAGAAGCTAAAAACAAAGCCGAAGAAGATAAGAAACAAGCCTTAGAAAATCTAGAAAAGCTTAAAAATGAAAATGATGCTAAGCTAAATGCTTCCTTAGAAAAAGAAAAAGTAGCTAAAGAAAAACTAGAAAAAGTTCAAAGTGAAAAGGAAATACTTCTAGATAAAGTAAAAAAATTAGAAGAAGAAAAATCATCTGTTGAAAAGAAAATGGAGGGGTTAAAGAATTCTAAAAATAAGAAAGATAAAAATAAGAAAGATGAGGGTGTACAAACTGATAATAAAGAAAACACATCCTATAATAGCAAGTCAAATGGTTTGGAAAATAAAGAAGTAAAATCTAGTGAAAATAAAGATGAAGAATTTTCTAAAGAAAATGTTAAAAAGGGAGAAATGGTTACAAATCCTAATAGTCAAGAAGGAAATTCAAAGGTAAATGGAAAAACACAAGTTTCTAATGCTAGTGAAAGCAACAATAAATCAAAAGAAGATAAAAATTCTAAAACTAACAATACAGAAGAATCTAGCTCAGAAATAAATGACAATTCTAACAACACAGATAAAAAAGATAAGCCTGAGCTTTCACCAATTAGTAATGCTAAATCAGACAAGAATACACATGAGAAAAATAAGATGGATGCAAGTAAAAATAAATCTAAGTCTAGTTCATCAAATGTAAGAACAGGTATAAGAAGCTCCTTACCAGCACTGTTTATTATAATCATAAGTTCTATTAGCTTAATAATTAGCAAAAAAATAAAATAATATTTTAAATCAGAGTCTTCTAAATTAAGGCTCTGATTTTTATTTTTAAAAAATAATGTCCAATTAATCAAATCTTTGTTTTTTTGATTGAATTGTAGTATACTTATTAAGGTTTAAAAAAACGTTTTTACAAGATAGATAAGGGGAAAAACTATATAAAAAAGATTAAAAGTATCATTTAAATATCTATATTTAGCTATTTCTCTTTTGGAGTATATTAAGCTTTTATTCTTTATGAAAAAACATTATTTTAAATTTTACTTGTGTTATAATCAAATAAAGGAGGCATTATGTTTGATTTTAAAAATGCAAAAAAAAGAGTAGACGAAGCAATTGACCCAACCTATATGCTTTATTCAGAGGTTTTTTCTAACCTTTCAAAGAATAATGTATATATTAAACCAGAAAACTTACAAAAGACTGGTTCTTTTAAATTAAGAGGAGCCTATAACAAAATTTCTAAATTAGATGAAGCTTCTAAGTCTGTAGGAATTGTAACAGCTTCAGCTGGAAACCATGCCCAAGGTGTAGCATATTCTGCAAACCATCAAGGTATAAAGGCTATAGTTTGTATGCCAGAAACAACACCAATGATTAAAGTAGAAGGGACTTTAAAATATGGAGCAGAAGTTGATTTACATGGACAAACATTTGATGAAACAAATACATATGCACAAAATTTAGCCAAAGAAAAGGGATATACCTTTATTCCACCATATGATGATGAAGATGTTATTGAAGGACAAGGAACAATAGCTCTTGAAATATTAGAAAAATTTAAAGAAGCTGACTACATTTTAGTTCCAATCGGTGGAGGTGGACTTATCTCAGGTATAGCAAAGGCTGCAAAAGAAATTAAACCTGAAATTAAAATAGTTGGGGTAGAGCCAGCAAATGCTGCTTCTATGCAAGCTGCAATTAAAAATGGTGGTCCGGTAACCCTCGCTTCAGCTGATACTATAGCAGATGGTACAGCGGTTGCTAGAGTTGGAGATATAACTTATAAGATTTGTAAAGAATATGTTGATGAATATATCTCAGTAACAGAAGAAGAAATTATGGTGGCCTTGACTACTTTGATGGAAAAACATAAACTAGTAGCAGAGCCTTCAGGTGCTCTTAGTCTTGCTGCAAGCAAAAAACTTGATTGTGAAGGAAAGAATGTTGTTTGTGTTATAAGTGGTGGAAATATTGATATGTCATTTATTTCTCAACTTATTCATAAAGGACTTTATGAAGATGGAAGGATTGCAAGATTTACAGTTGAACTTGTAAATGCACCAGGAAAACTTAGAGATCTTCTTGATATAATTGCCTATACAAAGGCAAACATTATAAGTGTAGTGCATGATTCTCTAGCTTCAGCAAGTAGGTATAAGAACATTCAAGTAGAGTTGACACTAGAAACAAACGGAAAAGACCATATCAGGAAGATTGAGGATTTACTTACTGAGAAAGGATATAACGTTCATTAGATGAATATTGAAAAATTACTAGAAGGAATCGACTATATTGACAAAAATATAGGAAATGATAGAGATATAGAGGGGATTTCTTCAAATTCTAGAGAAATAAAAGAAAATTATATATTTTTAGCTATCAAAGGATTAGAATTTGATGGACACAAATTTATAGGCTCAGCCATTGAAAATGGAGCAAGTACTATAGTTTATACAAATAAGGATATAGACTTCAGAGGTGGTATAAATTATATAAGAGTTGATGATTCAAGGATAGCTCTTGCCCAAATTTCAAATAAACTTTCTAACTATCCTTCTAAAAAACTAAGGATGATAGGAGTTACAGGGACCAATGGCAAGACAACAACAGCCAATATGATTTCTTTTATTTTAACAAAACTTGGGGACAGTTGTGGGAATATAGGAACAGATGGGGCAGATTTGATATATAAAACTATAGCTACAGAACACACAACTCCTGAGATTACAGATATAAATAATATACTCATAGAAGCAAATAAACTTAATCTTAAAAATATAGTTATGGAGACATCATCCCATGGTTTATATCTAAAAAGATGCTTTGGTATAGACTATGATTATGGTGTATTTACTAATCTTTCACCAGAACACATGGATTTTCATAAGAATATGGAAAATTATTTTAAGGCTAAAATGATTTTGATTCAAAATTGTAAAAAAGCTATTATAAATAAGGATGATGATTATGGTAAGAAAGCCCTAAAGCTTGTTAAAAATCCTATAAGCATATCCATAAATGAAGAAAGTGACTATAGGGCATTAGATATTAAAAAAATTGATGAAGGACTATCATTTAAGATAAAAGGAATAAACTTTAAGCTTAAAAGATTTGGCATTTATGATATATACAATGCACTTTGTGCCATAGCAATTGCCTCTGATTTAGGATATAGATTAGAAGATATAGCAGATGTATTGAAAGACTTTAAAGGGGTAAAATCAAGGCTTGAATTTATAGAAAATGACCTTGCTATAAATATAGTAGTAGACTTTGCCCACACAAGCACAGCCTTTGAAAATATATACAAGGTTTTGCCAAAAGATAAGGACATATATGCAGTTTATGGTATAAGTGGGGATAGGACAGTAGAAATTAGGGAAGCTATTGGAGAAATTTCTGCCAAATATGGAGTTTTCTCTGTAATTACAGTTGATGATCCCAAGTTTGATACCTTTGAAAATATCTCAAATGATATAGCAAGAGGTATAAAAAAGAGAAATGGTAAATATAAAATAATAGGAAATAGAAAAGATGCTATAAAATATGCCATCAAAAGTGCAAAAAAAGGTGATTTTGTACTTTGTCTTGGGAAAGGTGAAGAAAATTTCTTAAAACTTAAGGCAAATATCAAGACTCATTATTATGAAAAAGACACAATAAGGGAAGTTTTAAAAGAGATATGAAAATATTTGTAATAGGAGCAGGGGTAAGCTCGCTTGCCTTCTGCTCTTTTTTAGATAAAAATGATATAACAGTTTTGGAATCAAATCAATTTTCTGGAAGAAAGCTTCTTGCAACTGGAAATGGAAGGTGTAATTTTACAAATATAAACATGGATCATAAAAACTTTTACTCAAACGAAAAAGATTTTGTAAATTACAGTCTTGATAGCTTTTCAAACAAGGATTTATTAGAGTATTTTGAATATTTGGGAATAGAATGGATTAACTTTCCATCTGGAAGATGCTATCCTAAGACTCAATCCTCAAAAACTGTCAGGGACTCACTTTTGATGAAGGCAGAAGAAAACGCTAAATTTATCTACAATATAAAAGTAGTAGACATTGATTTTAAGAAAAAACTTATTATTACTGATAAAAAAAGTTTTAAATATGATATTTTAGTTATTGCAAGTGGAGGACTTAGCCTTAAAAATTCAGGTTCTGATGGGTCTATTTTAAAGATTTTAAAAAAACACACTAAACTTATTGATCAAACATTTGGTATAACTAATTTTAAGACTGAGAATCCCCTATCAAAGACTGCCAAGGGCTGTAAGGTATTTGCCAAGGCTTCACTTTTTGTAGATGATAAATTCCAAAAATCGTCAACAGATGACATAATTTTTCAATCCTATGGTCTTACTGGAACTGCAATACTTGATCTTTCCAATATAATTTCTCTAGCTCTTAAAGATAAAAGAAAGATTAGGCTTGACATTGACTTTTATCCAGAGTATAAAAAAAAGGGACTTTTTGATATTTTAGAAAAAAAAGCCCAAAGATTTCCAAAAAGAGCTATTAAAAATTTACTTATTGGAAATATTGACCAAAAACTCATAATTGATATATTAAAAAGGGCTAAAATAAATGAGGATTCGGTAAAAATATCAAAAAATGACTTGGAAAAGTTGGTAAAAATATTAAAGAAATTTTCTTTTAATATAGTAGATATACATGACAAAAACAATGCCCAAGTAACACTTGGGGGTGTAGCTTGCGATAGAATTTATAAGAATTCGATGAAGTCAAAGGATATGGCTGATACCTATTTTATAGGTGAGATTATGGATGTGGCTGGAGATTGTGGAGGATATAATATTCAGTGGGCTTTTTCATCGGCAAAGGCTGCATCAGATGATATAAGGAGATTAAATGTTTAAAATTAATAGAAAGCTTAAAGAATTAAAGCACAATGGAGAAAAGATATCATTGGCTATTGTAGGATGTGGAAAAATGGGAGCAAGTCTTATTAACCAATTAGGTAGCATAGATGCAATAGACGTAGCCCTAGTGGTAGAACACACACCTAAAAAGGGTAAAGAGGCTCTTATCGATTCTGGAATTTCAGAAGATAAAATCATAAATACTGATTCTTTTGATGAGGCTTTTGAGGCACTAAATAGAGGTTTCGTAGTAGTTAGCTCAAATTACAAACTAGCCTATAAACTTTTACAAATTACAGCGGTTATAGATGCTACAGGAAATCCACCTTTTGGGGCCCTACTTGCTACAAAAACTATCCAATATCATAAACATTTTATAACTCTTAATGTAGAATGTGATGCAGTAGTTGGGCCAGTTCTTTATGATATGGCCAAAAAGGCTGGAGTTATTTATACTGGAATTGCTGGAGATGAACCAGGTTCTATAATTGAATTATGTGATTTTGCCTATGGGATAGGTCTTGAAATTCTTGTAGCTGCCAAGGGTAAAAATAACCCTCTTGATAATTATGCTACAGCAGAAAAATTAAAAGATGAGGCAGAAAAAAAGGGACTTTCACCAAGAATGCTTACAAGTTTTGTCGACGGAACAAATACAATGATTGAGCTTAACTCAGTATGCAACTGCCTAGGATTTTTACCAGATACCTTTGGGTGTCATGGTATAAAAACAAGTCCTGAAACAGCAGTAGAAGACTTTAGGTTGAAAGATAAGGGAGGAGTTTTATCTTCATATAAGGTAGTAGACTTTTCACCTGGTATGGCTCCAGGAGTTTTTCTTATAGTAACAAGTGATAAAAAAGAAGTAAGAGATTTGATGAAATTCTTAGGCTTCGGAGATGGTCCAAATTATTTATTATTTAGGCCATACCATTTAACAAGTCTTGAAACTCCTATAACTATCTTTAATGCAGTAGTAGAAAATGAACCAACTATAGCTCCACTTCATGGTCAAGTTGCTGATACTGTATCAGTTGCAAAAAGAGATATAAAAAAGGGAGAAACCCTCGATGGTATTGGAAGTGACAAGGTATTTGGAAAGCTAACTGACCACAATAGGTCAATTAAAGAGGACCTACTACCAATAGCCCTTATTACAGAAAAAACAAGAGCTATTGTTGATATCAAAAAGGATACAGTAATAGACTTATCTATGGTAGAGCTTGATGAAGATGCCATAATTACAAAACTTAGAAGAAGACAAAATTCAATGAAACTTTAATTTAAGTTAGATTCTTGCAAGAATTAATTTTGCAGGAGTCTTTTTTTATGATATTTTTTAAAAATCACTTATAATTATATAAAGGAGATTTTATGAAAATACTATTAGTTGAAGATGACAAGAAAATAGGAGAAGAGCTATCTTTCCAGCTTGAGCTTTTGGGCTATAAGACAAGTAGGGTGGAAAATTTTGAAAAAGTAATAGATGATTTTAATAAAAGTGATTTTAGCCTTGTTATTATGGATTTGAAATTACCTTATAAAAATGGATTTTACTGGACTTCTGAAATTAGAAAAGTATCCAAAGTTCCAATTATTTTTCTAACTTCTGCATCAGATGATATAAATTTAATATCTGCTATAAACTATGGAGCAGATGATTTTATTGCAAAGCCATTTTCTATGCAAGTCCTTCATTCTAAAATTATAGCAATTCTTAGAAGGTCTTTTGACTTTAATGATGTAGATGATTTAAAGTTAAAATATGAGAACTTAGTTCTTGATAGAGATAAGATGATTTTAGAAATTGATAGTAAAAGCATAGCTCTTTCTAAAAATGAATTTTTAATTATGGAAATATTACTTGAAAGTCCAAGAAAGATTGTAAGTCGAGAGAAGATTATGGATAAACTTTGGGCTACCGAATCTTTTATAGATGACAATACCTTAACTGTGAATATAAATAGGATAAGAAAAAAGATAAAAGCTCTTGGCTTAGATAATCTTATTCATACAAAAAAGGGAGTAGGTTATTATATAAAATGAAAAAGTTGAAAAATTTTTGTTCAGGAAATAAAGACTATATCATTTCTTTGATTGTATTTTCGCTTACATTTGGACTTATCTCTTTTGCCTTTTCACTTGATTGGTTGATTTTTCTTTATACTTTAGCCTTAGTTTCCTTTATTTTACTAATTTTATGTATTGTTAGATATGTAAAAGTTCAAAAATTGTTAGAAAACAGCGAATTTACCTATCTTAGAGATGATATATATGAAAAACATATAGGTGAAATTTTCAAAAAAAAAGATAAGGAACTTAAGGATATAGTACTTAAAAGCAAGATAAGACAAGATGATTTGGAAGGGCTTTTAACCATATGGACTCATCAGATTAAAACCCCTATATCAGCAATTTCACTTATTAGCCAAAGATACGATTGTATGGATATAGACTTAGAACTTATAAAGATTGATGATTATATTTCATCTCTACTTTCTTTTATAAAATCTAGGAGGGCAAGCCTTGATTATAATTTCAAGTCATTTTCTATTGAAAGCCTTATAAAAGATATAGCAAAAAGATATAGGAGTTTTTTTATAGAAAAAAGATTAAGTCTAAATCTTTGTATAGAAGATGAAATGATAGTATCAGATCCAAAGTGGCTTTCTTTTGTTATAGAGCAAATTTTATTTAATTCTATAAAATATACAGAAAAAGGCTTTATATCTATAAGATATAAGGAAAATGTCTTGGAAATTATCGACAGTGGTATTGGAATAAAGAAAGAGGATATAGAAAATATTAAAAAATTTGGATATTCTGGAGATACTTATAAAAGAGATGCAAACTCTACTGGTATAGGATTATTCTTGGTTGATGATATACTTGCTAAACTTGGATATTCATATTCTATTAAATCAGAGCCTAATAAAGGAACTGATTTTTCTATAAATTTGAAGAGAAATAAATTAATTCAAGATTAAACTTACATTTTGTAAGTTTAATTTTTTAAATTGTAATATTAGATTAGGGATTAATTTTCTGATTTGTACTAATATAGACTTACGGAGGATAGTATGAATATTTTAGAAATTAATAATTTAAGAAAAGTATATAATGAAGGGAAAATAGAAACAAAAGTGACAGCCTTAAAGGATATAAATTTTAAGGTAAAAAAGGGAGAGTTTGTAGCTATAATGGGAGAGTCTGGTTCTGGCAAGTCAACCCTACTTAACCTTATAGCAACTTTAGACAATCCTACAAGTGGTGAAATAATTTTAAATAATGAAGAGATAAAAAATAAAAATGACAAGGAAAAGGCGAGATTTCGTCGTGAAAAACTAGGATTTGTCTACCAAGACTTCTCCTTACTTAACTCTTTAAATATTAAAGATAATATATTTTTACCCTTAGTTTTAGAAAATACTAAGTATAAAGAAATGGAAGAAAAACTAAATCCTATAGCTAAGGCTTTAAAGATTGACAGTCTTCTTTATAAGTTTCCCTATGAGCTTTCAGGAGGGCAAAAACAAAGAGTAGCTGTTGCAAGAGCAATAATTACAAATCCAGAAATACTACTTGCAGATGAACCAACAGGTGCACTTGATTCAAATTCATCAATGGAACTTCTAAATATTTTTGAAAAGATAAATGAAACAGGTCAAACTATTTTGATGGTAACCCATTCAACCATGGCTGCAGCAAGAGCGTCTAGGGTTTTATTTATAAAAGATGGGAAAATATTTTATGATCTTTATAAGGGAGAAATGACTAATGAGCAAATGTATGAAAAACTTGTTAAAAGCCAAATGATAATACTTGCTGGAGGTGAGGGTCTTGAATAAGCTAAACTTTACCCTAGCTAAAAGGCAAATTTCTACAAACAAGTATTTGTACCTACCTTATATAATAGCATCATCCCTCATGCTTTTTATATTTAACCTTATAGTTGACTTAAAGACAGAAGACTTTATTTTAAATTCTAGGGGTGGAGCCTTTATTGAATCTATACTAGGATATGGTCAATTTGTAATTGCACTTTTTGCAGTATTATTTCTAATATATATGACAAATGCTGTTGTAAAAAGTCGTTATAAGGAATTGGGACTTTTATATGGACTAGGCATGGATAAAGGATCTTTAAGAGGAATTTTATTTATTCAAAATATAATCCTAGCTCTTCTTAGCCTTTTATCTGGAACATTTTTGTCCTTACTTTTATCACCCCTAATTATAAATTTGGTTGGGAGGTTATTAGGATATGGAAAAATAAATCTTAATTTTAATATAGATGCTATAAAATTGGGATTTATAGTATTTTCTCTTATATTTATCCTTATAACTATCATAAGTTTGAATTCTATAAGAAAGAAAAATCCATTAGAACTCTCTCAAATGGCAAAAAAGGGACAAGCTCAACCTAAGTTTTCAATGATAAGTTTTATTTTATCCATAATATTTTTAGCTTTATCCTATAAAATAGCTCTATCAATAGATGGGGCATTGGATGCTATACCAAAGTTCTTTCCTGCGATTATTCTTGCTATTTTTGGGACATTCTTATTCTTTAGGTCAGTTACAATTTGGATATTAAAACTACTTAGAAAAAACAAAAGAATTTATTATAAATCTACAAATATGACTTTTATAGGAGAACTTATAAAAAGAAGCAAAGAATCAGCTATGGCCCTTTCATCTATAAGCATAATAGCATCCATGCTTTTGATGAGCTTTATAGTAATGGTTGCTATGTTTATAGGAAAAAATAGTCTTTTAGATAGGATAAGTCCAAGAGATTTTGTAATATCCTATCAAAGTGAAGACTTAAAAGATAACATAGATAAGCTTATAAATCTAGAAAAGTCCGATTTTAATATAAAAGAAAAAAATGAGGGGATTGCAGATATAAGCTTACTTACAACAAATGAGATAGAAGATGAAAAATTAAAGTTAGTGGAAGATGATGAATTTAAAAATATTATGATGGATAAAAGCATAACAATAGTATCTCTTACTGACATAGATTCATTTAATAAGGCCAATAATACAAAAGAAAGCTTAAATGATGGAGAGGCCTTAGTTTATGATTCTAAAAACAAGACCTACCAAAGCTTATCCATAGATGGGGTAGATTTAAATGTTAGTAAAAACTTAAGGGAAATAGACTACATTTTAACAGATACAACCGCTACTCTTTTTCATAATCTTTTAGTTGTTGTAAAAGATAAAAGTGACTTTTTAAAAAAACTTGAAGAAAAAGGACCTGGGTATGATTTTGGTGAAAGGAGTATTCATTTAAAGTACTTTGATGTAGAAGAAAAAGATGTCCAAAAAATGGATGAATTTTCTAAGATAATGATTGATCATATATCAAAAAATCAAAATTTAAAAGGAAAGGTTGAATTTAAGAATGCCTACGAAGCAAGACTTGAATTCGACCAAATACACCAAGGAGCCTATATAACTGTAATACTTCTCTCTTTCATGTTCTTTGTATCTGCTATAGTTGTAATCTATTACAAACAAGTGGCAGAAGGAATCGATGATGGACGTAGTATAGGAATTCTTAAAAAAATCGGAATGAGTAATAGTGAGATTAGAAAATCAGTAGCCAAGCAAAATTATGTGACATTTTTTGCACCCCTAGTCCTTGCTATAATTCATATACTAGTTGCAAGTAAGCTAGCCTTTGGTATTCTACAATTATTTACTGTGTTAGATAAGTCCCTATTTATAAAAATTGAAGTTCTATGTATATTGATATTTGCTATAATATATTTTCTTATATTTAGGATAACTCTACCTATATATTTTGAAATTGGAAAGTTAAACAAGGAGTAAGCATGAGAGTATTAAAGAAAATTTTAAAACTTATATTTTGTATAAGCATAATAGGATTTATAGCAATAGGACTTGGACTTACAATTTGGACTAAATATCCTGAGTTTAAGGCAAGAAAAGAAATATCAGATCTTGACAAAAATGCTCGTAAAATTTCTGATATTAAAATAGGTGAAAAAGCAAAGATTATTGCCCTTGGAGAGGCAAGCCATGGAAATAAAGAGTTTCAAAAGCTTAAACTTGATGTATTTAAAAATCTGGTAGAAAATAATGATGTGAGAGCCTTTGCATTAGAGTGTGATTTTTCTGAGGGAATTCTTATAGACAAATATATAAAAAATCCAAATATTAAAGTAAATCCATTGGAATATTTTTCATTTTCTATATATAAGACTGAAGAAATGAAAAATCTAATAGAATGGATGAAAGAATATAACAAGATTCACAATGAGAAACTTTCCTTCTATGGTTTTGATATGCAAAATCCAGAGAAGCTTATACCAACCATAAAAGATTATGTGGGAAAAAATAGGATAGAATTTGCCCTAGATAAGCTAAAAGTCCTTGAAACTTATCCTATAAAAGTAAAAGATTCAAAAGTAAAAGACTTGATAGAAAATCTTAAAGTTCTTAAAGATAAGATAAAAGAAGAAAGCGATGATGATATAATTTTTAAGAAAGCGATAGACAATTTTCTTGAAGGATTTTCCTACTATAGCCTTGATGATAATTTTAAAGAATATGAAACAAGAGATAGGCTAATGGCAGAAAATGTAATCTGGATTAGTAAATTTGAAGATAATAGAAACTCAAAGCTTATGATAGCAGGGCACAATGGCCATATAGGAAAGACTTCAAATATTTACAAAATCATGGGTGACCACCTTAGTGAATTTTTTAAAGATAAGTACTTTACCATAGGTACAGACTTTTATAAGACAAGGGTTAATATAAGCTCAATGACAGATAAAAAAAGAGTTATCAAAAAATTTATATCAGCAGACCCAATAGCCCAAAAGGCAGAAAAATATGATGGGATTTTTTACCTAGATTTTAACAATCTTCAAAATGGGGCTACTAAGTCCATAGTAGAAAGTAAAATGAAAATGGGTTCTTTGGGCGAAGGATATTTTCCTATGATGAATGTAATTGCAAAAACTTATAGAATAGACCAAGTTCCAAAAGATTTGTATGATTCAATGATATTTATCTATGAAGCCAATCCTACTGAAATAATAAATTAGAAAAATTAATTTTATATATGTTTAGTTTATGCCGGATCTAATTTTAGTTTAGATCTGGTATTTTTTAATTTTCCTATAGTTTTTAATATTCTTAGATTTTGTTTCTAGATACTTTATGAATAAGAAACGATAAATGATAAGAAAAATCAGAATATCTCGTATATAATGATAATAGTTATTAATATCATAAATTAGGAGGTTAAGATGAACACATATAAAAAATTATTTGCCTATGTACCAGAGATAAAAAATAAGGCAATATTTGCTGTAATTTTTACAGCTATTTCTAATCTGACTTTATTTTTTGCTTATTATAAGATATGGACAATAATTAAAGTGATTTTTACTAAAAATTCAAGCGATGGACTTATCAAATATTCAAATCTTATTGTAATTCTTTTTATAGCTTATGGTCTTATATATTTTTTGGGGCTTTGGCAAAGTCATTTATTAGCCTTTAGGCTTGAAACAAGATTAAGAGAGAAAGGAGCAAAAAAACTTCTTAGGGCTAGCGAAAGTTTTTTTGATACACATAGCTCAGGTGAAGTTAGAAAAATTATAGACAATAATGTTGAAGGAACCCATATGGCAGTAGCACATCTTATTCCAGATCAAACAGCTGCTATTATTACTCCAATTTTAATGCTAATTTTAGTATTTAAGATTGATCTATTTTTAGGATTATTCTTTGTAGGAGTTGTTCTAGCTTCATTTTTTATAATGAAGGCTATGATGGGAGATAAAACTTTTATGGAAATCTATATGAAAAAATTAGATAAGCTTAATGCTGGAGCTGTAGAATATGTAAGATTTATTCCAGTAGTTAAAATTTTCAATGCTCCTCTTAAGGGAATTAAAAGCTTATATGAATCAATAATAGATTATAGGGATATCGTATATGAATATTCAATGTCTTGTAGGATACCTTTTGTAACTTTCCAATGGTTATTAAACATATTTATTGTAAGTCCGATTTTTCTTGCGATTTTCATGGTGAAAAATGGATCTGATCCTTATCTATGGTCAGCAAAGATTTTGTTTTTTACGCTTTTTACAGGTATGTTTTTTGCCAATATGATGAAGATTATGTACGTATCAACTTATCATTTTCAAGCAAATTCTGCGGTTGATAACCTAGAAAGATTATTTGAAGAGATGCAATCAAAGAAAGTTATTTTTGGAGAAGCAAAGAAAATAGATAAGGCGGATATTGTTTTTGAAAAGGTAGATTTCTCTTATGATGATGAAAAAAATATCTTAGAAGATTTTTCTGTAAAATTTCAAGAAGGTAAGTCTTATGCTCTTGTGGGAAGTTCGGGTTCTGGAAAGTCAACTATAGCAAGGCTTATTTCAGGTTCTTATCCACTTGATAAGGGAAAGATTCTTCTAGATGGTCGTGATATAAAATCCTATGACAAGGATTTTCTGATGGATAACATTGGAATGGTTTTTCAAAATCCAAAGCTTTTTAAGGGGATTTCAATTTATGATAATGTTGCCCTTGCTAAAGAAAATTCAGAGAAAAAAGAAGTAATAGAAGCACTTAAAAAAGCACGTTGTTTTGAGTTTATAGATAAGTTTGAAAAGGGAGTTGATACAGTAATAGGAGATGCTGGAGTGAATCTTTCTGGTGGAGAAATTCAAAGAATTTCTATTGCAAGAATATTTCTGAAAAATCCTAGAATTCTTATCTTAGATGAGGCATCGGCTGCGGCAGATCCCGAAAATGAACATGAATTACAAATTGCTTTCAAAGAATTAATGAAAAATAGGACAACTATTATGATTGCCCATAGACTTTCATCTATTAGGGGAGTAGACGAAATATTTCTTATAGATGATGGAAAGATAAAAGAAAAAGGAAATCACAAAGACCTTATGGCAAAAGATGGATCTTATAAGTATTTTGTAGATCTTTATGATAAAGCTAATGAGTGGAGGATTTGATATGAAAAATTACTTGATAAATAAATATTCCATAACAGAAAAGGGAGCAAGTGGCTTATGCAAAGCTATATTTTTTTCAACACTTAAAAGTTTATCCTTTATGACTCCTATAATTTTAATGATGTATGCAATACAAGGTCTTATGGGGCTTGGAAAATTTGATTTTAAAATTTGTCTTATAGGATTTTTACTAATAGCCTTACTAATGGTCTTTATTCTTAATAGGGACTATATTACAACCTACAATGAAACCTACAAAGAATCAGCTAATCTTAGAATAGAGATAGCTGACAGGATAAAAGATCTTCCACTTTCATTTTATACAAAAACAAATCTTACAGATCTTTCTCAAACTATAATGAAGGATGTGGAAACAATTGAACATGCGCTAAGTCATGCTCTCCCAGGTTACTATGGTTTTTTAATAAGCTTTTTAATTATCTCTATACTTTTACTTATAGGAAGTCCAATTCTAGGGATTTCTATTATAATACCTACTGCTTTAAGCATAGGAGCGGGTTTCCTATCAGCTAAAAATCAAAGTAAGGCAACAAGTACTTATTACAAAAAGCAAAGAAGATCGTCTGAACTTTTTCAAGAGATAATAGACCTTCAAAAAGAAATAAGAGAATATAAACTAAGAGATAAAAAAGAAAAAGAAATTTTAAATTTTATAAAAGTTTTGGAAAAAGAGCACATAAAATCAGAGCTTGGTCAAGTTATACCTATAGCAATAGCAACTTCAATTTCAAACCTATCTTTGGGACTTGTCATGTTTTTTGGTCTAAGAGAATTAATAAGTGGAAATATAAATGTTTTATATTTAGCAGGCTATCTTTTTGCAGCTGCAAGGATTATAGATAGTGTAACAGCTTTTAATCAATATTTTGGTGAAATTATGTATATAAACCCAGCAGTTGAAAAGATTAGAAGTCTAAAAGATTTTCCAATAATAGAAGGAGAAGAAACTAATTTTAAAAATTTTGATATAGAAGGTGAAAATGTAGAATTTTCTTATCTAAAGGATAAAAAAGTTATAGATAATATTTCATTTAAGGCAAGGGAAGGCGAAAGTACAGCCCTTGTGGGACCATCTGGTTGTGGTAAGACCACTCTTTTAAGACTTATGGCAAAGTTATATGACTATGATAAAGGTTCTATAAAAATAGATAAAAAAGATATTAAAACAAGTAGAACTGAGGATTTATTTTCCCATATCTCCATGGTATTTCAAGATGTTCTTCTTATAGATGGAACAGTAATGGATAATATTAGGATAGGAAAAATGGATGCAAGTGATGAGGAAGTTCTTAAAGCAGGAAGGCTTGCTTCTTGTGATGATTTTGTAAATAAATTAAAAGATGGCTACAATACTAAAATTGGAGAAAATGGCTCTAAGCTTTCTGGAGGAGAAAGACAAAGAATTTCTATTGCAAGAGCATTTTTAAAGGATGCTGATATTATTCTTCTAGATGAAATTGCAGCAAATCTTGACGTAGAAAATGAAAAATATATCCAAGATTCTCTCAATAAATTAAGCAAGGATAAAACTCTAGTAATAATATCTCACAGAATGAAATCAATTCAAAATGTAGATCAAATAATAGTAATGAAAGATGGAAGGATAGAAAAATCGGGTAAACATGAAGAACTTTTAAAAGAAAGTTCAGCTTATAAGAAAATGATAGAATCATCAAGACTTTCTGAAGAGTTTGTCTATTAAAATAAAGAAAGGATAAGTATATGAATAAATTTTCAGTAAGAGACTTAGTAAACGCAGGAGTATTTTCTCTTTTGGTATTAGTAGCTTCATGGTGTGGAGGTATGATTGGCTTTATCCCTCAAACTATGCCTTTTGTACCCTTTGCCTGTGGAATATTAGGAGGAATAGTATTTATGCTTTATTCAACAAAGATAGATAAGTTTGGTATGATTCTAATAATGGGAATACTATTTGGAATAGCCTTTTCTCTATCAGGTCATGGAGCAATAGTTTTTCCTGGTATAGTTATAATTTCACTACTTGCAGAATGGATTCTTAAAAAAGGAAATTATAAATCAATTAAATATGCAAGATTATCTTTTGCAACTTTTATGCTTTTTGGAGGAGTAAATATCTTACCTATGTATTATGCAAGGCAATCTTATATTGAAAAATTAATCTCTCAAGGTTATGGTGAGGAATATGTAAAAACTTTATTTGCAGTTATGCCAAATTGGTCATTCATACCAGTAACTCTTCTTGGAATTGTTGGTGGATTTATTGGTTGCACTATAGGAATAAAGCTACTTAATAAACATTTCAAAAAAGCAGGAATGGCTTAAAATGAGATTTGATTTTAGGTCAAAACTTTTTATGACTCTTGTTGTAGGCTTTATTGCGACAGAAGGGACGCTTTCTGAAAGATATGGATTTATTGGGCTTTCTTTAGCCCTTTTTCCATTTTTTTTATCACTTTTTGATAAAAATTATTCTTTTTTTATAAGGGGAGTGATTTTTTATAGTCTTGTTGCGATTTATCCTATACTTTTAAGAAATTTTAAAGACAATATATTAATAGTTTTGATAGGAATTTATGTAATGATAGGAATTAAGATTATGCCAATTGTTATGATGACTTATTATTCAATTACTACAACTAAAATGAGCGATTTAGTAAAAAGCCTACAAAAAATGAAGGTTCCAGATCCTATAATTATCCCTATTTCTGTAATGTTTAGGTTTTTTTATTCTATTAGAGAAGATAAGAAAACTATAAAAGAGGCTATGTATATGCATGGGATTACTATGAGAAATTTCTTTAAAGATCCAGGGAAATTTCTCGAATATAAGTTTGTACCACTTCTTATGATAACATCACAAACTGCAGATAATGTAGCAATTTCTGCAATGACTAGAGGTATGAAAATAGGTTATCCTAGAACATCTATTTCAAAAACAAGGATAAAGTTAGAAGATTTTTTTCTAATAAGCTTTGGTATTTTTCTTTTAGCCTTATATATAGGAGTAAAATATGTTGGAATTTAAAGATTTTTCCCTTTATTTTAAGGACCAAGATGAAAAAGAAATAAAAATCTTAGATAGGATAAACCTAGCCTTTAAAAAGGGAACTATAAATGTCATAACAGGAAAGTCAGGCTCAGGTAAGTCTACACTTATAAGTTTAATTAATGGAATAATTCCTGAAATTAACAAGGCCAATATAAGTGGGGATATACTGTTTGAAGGAAATAGTCTTTTAGATAAAAATATAAGCGATAGAAGTCTTTTTATATCAACAGTTTTTCAAAATCCTAAAAATCAATTTTATGCGGTAAACTCCTTGGATGAGATAGCTTTTGGACTAGAAAATAGAAATATTTCTAAAGATGGAATATATAAAAAAATAAACCATTTTACTAAACTTCTTCAAACAGAAAATCTTCTTGATAGGGATCTTATGAAATTATCAGGAGGAGAAAAACAACTCGTAGCAATTACTTCTGTATCTGTAATGGACAATGAGATTTATATATTTGATGAACCGAGCGCATCCCTTGATAAGGAATCTATAATAAGGCTTAAATCAGCTATCAATCAGCTTAAAAATCTTGGAAAAATCATAATAATAGCCGAACACAGACTTTACTACTTAAAAGATATCTTAGATAAGCTTTATATAATAAAAAATAAAAAAGTTATTGGCTTTGATGCCTTAAAAATTAATGATGATATAATAAAAGAAAACAAACTTAGATCTATTAATCTTATAGAAAAAAATAATTTAAGACATAAAAGTTATGAAGTTAAAAATCTTTTTGATAAGACTTATGACAAAAATAAAAGTCTTAAATTTTTAAACTTTAAATGTAGGTATAAGAAAAGAACTATATTTAACTTTAACCTCTCCCTAGATCAAGGCATATATTTTATTATAGGAGAAAATGGTGTAGGTAAAAGCTCATTTATTAGAAATGTTTGCAATCTTAACAAAAAACAAAAAGGAGATTTCTTTATAAATGATGATAAGATATCTTTTCCTCCAGCTTATATAAGTCTTATTATGCAAGATGTAAATTACCAACTTTTTACAGAATCAGTTCTAAGTGAAATGCAAATTGTAGAAGTCGATGAGAGAAAAATTGATAGAATATTAAAAATGGTTGAACTTTTTGATAAAAAGAATTCCCATCCACAAAGTTTATCAGGGGGAGAAAAGCAAAGACTTGCCTTAGGCTTAGCTTTTGTAAGTTCTAAAAAAATAGTAATAATGGATGAGCCAACAAGTGGACTTTGCTATCCTTCTATGGAAAAACTTGTAAAAATCATAAAAAAAATGAAAAAAGATGGCAAAACTGTAATAATAGTAAGCCACGACTACGAATTTATCTCTATGGCAAATGAAAATATATTGGAGTTTGTAAATGACATATAATAGGCTAAAATCTTGGGGATTTAGGGAAGTTAAAACTGATAATCCTAAGATAATTAATTATGAAGGGCTAGAAAATAAAGAAAATAAAATGACAAGCTATGAAATCTTTCCTGGTGTCTTTATAATGTATATCAATCTTAATAAAAAATATCAGGCAAAAGCATCGAACTCTCCAGGAAATACTGGTTTTAGGATAGGATTTTGTGCTGAAGGAAACTACTTTACTTATATTAATTATGCCAAAATCCTAATTACCACAAACGAAATTTTTTTAGGAAAGGCAATTCCAAAATCTAAGATGTCCTATACATCAAGTCACAATACTAGGGCCTTTAATATAATCATAGTAGATAAAAAAATAGAAAAGAAAGATTTTTCCTATCCATTTATAAAATCATTCTTAGATAGCATTAAAAATATTAAGGATATAGGAAGGGTAATTGATGATAAGACATTAGTATCCTTAGCAAAAGAGCTTGTACAAGTATTAGAGTCTTGTGATTTTAATCTTATTAGTTTAAAGAGCCTAGAGTTAATTTATAGGATATCACTCCTTAATTCAAATTCTTTTAAGGATACATATTACCAATCTGATTCCTTTTTCTATATAGAAAAAATTGAAGCCTATATGAGAGAAAATTTAGAAAAAAATATAAGTCTTGACTATATTTGTGAGAAATTCAAAATATCAAAATCAAGCCTAACCCATAAGTTTATGGGAAAATATCAATATACACCTATGAAATACCTATCTAAGCTTAGGCTAATAAGAGCAGAGGATTTGCTTATAAATACAGATAAGTCAATCACAGAGATTTCTCTTGAAGTATCTTTTACTAATGCTTCAAATTTTACTAGAGCTTTTAAAGCTTTCACAGGACGGAGTCCTAGTGAATATAGGAAAAAGAATAAAATATAATAAATAAAAATAAGCTGTTGCAATAACACTTTATTTCAACAGCTATTTTGCATTACAAATGTCTTAAATTATTATAGACCAAAAATCTCCTTACCAAGTTTGGTTTCTTTTGGGTCTAGCTTGTCAAAGACGATTTTTTTGACATCCATCTGATATTTGGTGTCTTTCCACAAAATTGCACCCACAAAGTCACCATCTTTTTTAAATAACTTGTAGATATTTTCTCCATTTTCTTTTTTAACCTCTTCTATTCCTTCACCCTTATTAAAGCCTGCTGAAAATACTTTAATATTTCCTATCATAAGTTGAGAAAATGGCTTTGGAGTTTCATATGTTTTGCTATCGCCTGCCATATTAGCTCCTGCTATTTGTCCCATCTCCATAGAAGCAGTCCAAAGACCAATTGTTGTATCCGCTAATTGAACACAATCTCCTGCTGCATATACATTCTCATTACTTGTTTTAAGAGTTGCATCTACCTTTATCCCACGTTCAACTTCAAGGCCGCTTTCTTTTGCAAGATCAAGATTATTTCTAACGCCTGCTTGTATTATTACAGTATTTGCTTTTATTTCTTCTCCATCATCAAGTTTAATTCCACAAAGTTTTCCATTATCTTCTAAGATTTCAATAGTATTTTTACCGGTTTTTGTAGCGATTCCAGCCTTATTAAGTTCTACTTCGAGTTTTTCGGATAATTCATTATCAAGCTGCTTTGCAAGTATATGGTCAAAGCTTTCTACTACAAGAACTTCACATTCTGCCTTTTTGATAGAGTAAGCTGCTTCAAGACCTAAAAGTCCACCACCTATAACTACGACTCTTTTATTTTTCTCTATATGGTTTCTAAATTTATTAAGATCTTCTATACTTCTTATTGCAAACACTCCATTTATGTCGACATTTTTAATGGCTGGAATAAAGGGATGGCTTCCAGTAGCAATAAGAGCCTTGCCATATCCTAGTTCTTTTCCATCTTCAAGTATGGCCTTCTTATTTTCAAGATCAAGTTTTTCTACCCTTGTATTAAATATTTCTTTTATATGATTTTTATCATACCAATCACATTTTTTAACATATATATCTTCTTCATTAAAATCTTTACAGATAAGTTCAGATAATCTGGTTCTCCAATAAGTATGTTGACTTGCCTCAGAGATTATTACAATTGAGGCTTCATTATCTTTTTTTCTAATTGCCTCAGCTGCTTTTAGTCCCGCTATACCATTTCCTACAATCAAATAATCGTACATAAAATCTCCTTTATAATTACAATAAAATCTTTTGTTATTATTTTACCCAAAATCTTTCTATATATAATTTTATCAGAAGTTGGGTAAATAATAAAACAAGGATATTTTAAGGTTCTCTAAGAATTTCAAAAATATACAATTAATTATAAAGATTTAAAATAGGAGGATTTATGATTTACGACATAACAGTTAAAGACAACAAGGGAAAAGACGTAAAACTTGAAAAATACAAGGGAAAGGTTCTTTTAATAGTAAATACTGCTACAAAATGTGGCTTCACTCCACAATATCAAGGGCTTGAAGATCTTTATGAAGAATATAAGGAACAAGGCTTTGAAATTCTAGATTTCCCATGTAACCAATTTGGCCACCAAGCACCAGAAGATGATGAGGGAATTGATAATTTTTGTAGCTTAAACTTCGGTACAAGCTTTGATAGATTTCAAAAAATTGATGTAAATGGAGAAAATGAATCTCCACTTTATACTTTTCTTAAAAAAGAAGAAGGTGGAATTTTATCTGATAAGATTAAGTGGAATTTTACTAAATTCTTGGTAGACAGGAATGGAAATGTTGTAGATAGGTTTTCTCCAAATACTAAGCCCGAAAAATTAAAAAAAGATATAGAAAGTTTATTGTAATGGATGATTATGTAAAACTTAGTCTTAATGCAATTAAAAATTATCTAGAAAATAAGACCTATTTAAGAGAATTTAATGATTATTTTAAAAATATGTCTAATGGAATTGTAGTTAAAATTGAAAATGGGGGAAGGTTAAAGGGGATATCTGGCTCTATTTTTCCTAGCAAAGAAAATATGGGACTTGATATAGTATACGAATCTATAAATGCAGGTTTTTTTGACCTAAGTTTTAATCCAATAACAAAAAACAATATTAAAAATCTTGATATTACTATATATGAGTTCTATGATGTTGAAAGATTACCCTTTATAGAAGACTTTGATGATTATGATGGGGTAATGATAAATTTCATGGATAAAAATCATTATGTTTTTAGAAAAGATTTTGATTCTGACTTAGATATGCTAAAGGAAGCTATTAAGAAGGCCAATGTAGATAGCTGGGACAATTTTTCTATAGATAAGTTTAAGGTAAATATCCACAAGTAAATATTAAATATTAAGGAACTATTGTAAAATTATGAATTTCTAACGTTTTATCATTACAAGTTACCCATAGACAATTTGAGGATATCCTAGACTCATGGAGGCTAATTGTCGTGGAGGAGCTTTTAATAATCTTGAAATTATTAATTCATTCTACAATAGTTCTTTTTTATCTAAAGATATTGATTATTATTATCGTTTGATTTATAATTATATTGACTAAATACTTAAAAAATAATTTGAATTTAAAATACTAAAAGGAGTCAATATGAACTTAAATCAATTAGAACCTGGAGAAAGTGCAAGAATTCTAGGCTTTTCAGATAATTTTTCTATGAAAAGAAGGTTACAAGATTTGGGATTTGTTAGGGGAATTGATATAAAATGTCTTTTTAAGTCTCCTATGAAAGACCCAAAGGCCTATCTTATTATGAAAACAATTATAGCTATTAGAAATAAAGATGCTATGGGAGTTTTAATAAAAAAAGAGGATAAGCTATGAAAAAAACAATAGCTCTTGCTGGAAATCCTAATGTTGGAAAGTCGACAGTTTTTAATGCCCTAACAGGACTTAAACAACATACGGGGAATTGGCCTGGCAAAACTGTTGAGTGTGCTAAGGGGAGGGTTAAGTTTAAGGATAAGAATAAGGACATTCAATTGGTTGATTTACCAGGTTGCTACTCTCTTTTGGCTCACTCGGAGGAAGAAGAGATTGCAAGGGATTTTATCTGCTTTGAAAATCCAGATGCAGTTGTAGTTGTATGCGATGGTACTGTTTTGAAAAGAAATTTGAATTTACTTCTTCAAATAATAGAAACTGGAAAAAAGGTTATTTTATGTGTAAATCTTTTAGATGAAGCTAAGAAGAAAAATATAGAAGTAAACTTAGAGGTCCTATCAAAAATGCTATCCATACCTGTAATAGGAACAGCAGCAAGAAGTGGGAAAGGTCTTTCCAATATAGAAAAAGCCTTAGATAGTCTTGAATCTAATCCTTATAATCCAATACAAATTACCTATCCTAGACTTATGGAAGATGAGATAAAAAAGATAGCTAAAGTATTGGATAAGTATTATAAGGATAAGATTAATAGCAGATGGTATGCTATAAGGCTACTTGAAGATAATCCTTCCATACTTTCATCTAGCAAGAAGTATTTTGGAGAAAATCCTTTAGATAAAAAAGAAATTAAAGAACAATTATATGAATCAAGAAAAAAACTAGAAGCAAATGATATCGATAAAAAAAGAATTGAAGATATTATTTCTATAAGTTTTGTAGCTAAAAGTCAGTATATATGTTCGAAGGCTGTACTTTATAAAAATCCTAATTATGAAAAAAGAGATAGGATTTTAGATAGGATATTTACAAGTAAGTATACGGGAATGTTAATAATGTTTTTACTCCTTTTGGGAGTATTTTGGATTACTATTGTAGGATCAAATGTACCAAGTGATATGCTAAATGAGCTATTGTTTGGTTTTGAAGATAAAATTTTAGATTTTGTGAAGGCGATAGGAGTATCTGAAGCTATCTACTCACCTTTAATATTTGGTATATATAGGGTTGTTGCATGGGTTATATCAGTAATGTTACCACCTATGGCAATATTTTTCCCATTATTTACTCTTTTAGAAGACTTTGGCTACCTTCCAAGAGTTGCCTTTAATTTGGATAAGTCTTTTCAAAAATGTAATGCCTGTGGTAAACAAGCTCTTACAATGTGTATGGGCTTTGGATGTAATGCTGCGGGGGTTACCGGATGTAAGATAATAGATTCACCAAGAGAAAGGTTAATAGCTATTATTACAAATAACTTTGTACCATGTAATGGTAGATTCCCTACTATTATATCAACTATATCAATGTTTCTTGTAATTGGAGTAGGAAATAAGTTTACAAGAAGCTTTTTATCGGCTGCGATTCTTGCCTTTGTTATTACTTTGGGAGTGTTTATGACCTTTGTGTCATCTAAACTTTTATCTAAAACTGTCTTAAAGGGAGTTCCCTCATCCTTTACCCTTGAACTTCCACCATATAGGATGCCACAAATAGGAACTGTAATAGTAAGATCAATCTTTGATAGGACGCTTTTTGTCTTGGGAAGAGCTATAATTATTGCAGCACCTGCAGGAATAATAATTTGGGTTTTTGCAAATATTTCCATATTTGGAGATAGTATTTTAAATCATTTTGTAGGATTTTTAAATCCTTTGGGATTTTTGATGGGACTTGATGGAGTTATCCTTGCAGCCTTTATTCTAGGATTTCCTGCAAATGAAATAGTTGTACCAATTATGATAATGACCTATATGGCAAAGGGGGCTCTTCTTGACATATCAGATCCTGAGATACTAAGGGGACTATTAATTGATAATGGATGGACTCTTATTACTGCTATTAATATGATTATTTTTTGTCTTATGCACTGGCCATGTGGCACAACAGTTTTGACAATTTACAAAGAAACAAAATCAATTAAATGGACAGTCCTATCTTTTATTTTGCCAACAGTATTTGGGATTTTAATCTGTATAGGATTTACGAGCTTAGCAAGAATTCTTGTGTTTTTATTTTAGTTTTAGAAGCTCCACTTTTAGTGGGCTTCTTTTTGGACTTTAATCAATATAAACTTTATAATTGATATATAAGTAGAAAGGGGATAATATGTATATAATTTTAGCTATAATGTCGGCAGTTTTTGCAGCTCTTACATCAATTCTTGCAAAAATTGGTATAGATGGAGTAAATTCAAACCTTGCAACTGCCATTAGGACTTTTGTAGTCTTATTAATGAGTTGGGGTATGGTTTTTATAACAAATTCATTTTCAGGAATACACAATATAGGAAGAAAATCTTGGATATTTTTAATACTTTCAGGTCTTGCAACAGGAGCAAGTTGGCTTTGCTATTATGCAGCCCTAAAATATGGGGATGCATCAAAAGTTGTTCCTATAGATAAGATGAGTGTGGTTTTGACCTTAATCCTTGCCTTCGTATTTTTGGGAGAGGACTTTACTATAAAATCTCTTATAGGGTGTATACTTATAGGTGCAGGAACTTTGATTATGGTTATATAGATTTATATTATTATAAGTCATAGAAATATCCAATTAAAAAGTCAAATAAAATTTTTGGTTTAAATACTAATAAATTTTACAATAAATTCTAAATATAGAAAAAATATAAGCTTAAAGATTCGTTTGACAAAATCTCTAAAATCTAGTAAATTAATCAATAGATAATAAGGCTATTAAAAGAAGAGTAGTAGAATAGGATAACTTACAGAGAAGACCAGCAAGGTGAGAGTGGTCAGTTTAGTTTTCTATGAAGATCATCTTTTATGCCTAATAGATGAAAAAAGTAGTTTATTACGTAAGATAGGCGTTAGCTTCATGCTCAATTTTTGGGTGGACCGTCCCTTTTGGGGGCGTTTTTTTATTATTTTATAGAAGGAGTAATATGACAAGTTTTAAATCACT
Organism: Anaerococcus faecalis; assembly: GCF_013371425.1. Taxonomy (NCBI): domain Bacteria; kingdom Bacillati; phylum Bacillota; class Tissierellia; order Tissierellales; family Peptoniphilaceae; genus Anaerococcus; species Anaerococcus faecalis. Next base: position 122,961 of record NZ_JABVBA010000005.1, read on the forward strand.
AGATACAAAAAATATAAAACAAAGAGAACTAGATTTATCTAAGTATTGGTCTGATATAGACTTATTAGATAAGACTTTTACAACAAGAGAAGATGCTGATGAATATATAATATATGATGGACCTCCAACAGCCAATGGCAAGCCAGGTATCCATCATGTTATAGCTAGGACCTTGAAGGATATGACTTCAAGATATAAAAACATGCAAGGCTATAAGGTACTTAAAAAAGCAGGATGGGATACACATGGACTTCCTGTAGAAATAGAAGTGGAAAAAGAATTGGGCTTTACAGAAAAAGATCAAATAGAAGAATATGGGGTTGAGAAATTTAATCAAAAATGTAAGGACTCCGTATTTAAATATTCTGATATGTGGAGAGATATGTCAGATAGGATGGCTTTCTTATATGACATGGATAACCCATATATAACTTTAGACAATGACTATATAGAAACTGAATGGTGGCTATTAAATCAAGCTTTCAAAAAAGGACTTATCTATGAGGGGGCTAAGGTTATGCCATACTGTCCAAGATGTGGTACTGGTCTTGCAAGTCACGAAGTTGCCCAAGGCTACCAAATGGATAAGGCAATAACACTTATCTGTAAGTTTAAGAGAAAAGATAGGGAGAATGAATATTTCCTAGCATGGACAACAACACCATGGACACTTCCATCAAATGTTGCCCTCACTGTTCATCCAGAACTTGACTATGTAAAAGTAGATGATAAGACAGATGGTGCTTACTATTATCTTGCAAAATCTCTAGTTGAAAAAGTTATGGGAGATCATGAGTATGAAATAGTAGAACATATGAAAGGAAAGGATTTAGAATATGTAGAATATGAACAATTACTTCCATATGTAAAGGTTGAAGGTAAGGCATTTTACTTAACTTGTGCTAACTATGTATCAGCAGAAGATGGTACAGGAATAGTTCATACAGCACCAGCCTTTGGTGAAGATGACTACCAATTAGGCAGAAAGTATAAGCTACCATTTGTCCAACCAGTAGATCTTGAGGGATGTTTTACTGAAACTCCTTGGAAAGGAAGATTTATCTTCGATACAAATGAAGAAATATTTTTACACCTTAGAGATGAAGGAAAAGTATTCAAAAAACAAATAATTGAACACAACTACCCTCACTGCTGGAGATGTAAAACACCACTTGTTTATTATGCTAAGCCATCTTGGTATATAGAAATGAGTAAACTTTCTGAAAAAATGGTAGAAAATAATAATGGTGTAAATTGGTTTCCACAAACTATAGGTGATAAGAGATTTGGAAACTGGTTAGAAAATGTAAAAGACTGGGCAATTTCAAGGTCAAGATATTGGGGAACTCCACTTAACCTTTGGAGATGCGATGATTGTAGTCACATAGAATCAATAGGTTCAAGAAAAGAATTAGTTGAGAAGGCAAATGAAAATATAAGTGAGGATATAGAACTTCACAGACCATATGTTGATGATGTAACTCTTACTTGTCCTAAATGTGGAAAAACAATGCACAGGGTTCCAGACGTTATAGATGTTTGGTTTGACTCTGGAGCCATGCCATTTGCTCAAGTACACTTTCCATTTGAAAACAAGGATAACTTTGATGAACTTTATCCTGCAGACTTTATTTGTGAAGGAATAGATCAAACAAGGGGTTGGTTCTACTCACTTATGGCTATATCAACAATCATAACAGGAAAGGCACCTTATAAAAATGTACTTGTTAATGACCTTGTAGTTGATAAAAATGGTCAAAAGATGTCAAAATCAAAGGGAAATACCTTAAATCCATTTGAACTTTTCGATAAGTATGGGGCAGATGCAGTAAGATTTTATTCTTTATATGTATCACCTGCTTGGGTACCTACTAAATTTGACGAAAAAGGTCTTATAGAGGTTAAAAACAACTTCTTTAGGACGATAGAAAATGTATATAACTTCTTTGTTTTATATGCCAATACTGACCATATAGATCTTGATGATATAAAGTCATTTGAAAATGTAAAACTTGAAGAGATAGATAAATGGCTATACTCAAGGCTTAATTCCCTTCTTAAAAACTACTATAAGTCAATGGATGAGTTTGACTACAATAAGGTAGTACACTTAGTAAATGACTTTGTTGTAGAAGACTTATCAAATTGGTATATAAGAAGAAACAGAAAGAGATTTTGGAACCAAGATTTAACAGAATCTAAAAAGGCTGTATACAAAACTTGCTATGACGCTCTAATTCTTATAGCTAAAATGACAGCACCTATAGCTCCATTTATAGCTGAAGAAATTTTCAGGAACTTAACAGAAAAGATGTCAGTACACGTTGAAATACTTGATAAGGTCAATGAGTCACTTATAGATGAAAAACTTGAAGAGAAAATGGACCTTGTAAGAAAGATAGTTACTCTAGGTCGTGCCTCAAGAGAAAAAGAGAGCATAAAAGTACGTCAACCACTTGAAAAAATAGTGGTAGATGGATCATATGAAGAAGTAATATCTAATTTAACAGGGCTAATCAAAGAAGAACTTAATATTAAGAAAGTAGAATTTGCCAAAGATTTATCAGAATTTATGGACTTTTACCTAAAGCCAAACTTTAGAAAAGTAGGAAAAATATTTGGTAAAAATGTAGGAGCTTTTGGGAAATACCTTCAAGATGTTGATGCCAAAGATTTTGTAAGGAAAGTTGAAGAAAACCCACAAGAAGTTGAGATAAATGGAGAAAAATATATTGTAGACAAAGAATACCTCGACGTAAGAATCCAAGCAAAGGAGGGATTCGATGTTGAGATGGATGGAAATGTCTTTGTAGTACTTGATACAGAAATTACAGAAAATCTTAAAAAAGAAGGATATGCAAGAGAATTTGTATCTAAAATCCAAAACTTAAGAAAAGATAGTGGCTATGAAGTTACAGATAGGATAGAAATATTCTTTGAGACGGATGAAGACTTAACAAAAGCTCTTAAAGAATATGAAAAAGAAATCAAAAAAGAAACTTTAGCTGATTCAATGCAAGCTAAAGAATTATCAAGCGAAGAATTTGAGTTAAATGATAAAAAGGCAAAGATTGAACTTGAAAGAAAATAATAGATTGGGGGAGCAAGGATTCTTGCTTCCTTTTTATTTTAAGGAGATAATATGAAAATTAGACTCATGAATATGGTGAAAATTTATGATAAAAATACCAAGAAGGTCCTAGTCCTTGATAAAAAGAAAAAGGAAGGCCGGGAAGGTCTTACCTTTCCTGGTGGAAAGGTAGAAAAAAGAGAAAGTTTTGAGGACTCTGTTATAAGAGAGGCCAAAGAGGAGACAAATTTAGATATTAAAAATCCAGAACTTGTTGGAATAATTACTTGGGCTTATACAAATAAAGATGGGGAATTTCAAAAAGATGTGGGACTATTATACGAAACACCTGATTTTTCAGGGAATCTAGTAAAAGAAAATAGGGAGGGACTACTTTCTTGGATAGACTATGAAGACTTTAAGAAGATGGATAATATGAGCGATTCCATGCCTGAGATATTAAAAATTTATGACAGAAAGATAAGAGAGGTCTATTGGGATGTAGACAAAGAAGATATATTGTACTACTAGACTATATTAACAATTATTTTAGAAATATTTTTAAATTTCCAAATATATTTTGTGAAAAAAATTGCAAATATGTTATACTTGTCTTATAAAACAAGGAGGGAATATGAAGATTAAAAATATAGGTAAATCACTTTTACTTGCACTTTCACTTTCTTTACTTGCATCATCATGTTCAAATGATACTGCTGTTAAAGAAAAAGAAGGCTCTGCTACAACTTCAACTAGCGAAGGAGTATTTGAAGCAAGTGAAAAAGGATATGGTGGAGATGTTACAGCAAAGGTTAAAATTACAGATGGAGTAATAGAATCTGTTGATTTTAATGCGGATAAAGAAACAGACACTATTGGTCAAAAAGCAATAGAAAGTTTATCAAAAGAGATAGTAGATCGCCAATCAACTCAAATTGAAACAGTATCTGGTGCTACAATATCATCAACAGCTTTTTTAAAGGCGGTAAACGAAGCCCTTAAAAAGGGAGGGATTAATCCAGAAGATTTAAAGGCAAAAGAAGCCAAAAAAGAAAAAATAGATCTTAACCAAAAGGCGGATATAGTTGTAATAGGTGCTGGTGGAGCAGGGCTTACTTCAGCAATCTCAGCTGCCCAAGAGGGAAAATCTGTCATAGTTGTAGAAAAGGCGGCAAATGCTGGTGGAAATACAAATAGGGCGACAGGCGGAATGAATGCATCTGAGACAAAATTTCAAAAAGAAGCAGGTATCAATGATTCAAACGAAGATTTCTTTGAAGATACAATGAAGGGTGGACATAACATCAATAATCCTGACCTTGTTAGAGTATTAGTTGATAACTCTTCAGATTCAATTAATTGGTTAGATGAGCTTGGAGCAAGATTATCTGATGTAGGAGTTGCAGGCGGAGCCAAAAATCCACGTCAACATAGACCAGTAGATGAAAATGGCAAGATACTTTCAGTTGGACCATACATAGTAGAAAAATTACTAAAAAAATGTGAAGAACTTAATGTACCAGTAATTTATAACGCAAGAGTAGAAAAAATAAAGCAAGAAGATGGTAAAATTGCAGGTGTAACTGCAAGCACTGACCAAGGAGAACTAAATGTAGATTCAAAAGCGGTTATAGTTGCAAGTGGTGGTTTTGGTGGTTCAAACGATATGGTTAAAAAATATAGGCCAGACTTAGATGGTTATGTATCAACAAATGCTCCAACAATTGAAGGAGATGCTATAAAGTTTTTAGAAAAACTAAATGCAGGATTTGTAGACATGGATCAAATCCAAACTCACCCAACAGTAGTTCAAAAAGATGGCTCTTTAATCTCAGAATCCCTAAGAGGAGATGGTGCTATTCTTCTAAACAAAGAAGGGACTAGATTTACTGATGAGATGGGAACAAGAGATGCTGTATCAAGTGCTATAAATGAGCAAACTGACAAAACTGCGTGGCTTGTAGTAGACCAAAAAATGTACGATGAATCAAATGTAATAAAAGGCTATGCTGATAGAAATTTACTTACAAAAGTTGAAGATGTGAAAGCTTTAGCTGACTTTATTGGAACTGATGAAAAAAATGTAAAAGAAAGTCTTGAAAAATGGTCAAATTCTGTGGATAATAAGGAAGATGGAGAATTTAATAGAAAAAACCTAGATAAAATAAAATCAAACCTTAAAGAAGGCCCATACTATGTAGGACCAATAGGACCTGGAATCCACCACACAATGGGAGGAGTAATGATAGACACAAAGGCCCAAGTTCTAGATAAAGACAATCAAGTTATAGAAGGTCTATACGCTGCAGGAGAAGTGACAGGAGGAGTACACGGAGGAAATAGACTCGGTGGAAACGCAGTATCAGATATTATAACATTTGGAAGAATAGCAGGAAAAGAAGCGGCAGGATTTGTTGGAAAGTAAAAAAGAAGGCGGACTATGATTTTATATCATGTCCGTCTTTATTTTTGGCTTGATTTTCGTATTATAAGTTTAGTAGGGACAGAAATTTCAATTGGAAAATCTCTGCCATTGTTTCTTGACTCTATTAATAAGAATATAGATTCTGCCATAGATTTTATATTTAAATCAAGACTTGTTAATGAGATTGAAGAGTATGTAGCAAGATTTGAATTATCAAATGATATAATCTTTACATCATCTGGAACTTTTATATTATAATCAACCAATGCCTTTACTACACCCATAGCTAAAAAGTCGTTAGCAACAATATAAGCCTTTGCTAAATTGCTAGTTTTAATTTGATTTTCCATCATTTCATAACCACTAGCCATAACATATTCACCATTCATAACATATCTCTTATCAAATAAATCAGCCTCTTGAGCCTTTGATTTAAATAATATTAGTCTTTCATTAGGAATAATCTTTCCATAGCTTTCATTATTTGATGATATTTTTACATCTGCCCCTATAAAGCCTAAACTATCGAGATTAAGTGTAAAAATGTGTTCAAATATCTTATTCATACCATCTTGAAAATTAGGTCTTATAGAGTCATATTCAACAGGTGGTGGCGATGAACCTATAAAAATAACCTTATTAGTATAGTCCAATATATCTTTTATTTGCTTGTTATTAATATGCCCCATTACTAAAAAATAGTCGAATGAATTTTTAATTTTACTAATATCTACAAAATTTAAATGACAATATTCTACAAAATATCCTCTCTTAGTACAGGATGATTGAACTTCATTCCATAGTTCAATAAAATATGGATTTGAAAACTGGTTTTTATTTGAGACACCAGTAATGAGAGCAACTTTTTTATTTGAATTCTTAATTATATTACTATCTTTTTTGTTTTTTACCTTGTAGTTATTTTCTTTAGCTATTTTAAAAATTAAATCTCTAGTTTCATTCTTTACCTTAAATTTATCATCATTAGATAAAACTCTTGAAACTGTAGCTATTGAAACATTAGCCAACTTAGCTATATCTTTTAACCTAGCCATAATTACCTACTTTCATACTAATAATAGTATTTTACCATTAATTAAGAAATAATAATAGTAATATATTTTTACTAAAAATCTAACTATTAACTTTTAATAAAGTATTAGATTAAATAATGATATTATAGAGATATTCATATAGGACATATAAAAAGAACTATTTACCGTAATAAGAAAACGATTGACACAGATAAAATAATTTAGTAAAATTAAGACGAAATATAATAAATTTACTAAAAATATACTAGCATTTTACTTGAACTTAATAAAATAGTTCTACACTAGAATAGAAAATTAGTAAAAACAAAAAAAGGAGAAGAAAATGAAACTAAAAAAAATTGTTGGCATGGGAATTTTAGTCCTATCACTTGTATTTGTTGGATGTTCATCAAATAATGATACAGCAAATAAAGCTAGTAATACCAAAAATGAAGATAGTCAAAATTTGAAAAATGTTGGCAAAGATACAATAATTGTATATTCAAATGCAGTAAGTGATGGTCGAGGAGATTATTTTAAAGAAAAAGCAAAAGAAGCAGGATTTGATGTTGAAATGGTAGATTTGGGAGGAACAGATCTAGTCAATCGTTTGTTAGCAGAAAAAAATGCGCCAGTAGCAGATATTGTGTTTGGTCTTAACGAGATGAATTTTAAAAAATTAGCTAAGGAAGATATGTTTGAACCATATAAACCGAATTGGTTAGATCAAGTTATGGACGGCATAAATATTAATGAGGAAGGCCTATATTCACCAATGGATATGGCAAGGGTATTTCCAATTTATAATAAAGAGTTTGTAAAAGAAGAGGATATACCTAATGATTGGTCAGATTTTTACAATAATGAAAAATATAAGGGCCTTTATAAGGTTCAAAATGGACTTGGTGGTGCTACAGATACTGCAGCCATGTATATTCATTTAATAAATTATAAGGATGAGTCTAAAGATATGGGTGTCAAAGAAGAAGCTTGGGATAAGCTATCAAAATGGTTTAAGAATGGATATCAAACACCTGAAGGTGAAGATTGGATTCAAAATTTTGTAGATGGAAAAGTTCCCTATGCTTATACATATATGGCAAAGCCAAGTGAAATAGAAAAAGAATATGGAGTAAAAATAGGAATCATTAACCCTAAGTCTGGTGTTATTCAAACTGTTGAACAAATAGGAATAATAAAAGATGGAGAAGATAATAAAAAAGAGAAGGAATTTGTAGATTGGATAGGTTCAACAGATGTTATGGCTGGATTTGCAGAAGGATATAATCAAATGCCGGTAAATAAGAAAGCTCAAGAAAGTGCTCCAGAAGGACTCAAAAGAGTTATGGAAGAAACTACACCAGCTGAAATAGATTTTGATTTTGTTGGTAAATATATAGACCAATGGGTTGAGTATGTAGAGTTAAATATACTATAGTTATCAATAATATCTAAAATAAGAGCTTATCTACAAGTAGGAGGATTTATGATTAATGTAGAAAATGTCCAAATTAAATATGGAGATTTTATAGCTATGGATGAAATAAACTTTGAAGTAAAAGAAGGTGAATTTTTCACCTTCTTGGGTCCTTCTGGTTCAGGTAAATCTACTATGCTAAGGGCGATAGCGGGATTCTTAAAGCCATCTAAAGGAGATATAAAAATTCATGATAAAGTTATAAATGATTTAGAAATTGAGGATAGAGGAATAGGAATGGTATTTCAATCATATGCACTTTTTCCATCTATGAGTGTATATGATAATATTGCTTTTGGCCTAAAAGTCGAAAAAAAAGATAAAGAATTTATTGATAAAAGGGTTAGAGAACTTGCAAAAGTTGTAGATTTAACAGATGATCAATTAGAAAAAAATATATCTGATTTATCAGGTGGTCAACAACAAAGAGTTGCTATAACTCGTGCTATGGCAAAAAAACCAGAAATTTTGGCTATGGATGAGCCTTTAAGTAATCTTGATGCAAAACTTAGAAAATCGTTAAGGGGAGAGCTAAAAAAGATTCAAAGAGAATTAAATGTAACAACTCTATACGTAACCCATGATCAGGAAGAAGCCTTAACTTTATCAAATAGGATAGCGGTATTTTCAAATGGACATTTAGAACAAGTTGGAACACCAAAAGAAATATATGAGAATCCGCTTACAGAATTTGTATGTACTTTTATAGGAGATAGTAATAAGCTTAGTAAATCATTAGTTTCAAAAATTGCACCTAATAAAAATATAAGTGAATATGATAGCTTTTATATAAGACCAGAACATATAAGTACTAGTGTTAATGATGGTATCCTTAATGAAAATGAAATGATATTTGAATTTGAAAGTGAAGATTATTATGGAACTCATTATATTTATCATTTAATAGATAAAGAGAGCAAGATAAAAATTTCTACAAAAGAATATAGGTCAGAAAATAATCGATTTAAAAAGGGAGAAGAAGTAAAAGTTAGGTTTGATATAGAAAAAATTCATTTGTTTAAGGGGTGTTAGATATGGAGTTAAATAAAAATAAGTCTAATAGAAAAATATTTAATCTAATTGTTCTTATAGGGGTCGTAACAATACTTTATTTCTTGATTTCCTTTGTATTTCTTCCAAATATAGCAGTTTTAAAAACTTCTTTTGTAAAGGATGGAAAATTAACTTTTACAGCAATTAATAAAATATTTAAGTCTACAAGGGCATTAGACGCCTTGAAAAATTCATTTTTAATGGCTGTTACTCTACCTATAACAGTATCTATCGTAGGTATAATACAGGTACTGTTGATAGATTATTTTGATATTAAGGGAAGTAAGTTTTTAACTCTAACTTATCTTATACCATTAGTGTTTGGAGGATTGTTAATAAATAATGGATATATTTTTGCGTATGGACCAAATGGTATATTTACAAATTTAGTAGCAAATATTAATCCGGGTATTGATAGGTATTGGTTTTTAGGTTACCGTGCAGCACTTATTGCTATGACTTTCGGTTGTACAACAAATTATATGTTGTTTTTTAGAAATTCACTCTCAGGTATTGATTATCATACTGTGGAAGCTGCTAAAAATCTTGGAGCAAGTCAATGGACAATATTGAGTAAAGTAGTTTTTCCTCAAGTTAGACCAATGATTATTACTTGTGTAGTTCTTTTATTCCAACAAGGTTTAACAGCTTTTGCAGCACCGCTTATATTGGGTGGAAGAGATTATCAGACAATTATGCCTTTGATACTAACGCTTGCAAACAGGCCGGCTTCAAGAGATATAGCAGCAATACTTGCTTTACTTCAAGGAGTATTTCAGATAGGGGTATTATTTGTAGTTCAAAGAATGGAAAAAGGTAAAAACTACATGTCTATATCAAAGACTAAGGCAAATCTTAAAAAACAAAAGATTAAAAAGCCTATGGTCAATGCTTTATTTCATATAGTAGCTTATTTACTTGCCCTTTTAAACCTAATACCTTTTGTTTGTGTATTAGTTTTTTCATTTACAGATTATCAAACAATTGGTAGTGGAAGAATAAGCCTTTCATCATTTACTTTAGAAAATTATAAAACAGTTTTGACTGACCCATCAGCATATGAACCTTTTGTAACATCAGTAGTATATGCCTTACTTGCAGCCCTAGTAGTAGCTATAATTTGCATAGGAGTAGGCAGACTTTCACAAAAAAGAGATAATATTTTTACAAAAATATTGGAGCTTTTAATTTATACACCTTGGATTCTACCAGGTATATTATTTGCTTTAGGTTTAATCATCTTATATGGAACCCCACAATTTTGGGTTGGAAACAATGTCTTAACAGGAACTTTGGTGATTATGCTTATAGCTTATATAGTAGTATTATTACCAAATACTTATAGGTTTGTAAGAGCATCATATTTTGGAGTTAATGAAGAATTAGAAGAAGCAGCTAAAAATTTAGGTGCAAGTAAATTTTATACATTCTTTAAAATAGTACTTCCAGTTATAATGCCAACAGTTTTAGCGATGTTTGCCTTGAATTTCAATGGAAAACTCAGTGAATATGAAATATCTGCTTTTTTATTTCATCCACTAAGGCCAACTTTGGGAATAGTTATAAGGTCTAATGCAGATGCTACAGCAGCTATTGATGCTAAAGCTATAAACTTAGTTTATTCAACTATATTAATAGCAATATCCATGCTTGTAGTTTGGATAGTATATTATGATGGATTAAACACAATTAAAAGCAAATTTATAAAAAAGAAATCTTAATTTAATAAAATGAGGGAATATGAATATATCAAAAGAAATTTATAAAGAAAACAATGAGGTTTTGATAAAAAAAATAAAAGAAAAGGGATTTTTAATTGCAGCTCACAGGGGAGTGTGGGGTGGAAATATAGCACAAAATACTCTAAATTCTACAAATCTTGCTTACAAATTTGGGACGGATATTGTAGAAATAGATGTAGGAAAAAGTCTCGATAATAAATTCTTTGCCTTTCACACCAATAAAGAAAAGACAATTATAGGTGTTTATAAGGATTTTGAAAAGATGAAAAGCGATGAAATTAATAAATATAAAATATTAAATCAATTATTTGAAGAGTCTAATTCAAATGTAGAAGAATTTATAGAAATAATTAGAAATGCTAATAAGGATATTATATTTCAAGTTGATAGAGCGGAAAGATATTTTCCAGAGATTTTGGACTTATTATGTGATGAGCTTAGTACAGATTATTTAAAGAGAATTATGATAAAATGTTCAATCAATGATAGAAACCTAGATATATTTGAAAAATATCAATATAAATTTATGATAATGCCTATACTTAGAAAAGTAGACGAAATTAAGATTTTAGAGAAATATTCAAATATAAATCTTATAGGTATAGAGGTTATAGCAGAAGATAAAGAAAGTGAAACCTTTGGTAGAGAATTCATTGAAAAGCTAAAGGAAAAATTCAATGTTCTTATTCAAATAAATGCTATCAAACTTGACAAAAATACTGACCTTTATGCTGGAATTGATGATGACATTTCTCTAACAAATCATCCGGATAAGGGATGGGGGAAATTATTAGATTGGGGTTGTGATATAATCCAAACTGATTGGGCATTTGCTTTAGACAAGTATAGGGAAAATAGATAAACAAGAGGTATTTGATGTTTTATTACTCAATTACAACATATTTAGATTTTTTTGCAAGAATCATTATATCTTGTATTTGTGGATTTATAATTGGGTCAGAAAGAGAAACTAAGAGGAAATTTGCTGGAGTGAGAACTCATACAATAGTTGCCTTAGGATCATGTGTGGCCATGATTGTATCGAAATATGGTTTTTATGATTCTCAAAATTTTGATGCTGCAAGAATTGCAGCCCAAATTGTATCAGGTATAGGCTTTTTAGGAGCAGGAGTAATATTTGTAAAAAATAATGGGGTAACAGGACTTACTACAGCGGCAGGCATATGGACCACATCAATTATAGGAATGTCTTTTGGTTCAGGACTATACCCAATAGGGATAACTGCTACATTTTTAATCATTATTTTCCAGCTATTTATATAAAATTAAGAGATTTTAACTCAGGGCTTTTCGCAAATATATAAAGTTGGCTTTAAAAGTCTTATTTCAGAAATTTAGAAAAACTAAAATTTATTTAAAAGATATAGGTGATTCTAATATTAAATAATATTTAATAAAAAGAGAATAATTTAAATTTTAAGGGAAATTAATAAGTATATATCAGTTTATTTTCTGATAAAAGAAAATAACTAATACATAATATATATAGATTAATATTATAAGATTTTTTCTTCCTTAAAAGGTTTGTGTATCAGCCTAAATTCTGACATGATATGTACCCTTATTACTGGACAGACCAGTAAGGATGGCACATATCAATAAAAGGGTAATGGTTGATACATTTTTTATATATCAGTTGTTATCATTTCTATATAAATAGAGCTTGTTTTACTCTCATATGAATTAATAAACTTTCAAAGTTTCATAAAAATTTATAGATATTTTATATATGATTCTAATTTTCCTTTAATAATATTAATAAATGAGATAATATATGCTCCTATCCTTTAATCTTATATCTCCATTGCTTGATGCATCTACCATAGCAAAGTATAGGATTTTTTGGACAATGGGAATTTGGAAAAATTGTTTTGTTTTTTTGTTAAATCATTGTAGGAATTAAGGTATTTAAATTACCTTTTATTTTTACAAATTTATATGGATTCTGTCTTATATTACATTATTAATTAAATATTAAATTAGAATTATTCGAACTATTTTTTGACATAAATAAAAAAGCTTGACAAATGTAAAAATTATAATTATAATTATAAAAAATGAAGCAGAGAAAATGATTAAATTAAAGGAGGTAATTTATGAATTAATTAAGCTCATATAGGAAATTTATTGTTAAAAATTAGGAAAACGTTAATTAGGAGGGGTTATGGATTTTTTAACTAAATTAGCAGAAGGGTTTATTGGTATTTTTAAAGCAGGTGGAGAATCTTTCATGGGTTTTGTTACAGGAATAATACCTTTAATAATATGTTTAATGACATTTGTTACTGCATTAATAAAAATAGCTGGTGAAGAAAAAGTAGATAAATTTATGCAAAAAATAACTAGTAATTTAGTACTTAGATATACAGTATTTCCTGTAATAGCTGTATTCGTATTAGCAAATCCAATGTGTTATACATTTATTAGATTTGTAAAAGAAAAGTATAAGCCAGCAGTTTATGATGCTATGGTGTCTTTTGTTCATCCGATTACGGGACTATTTCCTCATGCAAATGGAGGTGAATTATTTGTATATTTAGGTATAGCGGAAGGATTTAGGCAACTTAATATATCTCAAGCCAGTCTAGCGGTTAGATATTTTATTGCTGGAATAATCGTTATTTTAATTAGAGGTATTGTAACTCAAAAGCTTACAGAAATAATGGCTAATAAACAAAATGTTGATTTAGATGCATTAGATGAGGTGAAATAAATGAGTGAATTTAAAACAATTAAAATTATAAAGGGAAAAGGTGGATTTGGTGGTCCTTTAGAATTAACTCCAACAGAAGAAAAAAAATATGTAATTTCCGTAACAGGTGGAGGAATAGACCCTGTGGCTCAGAAAATTGCGGATTTGTCAGGAGCTATTGCGGTAGATCAATTTAAGAACCCAGTAGATAAATCGGAAACATTTGTGGCTGTAATTGATTGTGGAGGAAATTCAAGAGTTGGAACTTATCCAAGGTTAGGAATACCAACTGTAGATATAAAAATGCAGGGTCCAGCTGGTCCATTGGCTAAATTTATAACAGAAGATATATTTGTTTCTGGAGTAACAGTAGATGATATATATATTTCAGATGGATCAAACTCTGAGAATGATGATAACTTAATTCATAATGAAAAAGATGAAGATTTTGATACAAAATATAAAAAAATAAAAGATGATCAAAAAAATAAGGAAGAATCTAAAGGTTTCATAGATAAGATTGCAAGAGGGGCAAGTAAGTTTACAACTATTTTTTATCAATCAGGTAGAGAAACAATTGAAAATGTAGTGACTAATATATTACCATTTATGGCTTTCATAGCAACAATTATTGGGATAATCAATTATACAGGAATAGGAAATATTATAGCTAAAGCATTGGTACCTTTATCTGGTAATTTAATAGGATTAATTCTTGTAGGAGTTATAGTAGGCTTACCATTTTTATCTCCACTGTTAGCACCAGGTGCAGTTATGGCAGCAATTGTTGGTACTCTTATAGGCCAACAAATCGGAACAGGTGCAATTCCTCCATCATATGCTTTACCAGCATTATTTGCTATAAATGGTCAGGTTGGATGTGATTTTATACCAGTTGGATTAACCTTGGGTGATGCAGATCCTAAGACTATTTCTGTTGCTACACCAGCAGTATTATTTTCAAGAGTTATAACTTCTCCACTAGGGGTATTAATAGGATTTTTATTATCTCTTGGAATGTAATTTGTTACATTTATGATATTTATAAATTAGACAGGAGTATATAAAGATGAAATTTAATTTTTATGCATTAACAAAAAAAAATAAAATAGAATTATTTTCTAGAGATATGAGTGCTATAGAAGATGATGAGATTTTAGTTAAACAGATGGCTTGTAATATCTGTACAACTGATTATCAACAATGGCAAGGAAAAAGAGAACATCAAGGATACCCTATGGCTGGAGGTCATGAGTGTGCAGGTATAGTGGTAGCTAAAGGGAAAAATGTTGGAGATTCTTTTGGAATAGGAGATCATGTAGCAATTGTATATGATTATTGCGGGGTGTGTGAATCTTGTAAAAAAGGTTATATTACAAATTGTGAAAATATAGATCAATTTGGAAAAAATTATTCAAGCGAATTTTATGGTATCTTTGGTTTTGCAGACTATTTTAAAAGAAAAGCTAAATCTTTTGTAAAGCTATCCAAAAAATTAGATTTTTCTGAAGGAGCTTTTGTAGAACCTCTTTCTTCAGTAATAGCAGGAATAGATAAATTAACGATAAATTCCGAAAGCAATGTAATTGTTATCGGATCAGGAACTATGGGAATACTAAATGCATTATATGCAAAAAGCTTAGGTGCAAATGTAATTATCTTAGGAACAAATGAAAAGAAAAATAAAGTTGCAAATAGATTAAGTCTAGATACTATTAATCCTAAAGATTGCTCATATAAAGATTTGATAAAAGAAAAATTCAACAAAAAATTAGCCGATATAGCAATAGTTGCAGCTGGTTCTAGTTCGGCAAATCAACAATCTTTAGATTTGACTAAGAATTATGATGCACAAATTTTATTTTACGCTGCCGGTTACCCAAAACCAGAATTAAAAGTTGACTCTAATATGATTCATTATAGAAGATTAAATATGTATGGGGCATATGGATCAAAGCTATATGATTTTAATAGAGCTGCTGATTTATTATCAAATAACTCTATAAATGTAAAACCTTTAATAGAAGCAAAATATAAGTTCAGTGATATTGATGATGCATTCAAAAAAGCCGCAACAAAAGATAGTTTCAGAGTATCATTAATTCTAAATGAGGAGAAATAAATGAAAAAATGTTTAATATTTGCTGATTTATTTATCAATGAGCAAATGATGAGAGATGGATTTAAACCTTTAGAGGATATTGGATATCAAATTGATATTAGAAACTGGTATCATGATAGCTTAGAAGCACTACAAGATGATAATATTTTGCTCGAACATGAAGGAAGCGAAGCTATTGAGTTGCCAGAATCTTTCAAAAAAAATTTAGAAGATTATGAAATAATAATTACTCAGTTTGCACCAATAGGAAAAGATATCATTAATAAAGCTAAAAATTTAAAAATACTAGGAGTATTAAGAGGAGGAACTGAAAACATATGTAAAGAATACGCTGAATCTAAGGGTATCACAGTATTTAATACTATGGGTAGGTCTAATATTTCAGTATCAGAATTTACAGTAGGTTTAATGATATCAGAATCAAGAAATATAGCTAGATCAAATTACAGTTTAAAAAATGGGGAATGGAGGAAAAAATTTCCTAATGGAACATTACCTTTATCAATTAAATCTTCAACTATTGGTTTAATAGGTTATGGGTCAATAGGGAAAGAAGTGGCAAAACTGTTGTCATCATTTGGACCTAAGATAATAGTTAATGATGACTATATTGAAAATGTAGAGAAATTTGAAAAAGTAAGCAAAGATGAGTTGTTAAAAAGGTCGGATATAATTTCTATACATACTAGATTGACAAAAGAAACAAAAAATATGATAGATTATGAAGATTTCGATAAAATGAAAAATTCTGCAATTATAATAAATACAGCTAGAAGTGGATTGATCAGAGAAAAGGCACTCTTAGATGCCTTGATTAATAAAAAAATAGCATCTGCCTCAATAGATGTATTTGATATAGAACCATTGCCTAAAGATCATCCATTTACAAAATTGGATAATATAACAATTACTAGTCATATTGCAGGTTCAACTTTAGATAATTTTAAAAATTCTCCAAATATATTGGTAAGGAGTATCTTAAATAAATTGAATGAATAAAATAATAATTGCTTTAATAATTATATCAATACTACAAACTTTTGCTAGATACAAATATTTGAAATATTATAATACAAAAATCAAAACATTATATAAAAAATATAATTCAGGATATTTCGGAATAGGAATAGATAAAAGAAAATTTTTCAATAAAACAATATTTGTATTAATAATTGATAAATATGAAAATATTTTAGAAGCTCAAGTTTTAAAAGGTATTAGCATATTTTCAAAATTTAAAGAATTAGATAGTATTAAAGGTTGTAATCTTTCTGATATTAAATCAAAAAAAGAATATGAAAAATATAAAATTGCAATTGACAGTGCATATGATCAAATAAGAGATATAAAATAAAATTATAATTTGCTTTTGTAAATAAAGTTGACAAATGTAAAAAAAGCTTTTATACTATATATAGAAAAGTTACAATATGATAATTTTATTTAAAGGAGTAAAAAATGACATTATATGATCAACTAAAAAAAAGAGAAGAAGAAAAAAATCCTATTAAAGTAGGAGTAATTGGTGCAGGACAAATGGGAAGAGGTATGATTGCACAAATCTCCACAATTCCAGGAATGATTGTCACTGGTATTTCAGATTTAAACTTGGAAGCGGCAAATAAAGCTAGAGATGCTTTTAATAAAAATCTTGATAATAAAGTAGACATACTAACCTCAACTGATTACAGAGATGTTATTAATAATGATGAAGTAGAAGTTGTTGTAGAAGCAACAGGTGTCACTGAAGTCGGCGCAAAGGTTTGTTTAGAATCACTTTTAGCTAAAAAAAATCTTGTTCTTTTAAATGTAGAGATAGATATTACTATTGGATCTATAATGAAAAAATTATTTGATTCTGCTGGATTAGTATATACAGGATCAAACGGTGATGAACCTGCAGAAGTTGTCAAACTTTATGAATTTGCTAAGGCAATGGGTATGGAAGTATTAGTTGCAGGGAAAGGTAAAAATAATAAATTAAAAGTTCATGCAAATCCGGATACATCAAGAGAAGAAGCAGATAGAAAGAATATGAATCCACATATGTTAACCGCTTTTCAAGATGGTACAAAAACTATGGCTGAAATGAATCTTCTTTCTAACGCTATAGGATTTAAACCTGATATAGTAGGAATGCATGGTATATCTGGTGATTTAGATGGAACTGTTGACCAATTAAAATTAAAATCTGAAGGAGGAGTACTTGATAACTATGGTGTTGTAGAATATGTAGATGGTTTAGCCCCAGGAGTATTTGTTATTGTAAAAGGCCAAAATGATGGAGTAAAAGAAGAGTTAAATTATTTAATGAAAAAAGGTGAGAAAGATAGACATATATTATATAGACCTTTCCATTTGGCATCATTAGAAACACCAATATCTATAGCTAAAGCTGTTTTAAATAATGACCATTCTATAGTACCTTTAGGAATTCCTGTTTCTGATACAGTTGCATATACCAAAAAAGATATTAAAAAAGGTGAAATAATCGATGGTATTGGTGGTTATTGTGTAAGAGGAGTTATCGAGAAACATGAAGATTGTATGAACAACAAACATATTCCAATTGGTTTAATAACCGGAGATACTATAGCAAAAGAAGATATACCAGCTGATTCTTATCTAACTTTCGAAAATACAGAAATCGATACAAACACATCAGTGTATAAATTAAGAAAACTTCAAGATGAGTTTATAGGATAATTATTAATAGGAGTTATACTTTAGCTCCTATTAATTTATAAGATAATTAGAAAGGAGACTAATATGTTAATAAATTCAAGAGAAATTCTTAACAAATGTAGAGATTTAAAGATTGCAATTCCATCAGCCAACTTTATAGATTTGAATAGTATAAGAGCTTATATTAGAGCTGCAGAAGATTATAAATTGCCATTAATAGTTGCATATGCACAATCACATAAGAATTTAATTTCATTAGAAGAAGCTGCAATTATAGGTAAATTCTACGCTGAAAAATCAAAAGTACCAATTGTTTTGCATTTAGATCATGGTGAAGATATAGAGACTGTTTTTAAAGCTATAGATTTAGGATTTACATCAGTAATGATAGATGCATCAAATAAAGCATTTAGAGAGAATATATTAATAACAAAAAAAGTTGTTGATTATGCTCATAAATACAATGTTACTGTCGAATCTGAATTGGGGCATGTTGGAGCAAATGATACAAGCGAATCTAATGAAATTAATGAATCTATTTATACAGAGGTTGAAGATGTTATTGAATTTGTGTCTAGTACAAAAGTTGATTCATTAGCTGTATCTATAGGTACAGCACATGGGTTATATAAAGGTATTCCTAAATTAAATTTCGAAAGACTAAAAGAGATAAGTAATAGCGTGGATATTCCATTAGTTCTTCATGGTGGCTCATCGACTGGTGATAAGAATTTAAATAAATGTGTAAAAAATGGTATAAGTAAAATAAATATTTATACCGACTTTATAACTGCTGCACACAAAGATATTTTAAATAGTAAAACCAATAATTATGCAGAAATGAATCAAGTCGCAGAGTCTAGTTTTATTAATGTATTAAAGCATTATTATCATGTATTTGACACAATTATGTTTAAATAAGGAGATATTTATGATAAAAAAGAAACCTTTTTTTATATTTAATCCGAAATCTTATCTTTTAAGAAAAGAAACACTTGAATTATCAAAAGTTGCTAATGATCTTGCTAATAAATATAAAGATATAATAGATATTTATGTAACAAGTCCTAATATATATCTTAAAGAATTAGTAGATTGTTTTAAATATATTAAAGTTTCAGCTCAACACATTGATCAAATAGAGCTAGGTCGAGGAATGGGTAGAGTAGTACCTGAGACTTTAAAAGATATTGGTGTAGAGGCTACTTTTTTAAATCATGCAGAGCATCAACAATCTATATCAGATTTATCCAGATCAGTTAAAAGAGCAAAGCAATTAGGGATTATTACTATAGTCTGTGCTGATAGTATTGATGAGGCTAGATCCATTGCAACATTTAATCCGGATATTATTTTATGTGAACCAACAGAATTAATAGGAACTGGAAAAGTAAGCGATGAGTCATACATTAATAAAACAAATTCTATTATTAGAAAAGCCAATAAAGATGTATTGATTATGCAGGCTGCAGGTATAAGTTCAGCTAAAGATGTATATAGAACAATACTCATGGGAGCAGATGGAACAGGATGTACCAGTGGAATTGTAAAAGCTGATAATCCTAAAAAAATGTTAAAAGATATGGTTGAATCTCTTGTTAAAGCAGTTAAAGATAGGAATTAGATATGGTTAAGATAAAAACAATCGAATTAAATTTGAAAGGGAAAAGGGTTAAATTTGCAGACATTACTAATATGGTAAAAGATGCAATTAAAGAAAGCAAGATAAAAGATGGAATATGTGTTGTAATAAGTCCTCATACTACGTGTTCTGTTTATTTTGAAGAATATTCACATGATAAATTTGAAGATGGTACGGAATATTTACAGTATGATTTAAATTCTTCTTTAAAAAAAATAGTACCAGATCATGATGATTCAGAGCGATATAATTATCCTGGAAAAGCTCATTATGAAGCAGTTGAGTCATGGCCAAATGCATCAGAATACTTGCCTAATGGTGATAAGACTGCTTTATGGAATGGTGATGCTCATATTAAATCGACCATTATAGGATCATCTGAAACATTCGCTGTTGAAAATAATGAACTTTCAATCGGGAAAACGGGATATATATATTTTGTTGATTTTGATAAAACAAGATCGAGAATTAGAAAGTGCAAAATTGTAATAATAGGCGATTAATATATTATAGTTTAGTTGTTAAATATAAATACTATTTAGATGAAATCAATATAATTGTGTAAAATAAAGGTCAATTGAAGCCTTGATTGATAAATATTTTTAATAAATAGCATGTGTATAAAATTATCAATTATATTTTATAATTAATAATAAAATTTTATTAAATTTAATTAATGATTCTGTTTATAATAAGGTTATTAAAAACTACTTTGTTCTGAGTTTTTAAAGAAATTATGGAGGAAGAGGAGTAATTATATCTAAAAAATACTGCTTACAAATTGATAGAAAAGCATAGAAAATGAATGCTAAAAATATAATTATATAACAAAAAACAGATACTATGATATATAAAAAACAGGAATATAGTTTAGAAAAAATAATTAAATGAAAAAGCACTCTTTAATACAATGTTAGAATTTATATCTAAAAATTTTAAACTATAAAAGTTTCAAAAGTAATAAAAACACAGTATTATCAAAAGTTTTATATAGTAATGGGAATAATATAGAAGTAAAAAGAGAATAATAGATTTATGAAATAGCAAAATCTTAAACGTTTAAAAATAAGGATGAGGCTTATTTCAAACTTAGAATAACAAATAACATTAAAAATAAATGATGAAATAGAAGATATGATAAAATAATAAGAATACTTTCAAGCAAATATTCGATTACTAGATTAATAGGGCTACTCCTCATTAGAAGCAATGAGGAGAGGTTTGGATTTTCTGTAATATATATTTATTTAATAAAGAAATATTAATAGAATGAATAAATTTATAATAAATTTTTTGCTATGTCATAATCAATTATAAATGTGTCAGCAACATCATTCATAATTAATGCTTTTATAGCGTCTAGCTTTTCTATTCCGCTGGCTAAAACAACAACCTCAGGAATTTCTTTTAAATCATTTATATTTAGTCCTATAAAATTATCAGTTAAAGGTGTTTTTATTGGTTTTGTATTAGAATCGAAAAATGTAGTTACTATATCTCCAACTGCTGAATTTTTATTGAGTATATTGAGATCTTTCTTTTTAATATAATCTAGTTTCAAGTAAGTTGAACTTTTTAAAGGATTTCCAACACCCACTATTGCTATGTCAACACTTTTGGCATTATCAATTGCTTTGTTTACAAATTTTGAATCCATTAACATTTGTTTTTGAGATTGATTTTCAGCTTTTACTGGAGCATAAAAGAAACTTCTTTTACACCTATATTTTTGAGATAAAGTAAAACATAACAAATTTGAATGTAATGCTTCGTTTTCTAATTCAACTCCGCCCATAATAGGTACAATGCTTTTAAAGTTAGTTTTAATATAGTTTGCACTTTTTATAAAGCTATTTACAGTTGTACCAAAGCCTATACCAATTTTTAAGTTTTCATTACTTCTATTTTCTATATATTCTGCACACAGAATGCCTACATCTAATTTAGGATTCATAGAATTACTGCTAGATACTATAACTTCTTTTACATTATATTTAAGTTTTATTTCTTCTTGAATCTTAACTGAATTGGTATTTTGATTTACAATAGATATTCTAACAATTCCTTGTTTTTTTGCTTCTTGTAAAAGTGCAGCAACTGTTGGTCTGGAAATCTTTAACTTTTTTGATATTTCTGTTTGAGTTATATCATTCTCGTAAAACATTGATGCTACATCTACTAGCAAATCTAATCTTTGTTTCATAATTACTCCTCTTTTGAATATATTCGGTAATATTATAACATATTTTACATTTGAAAATCTAGTTATTAATTGTATGATATAATAAAATAAATTTAACAAAATTAAGTAGGTTTGTAATTATATATGAAGTGATTTGTTTATAAATGTGATTAAAAAAGGAGAGTTTTATAATGAAAATTAAAATAATTGAAGTTGGGCAATTAGTTAATGAATTCAAAGACGATAAGATATTTATTCTTTTTGGTGTAGAAGCTCCACCTGAATTAAAAGATTTTAGTGTAATAATTGATTTTAAAAGAGATGAAATTAAAGAATATTTTAAGGTTGGTGGTATGCTTATTATAAATAATATTGAATATGAGATTGAAAAAGTTGGGGAAGTTGCAAATGATAATTTCAATAAATTAGGACATGTTGCAGTTCATATTGGATCGAATGAAAGTGTACTACCAGGCTCTATTCATGTTAAAGATAATAGCTTCCCTACATTTAAAGAAAACGATATTATAGAGATTATCGCTTAATATTCCATAAAATGTTTTATTTTAACTTATATTTAATAAAGGTATTAAGTAAAATATTATTAGAAAAATAAAAGGAGTAAAAAATGAAATTTTTTCTAGACACAGCAAATGTCGAACAAATAAAACGAATAAATGACCTAGGTCTATGTGATGGAGTAACAACCAATCCCTCACTAATAAACAAAGAAGGAAGAGACTTCAAAGAAGTAGTAACAGAAATAGCATCAATAGTAGATGGCCCAATATCAGCAGAAGTTACAAGCTACACATATGATGAGATGGTAAAACAAGCAAGAGAAATAGCAAAATGGGCAGAAAATATAGTAGTAAAGATACCAATGACAGAAGAAGGTCTAAAAGCAATAAACACCCTTTCAAAAGAAGGGATAAAGACAAACTGTACCCTAATATTCTCAGTAAGCCAAGGACTAATGGCAGCAAAAGCAGGAGCAAGCTATATATCACCATTTATAGGAAGAATAGACGATATGGGAGAAGATGGAGTAGAACTAATCTATAAATTAAAACAAGTTCTAGAAAACTATGGACTTGAAAGTGAAATAATAGCAGCATCAATAAGAACAAACAAACATCTAGAAGAAGCAGCCTTAGCAGGAAGTGATATAGCAACAATACCAGGAACATTATTTGAGAAAATGTGGACCCACCCACTAACAAGTCAAGGAATAGAAAATTTCAAAAAAGACTGGGATAACTTTGTTAAAAGAGAAAAGTAGGAGAAAGATATGTTTGATAAAAACGATGCTTTAGCTGTCTCTGCAGTAAGAAGCCTATCAATAGCACAAATAGAAAAAGCCAATAGTGGTCATCCAGGCATAGTAATGGGAGCAGGACCAATGGCCTATGTTCTATGGAACAAAATCTTAAATGTAAACCCAAAAAACTCTTCATGGTTTAATAGAGATAGATTTGTTTTATCAGCAGGCCATGGCTCTGCCTTGCTATATTCACTACTTCACCTTTCAGGATATGACTTAAGCATAGACGACTTAAAAAATTTTAGACAAATAGGATCAAAAACTCCAGGTCATCCAGAAAGGATGCATACAGATGGAGTAGAAGTCACAACTGGTCCTCTAGGACAAGGAATTGCTAATGCTGTAGGAATGGCAATTGCTGAAAAACATATGGCTTCCTTATATAATAAGCCAGAATTTCCAATAATTGATCACTATACTTACGCTTTATGTGGAGATGGTGACTTGATGGAAGGAATATCCTATGAATCTATGAGCCTTGCAGGGCATTTAAAACTTGATAAGCTGATAGTATTATATGATTCTAATAATATATGCCTAGATGGAAATCTATCAACATCTTTCTCAGAAGACATAGAAAAAAGAATGGAATCTATTAACTGGAATTACATCAAAGTTGAAGATGGAGAAAATCTAGAGGATATATACAAGGCAATAGAAGATGCTAAAAAAGAAAATAAGCCAAGCCTAATAGAGATAAAAACAATAATTGGCTATGGTTCTCAAAATCAAGGTACAAATAAAGTTCATGGGGCACCTATAGGAAAAGAAGACTTTGACTTTGCAAAAAAATCTTATAAGTGGGAATATGAAGACTTCAAAATACCAGAAGAAGTATATAAAAAGTTTGAAGAAGAAATAATAAAAAGGGGAAAAGAAAAAAACAAAAAATGGAATGAACTTTTAAGCCAATATGAAATTTACTTTCCAGACAACTACAAATCACTAATAAATGGAATTGAAAGAAAAATTGATGAAAATCTATTTAGAAATGTAAAGAAATATGACTCAAAAATGGATGCTCTAGCAAGTAGGGCATCAAGTGGACAAATAATTCAGGATATAGCCAAAAATGAAATAAACTTTTGGGGTGGAAGTGCCGATCTATTTTCATCTAATAAAACAGATATAAAGAAATCAAAATCTTTTAAAGATGATCCAAAAGGTAGAAATATTTGGTATGGGGTAAGAGAATTTGCAATGGCAGCGATTGGTAATGGAATAATAGCTCATGGGGGTAGCTTCCATCATGTATCTACATTTTTTGTATTTGCAGATTATCTAAAAGCTGCAATCAGATTGTCAGCCCTTTCAAAACTACCACTAACATATGTATTTACCCATGATTCTATAGCAGTTGGAGAAGATGGTCCTACGCATGAAGCAGTAGAGCAATTAGCTATGTTAAGATCTATTCCAAACATTATAGTATTAAGGCCTGCAGATGCGAATGAAGTAAGGCTATCATGGAAAATAGCTCTAGAGAGCAAAGAAAGTCCAGTAGTGATAGTTCTATCACGCCAAAATTTAAAGAATCTAAAAGAAACAGAGGAAATTGAAACAATCGAAAAGGGAGCCTATATAATAAAAGACAGTGAAAAAGTTGATGGAATACTTATAGCAACGGGTTCAGAAGTAGATCTTGCTCTAAAAGCACAAGAAAAATTAAAAGAAAAAGGCAAATATGTAAGAGTAGCAAGTATGCCTTCAATGGAATTATTTAGAAAACAAGATAAAGAATATAAGGAAAAAATCTTGCCATCAAATATTAAAAATAGGATAAGTATAGAAATGGCTTCATCATTTGGTTGGAGTGAATTTACAGGTGACAAAGGAATAAATGTTTCTATAAATGACTTTGGAATTTCAGGCAAAGGTGAGGAAGTTACTAAAGAGTTAGGATTTAATATAGACAATATAGTAAATCTATTTATTGAAAAATTTGATAATTAGTTAAACAAGCTAAAAATTGTAAAATAGTTTATAGATAAAAAATGGGACTGTTGTAAAATTGTGAATTTCTAACACTCTATCATTACAAGTAAGCCATAGATAATTTGAAAATAGGCTGAGTTCATTGAGAAAATTTTCGTTGTAATGATTTTAGAACAATTAATTCATTCTGCAATAGCCCCATTTTAATATTCCAAAAAAGCAGAAGCAAAACAATATTTTCAAATAATTATATCCTAGAAAAAAGTAGAAAGTATATAAAATATCTGCAAATTTTCATAAATTTTGACGGCTTATTAGCTTAAGTAAAATTAAGTTAAGTTCTATTTCATGGGAATGGATAAATATTGATACATAAAAATGTATCAACCCTTACCTTCTTATAAGGATTTAGGTTGATACACCAAACTTTTCATATACTCTCACTATTTTGTTGTTTATTCTTTGTTAATTTCATTTAATTTTTTATTAATCTTTTGAACCTCCATTTTCTCCGTCCTATAGATTATATACCATATAAGTGCATATATAAGAGTGAAGCTTACTAATGGTATTATAAGACTTGATATTGAAGCAAACCATTTTAGATATAAGCCTGTTATAGAAAAGTAAATAACCATTCCTAGAAAATGAATTATGGTATTTTTACTTAAATTTTCATAGGTGATTTTTCCTCCGAGAAAATTTGCCACTATTCCAAAACCACCATATAGGATTGTTTCAATTATTTTTGCATTAAGAAGTGAACTTTGACTATTTACAAATTCTGGTACACCTACCATAAGCTTTCCTAGTAGCATTGATATAAATAGTTCAATCAAATTACCTATACCAACTCCGATTACAAAAGAAATAATATATTTAAAAAATTTTTTCATAATATCCTCCTAAAATCCTAACATTTTTTTAAATTCTTTCAAATACCTTCTAGACACATATGAAACTTCTCCATTTTTAAATTCTATTGCTATAGTTCCTTTAAAGGATAGGTCTAGTCTTTTTACATATTCTATATTTATAATTTCATACCTAGATATCTTTAAAAAATACTTATTATCTACCCTCTCTGCTATTTCATAAAGTCTAAGCCTTGTCATAAATCTATTATCTAAAGTTTCTATATATATTTTCTTATCATTTGTAGTAAATCTTACTATGTCCTTATAATCAAGTATATAGACCTCACCATCTTTAAAACCCACTAGGACATTTTTATTTAAATTTTCAAGTGACTTTTGAATACTTTCTATATCTTTGGAATAGGAAGGTGTATATATTTTTACCAAGGTATCATCTAGTGACTTATCTATGATTATCTCAACTTTCAAACTAACCTCCTTAAAATATTTGATATATATATCTTGATATTATTATAAGACCTATAATTTAATTTTCATCATATTTTGGACAAGTGGCAAAAATATTAGGATAAGTGGTCAAATAAAAAAAGGAAATGTTGCAAAATTATGAATTTCTAACGTTTAATAATTACAAGTTACTCATAGACAATTTGAGAATAGCCTGCCGGCTCATGGAGTCCAAATTGTTGTGGAGAAATTTGTAATAATTTTTAAACAATTAATTTATTCTGCAAAAGTCCCTGTTTTGTTTCTATTTAAATAGGTCTTTAAATTTTTCTATAAAGTTTTTATCTTCTTTCTTTTCTTTAATACTTTCAGTTTTTTCTTCTTCTTTTTCGATTTTTTCTGTTTGGATTACAAATTGTAAACTTTTTATTTCACCATTTTTGTCTGATGAGAATGATTTGGTTGGAGTGTTTTTATCTCCTAAGGATTTTTTTATCTCATCAATTTTTTTATTTAGATCTTTGTCCATACCAGAAGTTTCATTATAGAATTCATTTATTCCATTATTAAGCTTACCAACACCATCGGTATACTGGTTTATACCTTCATTTAGCTTATTTGTACCATCTTTTAAGTCATTAGATCCTTTAACAAGTTTTGAATTTGCAGTAGATAGGTCTTCAACTCCTTTTAAGATTTGCATATTTCCTCTTTCTATCTTAGCAAGGGAAGATGTGTAGGATATGATTCCTTGATTTAAGAGCTTATAGTTAGCATTAAGCTTTCTTATAGCATCACTTAATCTTTGACTTTGGATTTTAAGTTCAGTTAATCTTGATGAAATATTTTGGATTTCTTTATCAAATTTTTCATAGTTTGTATTTAATATGTTTGCTCCATTTTTTATTTGAGAAAATGAATCGTTTACTCCTTTAAGATAGACATTTGTACCATCTATATTGGCGTTATTTGCTTGTAGAAGTTTTTTAGTATTTTCAAGCATATATATTTGTTGCCTTATCATATCAGCATTTTGATTTGAAGTTTTAATAGCAGTTATGGCCTTGGTTTTTATATTTTCACTTTCTTTATTATCATCATTACTTTTTATATTGTCATCATTTTCGCCTGGTGTTTTTTCCTTTTCTTTATCTGTATCTTTATTTTCATCTTTTTGAGGACTTTGTTCTTTATTATTACCTGAATTAGGATTTTCACTTGGAATATTTTTGGTGTTATTTTCCTTATTTTGATTATTTTCCTTGTTTTGATTATTCTCTTTGTTTTCAGAAGTATTATTAAGTTCAGCTAAGGCTAATTGTTGTTTTAATAATTTTATAGTTTCATCTATCTCTCCAATTGCTTGATCGTTTGAAGCCCTTAGTTTTTCTTGGTCAAGTCCCTTACTTTTTAAAGTGTTTTGATAGCTTTTAGGATTTGTTGCATCAATTGCCAATGATAGAGATTCATCAAGTGTTTTTATTCCATCCCTTATATCGCTTGAGGCTTTTGATAATTCCCCTGTCCTATCTGAGTCTGTTGGTATATTATTTAAAGACTTTTCGATTTCATTTAGGGCATTTTGAACTTCATTTGATCCATTTACTAAAGATTCAGACTTATTATTAAGGCTTGTTAGCCCATTTTGAACCGTACTTATAGATTTATATAGTGTATCTACTCCTTTTGAAAAGTCGGAATTTCCCCTAGAAAGATTTTCCATACCATCGTTTAGGGCTGATGAAGCTGATTTTAAGTCGTCTGATTTGTTATCTAAGTCATTAGATCCATCATTTAGCTGTTTTGTAGCATCAATTAGTTCGTTGATTTTACTATCTATATCACCCTTATCTATATCTACATCAAGTGAAAGTTTAACAGCATTTATTGAAAAACCAGGATAGGAAAAATCTTTAGCATCAAATGTAATCTCCTTATCAAGCCCCTTACCAGCAAGAGCAGTATATGTTATTAATTTATTCGAGCCTTCATTTGCAAGTGTTGCTCCTTCTGCATTTATATTTTCTATTTTTTCTGTATCAAGCTTTGTATTTACTTGAAGGGCGTAATTATCAAAATAGTCATTTTTTACACTTGTATTTTTACTGATTTTTATTCTGATTTTAATTTTACCATTTTTACCTTTTATATCTTTTGCATCTATTTCTTTATCATTTAAATAGTATTTTATAACTATATCCCAAGGAGATTGATTGTTTTTAAGTTCACCTTGGTAGTAGGTTCTTTCTTTATCAGCTTCGAACTTTATCTCTCCTTTATTATTTTCTATTTTTTTGTTGGAATTTAGAAGTTTAACCTCATCATAATCTCCATAATCGACTACATTTCCTTTAGAAAATATATTTACAACATTCATTTTATCTACATCTCCATTCTCTTTAGTGTTAATGTAGACAACTTCTTCTTTTTTGTTTTCCTCACTTGCAATAGCTGGACTTATGCTTGTGCCTACTATGGCGATAGCTAGAACAAGGGATGTTAATTTTTTATTCATACGACCTCCTTAAAGTCTAAATCTTTTGATGTTTTTTGTATTATTTTATCAAATATGGATAAAAGTCCTGGTAAGACAAATAAAACTATTATTAGAGAAATTGAAGTACCAAAACCTAGAAAATATCCTAATTGGGATAAAATTCCATGACTTGATAACTTTCCAAGTAAGAAGCCTACAACTGTAAGGGTTGATGCTGATGTAAGAATTGATACTGTGGAAGATTTAATAGTTTCTATTATAGCTTCTTTTTTATTATAAATTTTTCTAGTTTCACAATATCTTTCAGTAAACAATATAGCATAGTCAACAGTCGCCCCAAGTTGTATTGTAGATATTATAAGATAAGAGATATAAAACACTGTAGATGACATGAAATATGGGATAGATAGGTTTATAAATATAGCTGTTTCTATAGCAAGAACCAATATAACTGGTATAGATATACTTTTTTCTGTCAAAAGTAGGACTATAAATACTGCCACTATTGCTATTATATTAACCACTTTCATATCTTCTGTTATAGTTTTTCTCAAATCATCAGTAGAGATTCCTTCTCCAACTAGGTGGTAGTCATTTTTGTAATATTTACTTATTTTACTTTGGATCTTTTCTATGAGTTTTGTTGTTTTTTCACCTTCAAAGTCTGCCTTAACAGATATAATCATTCTTGTGTAGTCTTTAGAGTTGAATTTCTCTTCTATATCCTTATCTAAAAACTCAGATGGGATGGTTTCTCCAACTGTATCAACATAAGAAAGAATCGTATCAACTTCACTTATTTTTTTTAATTCCTTGCTAAGTTCTTTTTCTTTTTCAAGCTCTCCTTTAGGAAGTAGCAAAACATAATTATCATTTTTTCCAAAGACATCATCTATTTCTTTAGTATCTTGTCCAAGTTTTGTTTCTTCATTAAAAATCCTACTTGAGCCATAAAAATACGAGTTGGAATTTGATGCAAGATAGGATGGAATTACAAGGATGACAAAAATCGCAACAAATACATACATATGTCTGGTTACAAGTTTTCCAAACCTTTCAAATGAAGGAACAAATGATCTGTGCTCGGTTTTTTCTATTAGTTTATCCATATAAAGGATTAAAACTGGCGTTAGGGTAAAAACTGTTACAAGGGAGATTGTAATACCCTTCGCAAGGGCAAGTCCTAGGTCACGTCCTATACCAAAACGCATGAAACATAAGGCAAAAAATCCTATTATAGTAGTCGATGCTGATGAAATTATAGAAGAAAAAGAGTTGTTTAAGGCCTCATCCATCGCCTTTAAATGTTGCTTGTATTTTTTCTTCTCTTCCTTGTATCTGTGTAGGATAAATACCGAATAATCAAGAGATACTGCAAGTTGGAGTACATTTCCTGCAGCATTAGTTACAAAAGATATTTCTCCAAAAATAATATTAGTTCCTGCATTTATAATAACTGCAGAAAAAAGTCCTATTACTACAATAAGAGGTTCTATAAAAGATTCTGTAGTAAGTATTAAGGCAAATATCATAAACATAACTCCAACAATAGTAATAATTCTTATTTCACTTACTGTAGATTCGGTAGCTACTGCGGTATTAACAGCAGAACCTGTCATATTATTATTTTCGCCGATGATTTTTCTAATCTCTTTTGTAGCAGAGATTGTTTTTTCTTCATCTATACTTACATTTATAAGGGCGTTTTTATTTTTATAGTAGTTATCAATTAAGTTTTTATCATAAGTATCTAAAGGCTTTTTAAGATCAACTATATCATCAAGCCAATTTATACTATCTACCCCTTTTATATTTTCTATTTTATCTATATAGGCTAAAGCCTCATTAATGCTAACATTTTTAATCATAATCCTAGCATTAGGAATTGGCTCATCATATTCACTATTCATCTTATCAAGGGCAAGAGTTGAGTCACTATCTTCTGGCAGGTAATCATTAATATTGTAGTTTACCGAAATCCTGGGGTAAAAAAAGACAGATATGCCTATCATGAGAAAAAAAGATAGGATAACAGCCCTTGGATGTTTTATAATTTCTTTAAATATTTTTTTCATTAAATTAAACTACTCCTTTTCTATTTATACATTTGTATTATAGGATTTTAAATCTAATTTAAAATGGTCAATTTATATACAAGTGAGTGATATAGGACAAGATTATAAAAATTGACCATAAATTATTTTAGAAAAGATTTGGGATAATTGTATAATAAATAAAGGTGATAATATGAAAAATGAAGAAATATCTTATAATACAAAAAAGAAATTTGCTAAGGGACTTAAAAAACTTATGAAAGAAAAAAGTCTAAGTAAGATATCTATATCAGAGATAGTAAGAGTTTGTGATGTAAATAGAAAAACTTTTTATTACCATTTTGAAAGTATAGAAGACTTATTTAAGTGGATGTTGGAAGATGAGGCAGTACATGTAGTTAAGGAGTTTGACTTAAGTAAGGATTACAAGAAAGCCATATTTTTTGTAATGGATTATCTTGAAAATAATCAAGTTATCTTAAATTGTGCCTATGATTCTATTGGAAGTGAGGGTCTTAAGAAGTTTTTCTATGATGATTTTTTTGAAGTAACTTCTATATTGATAGAAAATATCGAAAAAAAGTTAGGTTATAATTGTCCAGATGATTATAAAAATTTTCTTTCTAAAATGTATGCTGGAGCTATAGCAAGTATAATTATTGACTATTTCTCCAATGATGAGATTTTAAGCAAAAATAAGCTTTCAAGCTACCTGTCCTCAATCCTATATTCATCTATTAGTGCATCTTTAGGAAATTTCAAAAGCATATAAGCTATTATTTAACTTTTATAAGATTATTTATATATTTTTAATAAAAGATGTTTATGTGTAATATATTCGATTTATTTATGGTATACTTTTTATTATGAAAAAAGGGGTGATTATATGAGTGAAAATTTTGATAAGTACTCAGTTGTGCTTAAGGGAGTTTCAAAGTTTTATGATGATGATGAAATCCTTAAGTCTATTGATTTGGAGTTGGAAAAGGGAAAATTTTATACCCTTTTAGGACCTTCAGGATGTGGTAAGACCACTATCCTTAACTTGATAGCAGGTTTCTTGGAACCTAATAAGGGAGAAGTTTATATTAATGGGAAAAATGTAGGTAATGTTCCTGCCAATAAGAGAACTGTAAATACTGTTTTTCAAAATTATTCTCTATTTCCCCATATGAATGTATATGACAATGTGGCATTTGGTCTTGAGGTAAAAAAGACCGACAAAAAAATCATAAGAGAAGAGGTAAAAAAAGCTCTAGATATGGTAAACCTATCCGGTTTTGAAAAGCGTGAGGTATCCCAGATGTCGGGAGGACAAATGCAAAGAGTTGCTATAGCTCGTGCTATAGTAAATAAGCCTGATGTGCTTCTTCTAGATGAACCACTTTCAGCACTGGATATGAAACTTAGAAAGTCAATGCAAGTTCTACTTCGTGACCTTCAATGGGAGCTTGGAATAACTTTTGTTTTTGTAACTCATGACCAAGAAGAAGCTCTTGCTATGAGTGATTGGATTTTTGTAATGGATAAGGGAAAGATTGTCCAACAAGGCCCTCCTACAGATATCTATGATGAGCCAATAAATCGCTATGTAGCAGAGTTTATTGGAGAAAGTAATATCCTAAAAGCTAGGATGGTTGATGATTACAAGGTAGAATTTTCTGGAAAAGTTTTTGACTGTTCTGACGCAGGTATTGCAAAAGATGAAAGAGTAGAGGTTGTTATAAGACCTGAAGATATAAAAATAGTTTCTGTAAATGATGCTGACATAGTTGTAAATATTGATAATATCTTATTTCGTGGCGTTTTTAATGAGCTTATTTGTTTTGATTCATCTGATTTTAGGTGGAAGATTCATACAACTGAGGTTTTTGAAGAAGGTGATGATATAGGAATTTCTATAGAGGCAGATAATATACATGTTATGCGTTATAACGAAAGTGAAGATGACTTTGACAAGAGAATTGAGAAGTATGCACAAGGAGAAAGTGATGGCTAAAAAATACCAAAGATTATCGTTTATTTATTATATATGGATTTTGATATTTATAGTAGCACCGATACTTCTTCTTCTATACCAATCATTTTATGATATATATGGAAATTTAACTCTTGATAATTATAGGGCATATTTTTCAAACAAAAACTATATAATTATGACCCTCAATTCATTTTTGACAGCCTTTTTGATTACGGCTTTTACGCTTTTATGGGCCTATCCTTTTTCATATTTTTTGACAAAGGCCAAGCACAAAGATTTGATTCTACTTTTGGTAATACTTCCTACTTGGATAAATCTTGTTTTAAAGGCTTATGCCTTTATAGGACTTTTTAATAAAAATGGTAGCATAGCAGGTTTTTTGGGTCTTGCTAGTGAAGGAATCTTGTTTACAAATCCTGCCTTTATATTGGTTGCATCATATGTTGAACTTCCATTTATGATTCTTCCTATCTTTAGGTCTATTGATTCTATACCTAATGAATATATTATAGCTAGCGAAGACTTAGGCGCAAATAAGATTCAAACCTTTAGGAAAGTAATCTTGCCACTTTCTATGGATGGGATAGTCGCAGGAGTTCAGGCGGTTTTTATTCCGTCTTTATCGCTTTTTCTTATCACAAGAATAATCGGAGGAAATAAGATTATAACCTTGGGAACAGCAGTAGAACAACACTATCTTGTAACCCAAAATTGGGGCATGGGTTCAACCATAGGGCTTGTCTTAATATTTATGATGTTTGTAGTGATTTCTATCTTAAATAGGAGAGGGGTGGAAAATGAGAAATAAAAAAACTAAGTTTTCAAATATATATCTTGTATTTGTCTTTATAATAATGTATCTTCCCTTAGTCTATCTGATTTTCTACTCCTTTAATAGTGGTGGAAATATGACAAGCTTTGAAGGTTTTACCTTTGACCATTATATAAGTGTATTTGAAGATAAAAGACTTATAAATATAGTTTTTAATACTGCAATTCTCGCTCTTTTATCCTCTCTTATAGCAACTATTATAGGTACTCTTGGGGCGATTTCCATATATTATATGAGAAGCAACAAATTGAGAAAGAAAGTCTTGAGCTTAAATAGTGTCCTTATGGTTCTTCCTGATGTAATGATGGGGGCATCATTTCTAATATTATTTAGCTTTCTTTTAAAGATTCCTATGGGGTTTTTCTCTGTACTACTATCACATATTGCTTTTTCAATACCTATAGTCGTACTTATGGTTCTTCCAAGATTATATGCCCTAAATCGTGATATGATGAAAGCTGCTGAGGACTTAGGGGCAAGTGATATGACAATTTTAAATAGGATAATTTTGCCTAACATAGCAAGTGGAATTTTTTCGGGTTTTTTTATGGCCCTAACATATTCTCTTGATGATTTTGCAGTAACATTTTTCGTTACAGGATCAGGTTTTTCAACTCTTTCAGTTGAAATTTATTCAAGAGTAAGAACAGGTATTTCTCTTGAGATAAATGCTTTATCATCCTTGATATTCCTTATATCCCTACTTATGGTTATTGGATATTATTTAATACAAAGAAAAGAAAAGAGGCTAAGCTATGAATAAGGTATATAAATTTATTATTGGAATCATCCTTTTACTTAGCCTACTTATTCTTGGACAAAATAGATTAAATGCAAATAATGATGGGATAAGTTCGAAAAATATCTACTTTTATAATTGGGGAGATTATATCGACCCTGAGATTTTAAGGGATTTTGAGAAGGAAACAGGATATCATATAATATATGAAACTTTTGATTCAAATGAGGCCATGATGGCAAAGATTGAACAGGGTAAAACCTCTTATGATCTTGCCTTCCCATCAGAATATACAGTTGAGATGATGAGAGATAAGGGTATGCTCAAAAAACTTGATCATTCTAAAATTAAGGGTCTTTCAAACATAGACCAAAGATTTTTAAATCTTTCTTATGACCCTAACAATAAGTATTCTATTCCATATTTTTGGGGTTCTTTTGGTGTAATTTACAACAACAAAAAATATGATGAAAGTGACTTTGACTCATGGAAAAAGCTATGGGATAAAAAATATGAGGGAGAAATTTTATCCTTTGACGGGGCAAGAGAAACCCTTGGAATTGGACTTTTGGCAAAGGGGAGAAGTTTAAATGAAAAAGATGAAAAGATATTAAGAGAGACTAAAAATGACCTAGTACCCTTTATGAAAAATGTAAAAGCCCTACTTGCAGATGAGATAAGGATGTATATGGCTCAAGAAGAGGCGGATATAGGAATAACATTCTCAGGTGAGGCTGCTATGGCACAGGAAATAAATGAAAACTTATCCTATACCATACCTAAGGAGGGGTCAAATATTTGGTTTGACAATATAGTTATTCCAAAAACAAGTAAAAATACTAAGGGAGCCTATGAGCTAATAAATTATCTTTTAAGACCTGATGTTGCAGCTAAAAATGCTGATTATGTTTGGTATTCTACTCCAAACAAAAAGGCAATGGAACTAATAAGTCCTGAGGCTCGTGAGAATAAGACTCTTTATCCAGATGATGATATTATAAATAAGCTTGAAGTCTTTAAAGACTTGGGGAAAGAGACCACAATTTTATATAACGATTTATTTTTAGATCTTAAAATATCGCCTCAAGCAGAATAATCTTTATAAAGATAGACTCTTTTGTAAGCTTTGTTAGTTTCTTTGTAAAGGATTTTGAGAAAAAGTATCTTATAAAATTTTCTAATATAAAAATAAGTAAAGCTTTTGCAAGTTTCAATTAAGCCTGCAAAAGCTTTTTATTTATAATATTTTATATACTAAAATGAGAAAATCAGTTTGAAATTTCATTATCTTCTATATTTATTTCTTTAGATAAATTAATTATAGTTTCTATAGTTGAAGTCCAATTTCTAACAAGGGCCTTTTTAGACTTCTCTAGCTTACCCTCTTCTAAGGATTCTATTATTTTAAGATGTTCTATATAAGTTGTGAAGTTACTTTCAGAGTTTTCAAAAAAGTAAAGCTCCATTCTTTCTACCCTTCTTTTTAACTTTTGTAAAATGGGACCAATTTCTTCATTACCTGATAAGTTTGTTATGTAGTTATGAAACTCATTGTCTTTCTTTATTATCCCTAATTGGTCACTTTTGTCATGTAAGTACTTTATTCTATCATTTATTTCCCTTAGTTTACTAATTTCTTTTGGGCCAATTTTATCAAAAGCTTCTTCTAAGGCTAGCTCTTCTAGGCTGTATATTATAGGATATATATTTAAAGCTTCTTTTGGATTGATTGGTGCGACAATTGTCCACCTATTGGCCTTAGTCAAAACAAGCCCCTCACTTTCAAGTTGAAGTAGAGCCTCTCTTACAGGAGTCCTTGAAATACCAAGTTCATCTGAAAGTTCCTTTACCCTAAGTCTTTGACAAGGTCTTAAATCTCCCCTAATAATTTTTTGGGAAAGAAGATTATAAGCCTCATCCTTTATAAAAGTCCTATTTATTTTTCCGATTTTTGATTCTGTCTTAATTTTATTCATAATCCCCTCTTCTTTACATCTTTAATATATATAATAACATAATATGATAAATTAAGTTAAGAAAAACGTTTTATTGAAACGGAAAATGTAATATGTTATACTTTACTTATGAAAGGGGGATTTATGAATGTTGTTGTAGGTTTTGATACTACAAGTGAAGCTATTTTAACAGAAGAATTTTTCAAGGAGAAGGATTTAAAAGGAGAACTTATACCCATCCCTGATGAACTTGGAGCAGGGTGTGGTCTTTGTTATAAGTTCTTCACTGATAATGAAGAAGAAATAAGAAAAATTATGGAAGAAAATGAACTCTCTTTTAGTATTATAAAAGTTATGGAGGTTTAGTACTTGTACTACGTAGGTATAGATATAGGCTCAACAGCTGCCAAGGTTTGTGTAAAAGGAGATGAAAATTTTATATTTTCTTTACCAACAGGCTGGTCTAGCAAGGAGACTAGTGAGCTTATATATAAAAATTTATTAAAAAAAAATATTGACTTAAAAAGTAAGGATACAAGGGTCCTTGCTACAGGTTATGGAAGAGTTGCAGTTGATTATGCTGACTTTACTGTAACGGAGATAAGCTGTCATGCTAGAGGTGGGAAATTTCTTTCTAAACAAGATGATATAGGTCTTATAGATGTTGGAGGCCAAGATACAAAAATAATAATTATAGAAAAAGGTATGGTTAAAGATTTTTTGATGAATGATAAGTGTTCTGCTGGTACTGGAAAATTTATAGAAATTATGGCAAATAGGCTTGGCCTATCTATAGATGAATTATTTAACTTATCTAAAAATGGAAAAATCTTACCAATCTCATCCTTATGTACAGTATTTGCTGAATCAGAGATTATAAATTACATAGGAGAAGGTCGAAAAAAAGAAGACATAGCGGCTGGAGTTGTAGATTCGGTTGCAGATAAGGTTAGCAAGATGTGCCTAAAAATGGAGCTTCCAAAAGATATTATTCTTACAGGTGGCTTATCAAAGATTGATTATTTTATAGAAATTCTTTCAAAAAAGACTGAAAAAAATGTTTATGGTCATGAAGATGGAATTTATGCAGGAGCTATTGGAGCAAGTTTACTTGCAAAGGAGAAGAAAAAAAGATGAAATTAGTAAAAGATTTACCAGAAGTATTTGAAGAGTTTGCAGAACAGAGGAAAAATTCTTTCCTAGCTGTTAAGAAAGTAAAAGACAACGGAAAGCCAGTTGTGGGAATGTATTGTACATATTTTCCAAGAGAAATCGCCCAAGCCGCAGGTGCTGCTACAGTAAGCTTGTGTTCAACCTCAGATGAAACAACAGCAGAAGCCGAAAAAGAACTACCTAAAAACTTATGTCCACTTATAAAATCATCATATGGTTTTGCTATAACAGATAAATGTCCCTTCTTTCACTTTTCAGATTTAGTAATAGGAGAGACAACCTGTGATGGCAAGAAAAAGATGTATGAATTGATGGCTAGGTTTAAAGCAGTTCATGTTATGCAGCTTCCACATAATCAATCAGAAGATTCTCTTGACTTGTGGGAAAAAGAAGTTATCAGAGTAAAAGATATTGTAGAAGAAAAGTTTGAAACTAATATTACAGAAGAAAGATTAGAAGAACAAATAAAACTTGAAAACAGGATAAGAAAGGCTTTCAAAAAGCTTGCATCTACAATGGCATATGACCCAACACCTATGTCAGGTTATGATTATTTTAAGGTTTTATTTGGCTCAACATTTAGATTTGATAGGGAAAACCTACCAGAAGAGCTAGAGAGTTTGGCTGATAAAGTTATGGAAGAATATGATGAAACTCGTGAGAAAAAGCCAAGAATTCTTATTACAGGTTGTCCAATAGGTGGAGCAACTGAAAAAGTTATAAAAGCAGTTGAAGACAATGGTGGAGTTGTTGTAAGCTATGAAAATTGTTCTGGTGAGAAAAATTATGACAGGTTTGTGGAAGAAAATACAGGAAATCCATTAAAGGCAATTGCCAAAAGATATATTAATATAGGATGTTCTGTAATGAGCCCTAATGAAAATAGATACAAGCTTTTGGGTGAACTAATAGATAAGTACAAGGTTGACGGAGTTCTTGATATGGAACTTCAATCATGCCATACCTATGCAATAGAAACAACAAGCATTAGAAAATATATTACAGAAGAAAAAAATATCCCATATATATCCTTAGAAACAGACTTTTCACAAGCTGATATAGGTCAAATAAATACAAGAGTCCAAGCATTTTTAGAAATGCTTTAAAACTAAGCAATAATAATTTAACAATATCTCAAAAGTAGATAGTCTAACAAATTAAAATTAGCTAAATACTTGGAGGTGATTTTTTAGAAAAAAGAGCCTAGGCATGTGAAAGTTGCAAATCTTTGTTTAGGATAAGCTAATTAAGTCATAAGAGATATGTTAATAGATGGTATAATATATATAGAAATACAAGCTAAAGGAAATATTGATACCGTAGGATATATAAAAATCATATAAGTACAAAAGGCTTAAAAAAATCAAATTTCATAAATAATAATATATAAACTAAGAGAAGTAGAAAGTAAAAACTAAAAAATATTAACTAAGATATAATCTCTTTTCAATAAATTCAGCACAAAGAGAAGATGTTTTTAGGATTTCTATATTAATTATAATATATATATAAAAATCTATTTGTAATAATAGATTTGTTAAAGTGTCTAATAATTAAGATAGAAGCAATAATTCTAATATCAAGTATAGTTTGGATAGGAGTATAAATATTAGAATTTCAATTGATTTTGCTAGTAATGTTAAAAAATACCCTATCAAACATGTAATTATATGTGAAATTATTTATTTGGTTTTGGGTATTGTTATGTGATGGGTAGGGGTTATAAATGAAAAATATAAGAATATCAGATATAGCAAAAAAATTAAATGTCAGTACAGCAACAGTATCCAGAGCTTTAAATAATAAAGAAGGTGTAGGAGAAAAAACAAGAAGAGGGGTAATTGCTTTAGCAAATGAACTTGATTATAAAGTAAATTTTAATGCTAAAGCCATTAGAAAAGAATTTAATGTATTAGTTATTTTTCCAATTAAAGATAAAAACTCAAAATATTATACAGATTTATTGTGGGAAGGATATCAACAGGGCAAGAGTGAATTTGACGATGCTAAAATAAATTTTCATGAGTTATATTATAGTGGCTCTTCATTTGAGGAAGTTGATAGAAAATACATTAAAAAACTAAATGAGTTAAAGCTAAAAGATGTAAAAATAGACGCTGCTATAATCTATATTGTAGGTTCGAATAAAAAAATATCTTCATATATTAATAATCTATTTGATTTGAATATCCCTATTATTGCTTTACATAAGTTAAAGTATGATATTAAAGCAAATATAATTGTTACAGATCAGGCAGAAAAAATTGGAAGACTTGCAGTTGAAATGATGACTTATTTCAATAAAAATATAAGTAATATATTGCTGATTGAAAATAAGAATGAAACTTTTTTTGGGGAAGATAAAACCAGTAAAGGATTTGTTGATTATATAAGTTCATATAAGAAAAATATCAATTTATATAGATTTGACCAGTTCGAGAAAAAGCTAGGAAAGAAAATAAGAAATATATTTAAAACAGTGAATATAGATGCTTGTTTTGCAACCACTGCTAGATCGAGTATTTACTTAGCAAATATTATTAAGTTTCTAAATTATCAAGATAAGGTATTTTTCATCTGTGCTGGAAGAAATAAAGCTTCTGAAAGTTTTCTTAAAGATGGGGTTTGTAAATGTATTATTGATAATAACCCAATACTAGAAGGTAAAGAAGCTGTGAGAGTAGCAATAAACTCATTGATTAATAATAGCATTTATCAAAAAAATGAAGAAAAATTTCAAATGGTTAAAAAAGAAATAGAATGCCGAATAATTTTTAAGTCAAATATGTGATA
This sequence comes from Anaerococcus faecalis, assembly GCF_013371425.1. Lineage (NCBI taxonomy): Bacteria > Bacillati > Bacillota > Tissierellia > Tissierellales > Peptoniphilaceae > Anaerococcus > Anaerococcus faecalis. The sequence continues at coordinate 163,714 of NZ_JABVBA010000005.1, forward strand.
AATATTTGACTTATTTTTTTATATATAGTATAAATTAATTAACGTAATCGTTTACGTAATAATTTCAAGGAGAACGTATGCAAGAGAAAAATATTAGTAAAGACAAAGAATATATTGATTATGTCGAGAGCGCCTCAAGTTTTTCTATAAGAGATAAACTTGGATATATGTTTGGTGATTTAGGTGGAAATACTTTACAAGTAATAGTTAATACATATTTGTTATTATTTATGACATCGATTGTAGGGATAAGAGCAGGTCACTTTGCAGTAATAGTAGCAGTCTGTAAGGCATTAGATTCACTTAATGATCCTTTTATAGGTAGGTTTACAGATAAAGCTGCTGGAACAAAATATGGGAAATATAATAATATAATAAGAAAAGTATCTGTGCCAATGGCAATAATGACAGTAATGTTATTTATAGACGTTTCAGGATTTCCTTATGGACTCAAAGTGGCTTGGTGCTTGATAATTTATTTTTTGTGGGGAGTTATATCCTCGTTTTGGAATATTCCTTATGGAACTATGCTAAATTCTATATCTCAAAATCAAGAGCAAAGAGCAGAATTATCTAACTTTAGATCTATAGGGTCGCTTGGTGCAAATGTTATTGTTCAAACAGTAGCCCCTTTATTAATTTTTAACAACTTGAATGAAGCTACTGCACAAGGATTCTTAATATTATCAATAATAGGTGGTGTTTTTTCTATAATATGCTTATTTTTCACAACAAGATGGGCGAGAGAAAGAATTGTTATAACAACATCTAGTGAGAAAAAGCAAGCTGTTAACTATAAAAAATTATTCTTGTCATTTTTAAAAAATAGACCAATGATATCAATAATTTTAGCTTATATTATAGTAAAATTTTTCATACAAACTACAGGAATTACAAATCAATATGTGTTTCAAGTTTATTTTGGTGAAACTAAAACCTTAGCTTATGCAGGAATTGCTCAAATGATTCCTATGATAATGTGTATGCCCTTACTAAAACCTTTACTTAAAAAATTCGGTAAAAAGAATTTAATAACATGGCCGATGATAATTGGGGCTGTTTTATATGGTCTTCTCGCATTTGTGAAAGTAAGTCCTATGGCTTGGGTTATTATACAAGGAATAGCTTCATTTTTTACTGGGTTTTATTCATTGCTAATTTGGTCACTTATAGCAGATGGTGTAGACTATCACGTATGGCTAACAGGTGAAAGAAATGATGGAATGGTTTATTCAATTGTAACATTTGTAGTATTTTTAGTGGCTAGTTTATCTACTACATTTATTACACTGCTTTTATCATCAGTAGGATTTCAGCCTCTTTTACAGGCTATGCAAGCACCAGGTGTTGCAGAAAATATTAGACATCTTTCAGCTATTTTACCAGCAATTGGATGTGTACTTATATTTTTAATATTTACACTAATTTATAATTTAAGTGATAAAGATATGGAAAAAATAAGTATAGAAGTAGGACACAAGGCAAAAATTAGAGAAGAAGAACTTGAAGAGGAGTTAGAAGATAAATAAAATGACTCAATTAAAGAAAGAGATAATTAAGTTAGCAGACAATGAATACTGTATCAGGGATTATAACTTAGACAATTATTATTTGATTGTTGGAGATAAAAAATCAGCTTTAATTGATACAGGCTCAGGAATTGGTGATCCTAGATTAGAGATTAGAGAGATAACTGACAAAGATATATTAGTGCTATTAACCCATGGTCACCTAGATCATGCAGGAAACGCCTATTACTTTGATGATATTTACATGAATGAAAGGGATGATGAACTCTTAGATGAACATTTTGGTAATCCAGATATGATCAAATGGTTTATTGAAACAAGAGGGCCTGTAAGATTTCCCAAAGGAGATATCGAAGAATTAAAATCTTATGTTAATGAGAATATGCCTGATAAATTAAAATATAAAAATGTGAGTGAAGGTGATAAGTTTGAATTAGGGACAACAGTACTAACTACAATTGAAATACCAGGTCATACTAAAGGCTCTGTTGGATATTTAAGTAGCTCTACAAAGTATCTTTATGCAGGAGATGCCCTTAATCAAGGGATAATAATACCTTGTAAATCAAAAGAGCAAGGATCAACTAAAAAAGAAATCGAAACTATGAGAAGCTCATTAGAAAATCTTATGAATTACTATGATGATATTGATAAAATCTGTATGGGACATGATGGCCCATTTAAAGATAAATCTATAATTAAGGATTATTTGTCCTTATGTAAAGACTTACTTTCAGGTAAAATAAAAGGTCAATATGAATCTCAAGAGATAAGAGAAGGATATGTTGTAAGACGCGGACTTGCTGAATTTTGGTATGAAGCTTATAGATAAAATTTAATATGAGAATGAAGTATAATACCTCCAAAGTAGATAGTCTAAAATTAGCTAACTAAGTGGAGGTGTTTTTTTGAAAAAAAGAGCCTAACTATATAAAAAATGTAAATACTTTGTTTAGGATAAGGACATTAAATTATTTGAAAATATTGCAAAAATTAGGGTTGTATTCCATAACAATTTGTAGTTACTACCTAAAATTGGGATGATTATTTTTATCTTAAAGCATAAGATAAGAATACCTTCTTAATAAACATGAGCAAGTAAAGCCATAAGATATATGCTAATAGGTAATATAATATAAAATACAAGCTAAAGAAAATATTGATACCATTGAATATATAAAAAGCACATAAGTACAAAAATTTTTAAAAAGAAAAGCTTAACAATAAATACACAAACCAAGAGAAGTAGAAAGTTGTAAAACTAGGAAGAAAATAAGATTAACTAAAATGTAACAGAATTTAGTGTATAGTATGAATCTAAAAAACTAAAACAATCTTTTATAGCAGTAGATGTTTTCAATATATAAGTAATATTAAGATAAAAGATTGAAGGTCAAGGCATTATTTTAATCTAATTTAGATTAATGCATCTTGGTGGAAAAACTTTAATTTAATTATTTATCTACTTTAGAAGGATTGGTTTGTAATGTCTATTTTATTTTGTGAAAATGTTTTTTTAATTTTTAAAAAAATGTTATACTTGGTATAGTAATATATTATATACAAAAGAAAGTAGTGATTAATTGTTAGATAAGTTTAATAGGAGAATAGATTATCTTAGGATATCTGTTACTGATAGATGTAACCTAAGGTGTGCTTATTGTATGCCTGATGGAATAAATAAAAAAGACCACAGCGATATTTTATCTTTTGAGGATATAAGAAATATAGTGGAAGTGTTTGTAGAGAAGGGGATAAGAAAGGTAAGGCTTACAGGTGGAGAACCACTAGTTCGTAAAAATATAGAAACTTTGGTAAAGTACCTTTCTTCATTTGAAGAAATTAAAGACTTATCAATGACCAGTAATGGCTTTTTTTTAGAAGAAAAGGTTCAAGTTTTAAAGGATAATGGATTAGATAGGTTTAATATATCTCTTGATAGTCTTGAATTTGAAAAGTATAAAAAGATTAGCAAAAATGGAGACTTAAAAAAAGTTCTCAGAGGAATATATAAAGCTAAGTCACTTGGTATGGGAGTTAAGATAAATTGCGTTCTTATAAAGGGAATAAATGAGGATGAAGTTTTAGATTTTATAGAGTTTTCTAAGAAAAATGACTTAGGATTAAGATTTATAGAACTTATGCCTATAGGCAAAACTCAAGATTTTGCTAGGGATAATTTTCTATCAAGTGATGATATAGTAAAAAAATATGAATTAAAAAGGATTGAAAATCCTGATAAAAACTCTCCAACAAGCTTGTATAAAATGAAGGACTCTGACTTTAAGATAGGCTTTATAGATCCGCTTTCTCATAGGTTCTGTTCAACATGTAACAGGTTAAGAATAACGTCAGATGGATTTATAAGACCATGTCTTCATTCAGATGTGAAAATAGATTTAAAAGAAGGTCTAGATGATAGGGAGAAATTGAGTGAGCTTATTGATATAAGCTTATACAAAAAGCCTTTAAGACATTACTTGGAAGAAGGAAGTATAAGTGAATCAATGAATAGGATAGGAGGATAGATGTTTACACACCTAGATAAGTCTGGAAGAGGTCAAATGGTTGATATTTCACAAAAAGAAATCAGCCAAAGGGAAGCTCTTGCCAAAGGTTCAATAAAATTAAAATATGAGACTATAAAGGCTATAAAGGATGAAAAGATAAAAAAGGGAGATGTTCTTGCTATTGCCCAAGTAGCAGCAATCCAAGCTGTAAAAAATACTTCTTCAATAATACCTATGGCTCATCCACTGTTATTAAATGGGATAAATGTAGACTTTTACTTTGAAGGTGAGAATTTATTCTGTGAAGTTTTAGTTAAATGTCAGGGTAAAACTGGTGTTGAGATGGAAGCTTTAACAGGGGTTTCTGCTGGACTTTTGACAGTATATGATATGTGTAAGGCACTTGATAAGTCAATGGTTATTGAGGATATATATTTAGTTTCAAAAAAGGGAGGAAAGTCTGGTGACTACAAAAGAGAAGGTTTATAAGTATGCTTTTATTGTTCTATCCGACTCAAGAAGTGGTGGAGAAAAAAAGGATAAGTGCAAAGATGCTCTTCTTGATTCAATGGATAAGGATTATAAAATGGAGTACTTTAATATTATTCCTGATGATAAAGAAAAAATATTAGATGAATTAAAAAAATTAGTAGACAAAAATATTCCCCTAATTCTTACATCAGGAGGAACTGGTTTTTCAAAAAGAGATAATACACCAGAGGCCACAAAAGAGTTGATAGAGAAAAATACTCCGGGAATTTCTGAAGCTATAAGGTTTTATTCTAAGGAAATTACACCAATGTGGGCTCTTTCAAGGGCGGTTTCTGGAATAGCTAAGAATTCTTTAATTATTAATCTTCCAGGCTCTCCGAAGGCTGTGAGTGAAGCCATTGATGCCATAAGACCATTTTTAGGTCACGGACTTGATATTTTGAAAGGAGATTTTACAGATCATGACTGATGGAAAGATTATATCGATAAATATATCAAAGACTAAGGGAGTTAAAAAAATCCCCCAAGATAAAGGAGTTTTTATAGAAAATTTTGGACTTAAAGATGATGCTCATGCTGGAAATTGGCACAGGCAGGTCTCTCTTTTAGCTATAGAGTCAATAAATAAGATGGAAAATGAAAATATTAAGTTTAAGCCTGGAGATTTTGCAGAAAATTTAACGACAGAAGGAATTAAACTTTATGATTTTCCATTAGGAACAAAATTTGAAATCGGAGAGTGTCTACTTGAGATTACCCAAATAGGTAAAAAATGCCATGATGGCTGTGAAATTAAGAAGATGACAGGATACTGTATAATGCCGAAGGAGGGGATATTTGCCAAGGTTTTGAGGGGAGGTTTAATAAAAAGTGATGATTTCATTAAAGTGCTAGTCTAAGTTAATGAAAAATAATAAAAAAGACTAACCATTAAAAGTCAAGAGTAAAAATGAAAAAAATTAGAAAAAGATATTGAATAAAAATAACATAATAAAAACTAAAAATAGGCATGAGAAACAAACCTAAAGACTCAGGCTAAAAATAAGTATTGAAATTAAGCTTGAACTTGATAATCTTCGTTTTTAGTTAAAACAGCGTAAATAGTATGACAAAGTTTTCTAGCAACAGCATTTGTAGCAACTAGATGATGTTTACCTTCACT